>CP076546.1:2831538-3146153 GCA_018889975.1 Bacillus sp. NP157
GATCGCCGACGCAACGGTTTCCGCATAGTACTGCCTCGCTTCCACCGGGCCGGTCATGCCGGGCAGCCGCACGTACCCGACCCCGCCTGGCAACAGCTTGACCACGGGTGGGAAACGCGTGCCATCGACGGTCGACTCAGCCGTCGCCCTAGTCGGGTCCATGAAGAAGCTGTGCCCATCGGCCAGCTTCGTGATCGCGTAACGAATGGCGGGATAGGCCACGTAGGCGGGATCGCCCTTGTCCAGGTGGGGATCGACTTCCTTGCGGAAGGCATCCCAGTCCACGTTGCCCGCGTTGAGCGCATGGGCGCGGATGAGGGCAAGCGCTTCGTCGAGCAGCGCGGGTGCGTCGATGGCGGTTCGCTCCGGATCCGCGACGGCAAGGCGAAGGTGGTTGAAGTGGGCGACGCCGGGGCCGGTCAGCAGGACACCCACGACGACCTCCGTGGCGTCGCGCGGGATGAACAGCCGGACGCTGCGCGCCAGCGCAGCGGAGTCGACGTTGACCGGATGGCCCTGCGTGGTCTGGAAGGCACGCCCAAGCGGCGACGCGCTATCGGCGCGCAGCCAGATGGCTGCGTTGGCTGCGCCACCGGTCGTCGCCACGTCGGCGCTCAGGATCACATCCCTGCCTGCGAACGGGCGCGCATCGATACCCGCCGCGCCGCTGCCCCACGGTTCGTTTCCCTCCGGAGTGCGCGCCAGCGTGACGGCGACACCGTCACCCGACCATGGATCCCCCTGCGCCGCGAGCGTGTACGACGGACTGCGGTTGACGACATACCAGTGCAGCTGCGCCTCCGTTGCGGCGGCGAGCGTGGGAACGGCGACCCACAGCGTCAGCACCATCCGCCATACAAGCGTTGCCTTGGACATCGTTAACCCACTCCGCGCCCCGTCGTTCATGGACACCGGATGCTATAGAGCTGATCCCAGGAAATCTGTAGGCGCCTGCCTACAACGAACCTTGCGAATCGCCCAAAAGAAAAGGGCCGGCAATACGCCGGCCCTTCGTCCCATCCACATCGAAGGCGATCAGGCTGCCCGCGACGCTTCCATCTTCTCGGCCTTCGCCGCCACGCCAGCCTTCAGCTCGTCGCTGTCGAAGTCGTCCACCGAAATGAACTCGGCGACGGCATCGCGCACGCGCTGCAGCAGCTCGCGTTCGGCGGTCGTGATCGCGCCGAGCTTCTCGGCTTCCGCCAGCTGCTCGTTATACGTGTGCGCCTTCAGCTGGCCACCCTTGAACGCCTTTAGGAACTTGCGCTCCACCGGCTCGGCGGCGATGACGTCCGGCAGCACCGCGTTCATCTGGCCAACGACGTTGTTCGCGGTCGGGGTCAGGTAGGTCCACGTGGTCAGGCGATCGCGGGCCTCGCTGGGCGCCGTGATCAGTGCAGCCACGCGACGACCGAGGCGATCCGACGGCGGTACTTCGCGACGACCGAACGGGAACACCAGGGCACGCAGCAGCCAGGCTACCGGGCGCACCGGGAAGTTCCGGATCACGCCATCCAGCGCCATCTGCATGTTCCATACGCACTGGTGGAACGCCCAGGCCAGCAGCGGACGATCCGCTTCCGGACGGCCGGTGTCTTCGTAGCGCTTCAGCATCGCGCTGGCGATGTAGAGGTACGACAGCACGTCGCCGAGGCGGGCCGACAGCTTTTCCTTGAACTTCAGCTTGCCGCCGAGCACGCCCATCGCCACGTCGGCACACAGTGCCAGTGCCGCGGAGTAACGGTTGAGCTTGCGGTAGTAGCGGCGGGTGTACGCATCGCCCGGGGCATCACCGATGCGCGCCGAGGTGATGCCGAGCACGAAGCTGCGCACCGCGTTGGAAAAGCCGAAGCCGATGTGGCCGAACAGCGCCTTGTCGAAGGTCTTCAGGCGCTCGCGATAGTCCGCGATGGAAAGCGCCTGCATTTCCTTCAGCACGTAAGGATGGCAGCGGATCGCACCCTGGCCGAAGATCATCAGGCTGCGCGTCATGATGTTCGCGCCTTCCACCGTGATGGCGATCGGCACGCTCTGCCAGCCGCGACCCATGTAGTTCTTCGGGCCGAGGATGACGCCCTTGCCACCGTGCACGTCCATCGCGTCGGATGCGATCTGGCGGCACCATTCGGTGGCGTGGTATTTCGCGATCGCCGAAGGCACCGCCGGCTTTTCACCACGATCCACCGCGGCAGCCGTCGCGCGCGACAGTGCCTGGGTGGCATAGGTCAGGCCGCCGATGCGGGCCAGCGCTTCTTCCACGCCCTCGAAACGACCGATGGCCAGGCCGAACTGCTTGCGCATGCGGGCATACGCGCCGGTCGACGCCACGGCCATGCGCGACGCGCCGGTCGCGTTGGACGGCAGCGAGATGGCGCGGCCGACCGACAGGCACTCGACCAGCATGCGCCAGCCCTGGCCGGCCATGTGCGGGCCACCGATCAGCACCGACAGCGGGACGAACATGTCCTTCGCGTGGATCGGGCCGTTCTGGAACGGCGTGTTGAGCGGGAAGTGGCGACGGCCGATTTCCATCCCCGGGGTTTCGCGCGGCAGCAGCGCCAGCGTGATGCCGAGGTCTTCCTTGTCACCCAGCAGCTTGTCCGGGTCGTACATGCGGAAGGCCAGGCCGACGATGGTCGCGACCGGAGCCAGCGTGATGTAGCGCTTGTCGAAGGTCAGGCGGATGCCGACGGTTTCTTCGCCGTTCCACATGCCCTTGGTGACGATGCCGAAGTCCGGGATCGAGGTCGCGTCCGAGCCGGCGTACGGGCCGGTCAGCGCGAAACAGGGGACCTCGCGGCCGTCGGCGAGGCGCGGCAGGAAGTGGTTCTTCTGCTCGTCGCTGCCGTAGTGCATCAGCAGCTCGCCAGGGCCGAGCGAGTTGGGCACGGCGACTGTGGAAGCCAGCGTCTGCGACATGCTGGACAGCTTCTGCAGCACCGCCGAATGCGCCAGCGCGGAGAAGCCCAGGCCACCGTAGCTCTTCGGGATGATCATGCCGAAGAACTTGTTCTTCTTGATGAAGGCCCAGACCTCCGGCGGCAGGTCCGCCAGCTCGTGGGTGATCTGCCAGTCGTCGATCATGCCGCAGAGTTCTTCGACGGGGCCGTCGAGGAAGGCCTGCTCTTCGACCGACAGTTCCGGCTTCGGCTGCTTCAGCAGCACGCTCCACTTCGGCATGCCCGAGAACAGCTCGCCTTCGAAACCGACGGTGCCGGCCTCGAGCGCGGTCTGTTCGGTTTCCGACAGCTTCGGGGTCACCTTGGCGAACATCGACAGCAGCGGCGCACTGATCTTCTTGCGACGGAAGTCGACCATCAGCAGCGGCACGGCGACCACCGCCAGCAGCACCAGCAGGATGACGGTGGTGACCGGCGCACCGGCCAGGAAGCCGACGACCAGCGTCGTCGCCGCCGTGGCGATCGCCCACGTCCTGAGGGACGTGCGGTGGTAAGCACATGCACCGGAGGCGATCAGTGCCGCCAGTACAACCAGGATCGCAGACATGGGTATCACCTCGTACGTCGTGTTTCTAACAGGGTTACTTCAAGCGGAATGCAGCGGGACAGATAACAGGTGAAACGTGGAGTCAAAGCGATTGCATGAACGACGCGATCTCGCGGGTGAACGCGTCGTTCGCGTCGCCGGCCACCATGTGGGTGGCATCGGCGAGCGACACGTGGCGCGCGTGCGGTACCACGCGGAGGAATTCGTCGACGGTGTGGCTGGACACCACGTCGCTGCGCGCGCCCGAAAGCAGCAGCACGGGCACCCGGATGTTGGCGGCGGCGGCGAACAGACGCGGCTGGTAGCGCTCGCTCTCCTCGACCAGGCCATCCAGCAAGGCGGGATCCCAATGCCAGCGCAGCCGGCCATCGTCGCCCTGGCGCAGCAGCGGCTTCAGCTGGCTCTCCGTCTTGCGCTCGCGACGATGCGGCAGGTAGGCCTCGATGGCCGTGGCTGCTTCCTCGTAACTGGCGAAACCGTCGGGATGGGCGCGCATGAAGCCGAGGATACGTTCCACCCCACGGGTTTCCCACCGCGGCGTGATATCGACGAGGATCAATGCCGAGAACGGGCAATCGTCGCCCGCCTCGCCCGCCGCGACCAGGGCAAGCAGGCCACCCATCGAGGCGCCCACCACGACCGGACGGGTTCCATCCGCTGGGGCGGCGGCATCGGCAACGCTGCGCAGGTCCGCGACGAACTGTTCCATGTGGTAGTCGCCACGCGGCACGCGCTCGCTCTCGCCATGGCCGCGGGCGTCAAAGGTCAACGCCGGGAAGCCCTGCGCCGCCAGCGTCCGCGCCGAACCGGTCCAGGCATGGCGGGTCTGGCCGAAGCCGTGCGCGAACACCAGGGCAGGCCCGCGGGAGCCGGGCCAGCGCTCGCCGGCCAGCAGGATGCCGTCCAGCGCGGTGAGCTGGAGCGGGATCGACGGGATCGTGGCGGGTTCGGCAACCATACGGATGAGTATGTGGGGCCGGCTTGCCGTCGTCAATACGCTTGCGTACGGTCATGTAACGTACGGAAAGTCAAGGTCTTACGCAACACGTACGGAACCGGATGGATTGCAAAGCCGCGCATTCCCGCTACCATGCGTCGATGAACGATGGTGCCAAGAACGAACGGGTCCGCCTCTCCGCCGAAGACTGGGAAGATGGCGCGCTGGCCTTGATCGCCGAACAGGGCGTGGGAGCGCTGGCCGTGGAGGCCCTCGCCCGCCGCCTGGGCGTGACCAAGGGCAGCTTTTACTGGCATTTCCGTACCCGTGAAGCGCTTCTCCAGGCCGCCCTCGAGCGCTGGGAAGAGTACGGTGAGCGCGAAGTGCTGGCCGAGATCGAACGCATCGCCGATCCACGCAAGCGCTTGCCCGAACTGTTCCGCCGCGTGGCCCACGAGCTGCAGCCGCACCGCGTCTATGCGGCACTGCTGAAAGCGCTGGACCACCCGCAGGTGATCCCGGTCATGGCACGCGTGTCGCAGCGACGGATGGACTTCCTGACCCGCATGTATAGCGAAGCCGGCCTCGAGCCGATCGTCGCCCTGCACCGGGCACGCCTTACCTATGCGGCCTACGTCGGCTTCCTGCAGCTGAACTTCACGCTGGGCCTGCCGCGCCTGTCGCACGAAGAATTCGATGCCTACGTCGAGCACGTGATCACCACGCTGACGCCGGCGAAAGTCGAAGAGTGACCTGAACGGCGCCCGCGTTTTGCTGCGCCGTGCCTTGTAAATACCACGATCCGCAAACTACTGTCTCCACAGGCAATTACCTGGAGACCACACCGGATGGGTTCGCACGGCAGTTCACTGGAAGCATTGAATCGATGGGTCGATGACGTTGCCCGCCTCACGGAGCCCGGCTCCGTCGCGTGGTGTGACGGGTCCGACGCGGAGTACATGCGCCTCGTCGAGACGATGCTCGCCAGCGGTGATCTCCTCCCGCTCAACGAGAAGACCAACCCCCGCAGCTACCTGCATCGCTCGCACCCCTCCGACGTGGCGCGCGTGGAGCACCTGACCTTCGTCTGCACGCCCGACGAGGAAGATGCCGGCCCGAACAACCACTGGATGGCACCTGCCGACGCCCACGCGAAGATCGACGCCCTGTTCGCAGGGGCCATGCGCGGCCGCACCATGTACGTGATCCCGTATTGCATGGGCCCGATCGATTCGCCGATCGCGCGTTGTGGCGTGGAAATCACCGACAGCCCTTACGTTGTCGCCAACATGCGGATCATGACTCGCATGGGTGCGCCGGCACTGGCGCGGATCGAGCGCGAAGGCGTCTTCGTCAAAGGCCTGCACTCCACCGGCGACCTCGATCCGGAACGCCGCTTCATCATGCATTTCCCCGAGGAACTGGCGATCAAGTCAATCGGCTCGGGTTACGGCGGCAACGCGCTCCTGGGCAAGAAGTGCCATGCCCTGCGCATCGCCAGCCACCAGGCCCGCCGCGAAGGCTGGCTGGCGGAGCACATGCTGATCGTCGGCATCGAAAACCCCAAGGGCGAAAAGCATTACATCGCCGCGGCGTTCCCCTCGGCTTGCGGCAAGACCAACCTCGCCATGCTGATTCCCACCGAGGGCTATCGCGAAGCCGGCTGGAAGGTGTGGACCGTCGGCGACGACATCTGCTGGATGACGCCGGGCGAAGACGGCCGGCTGTGGGCGATCAATCCCGAGGCGGGCTACTTCGGGGTGGCCCCGGGCACGGGGGCGAACACTAATCCGGCGGCGCTGGAAACCCTCGGCCATGATGCGATCTTCACCAACACGGCCGTGACCGCGGACGGCCGCCCCTGGTGGGAGGGCCTCGGCGAAGGTGCACCGGTCACCGACTGGCAGGGGTGCGCATTCGACCCGGCCAACGGCCCGGCCGCCCATCCGAACTCGCGTTTCACCGTGTCGGCAAAGCAGTGCCCGAGCTGGGCGCCCGAGTCGGAAGATGCGAGCGGCGTCCCGATTTCGGCGATCGTTTTCGGTGGCCGTCGTCCGTCGCTCGTGCCGCTCGTCTTCGAAGCGAAGGACTGGGCGCACGGCGTACTCGTCGGTGCCGCGATGGGTTCGGAGACGACCGCCGCCGCGACGGGTGCGGTGGGCGTGCTGCGCCGGGATTCCATGGCGATGAAGCCGTTCTGCGGCTACAACTTCGCCGACTATTTCGCCCACTGGCTGTCGTTCGACAAGCCCGGCGCGAAGTTGCCGCGGATCTTCCACGTGAACTGGTTCCGCAAGGACGCCGACGGCCGCTTCATGTGGCCCGGCTACGGCGAGAACCTGCGCGTGCTCGACTGGATGATCCAGCGCGTGGAAGGCCAGGCCAGCGGCGAGGAGACACCGATCGGCGTCGTCCCAGCCAGGGGCGAGCTCAATACCGACGGCCTGGCGATCGCGCCGGGCACGGTCGACGAGCTGCTGCGCGTGGACGTGGACGGCTGGGTGGAAGAGCTCAACGCCATCGGCACGTACCTCGACGGCTTCGGCGAACGCATGCCCGAACGCCTCAAGGCCGAACGGGCCCGCGTCAGCAAGGCACTGGAAGCCGCCGTGGAACGCCGCGCCGAACGCGTAGCCTGACCCACCCCGCCCCATGTAGGAGCGCGCCTGCGCGCGATGGAGCCCCCAGGCCCATCCATCGCGCGCAGAGCCTCGCCATCCGGATTCCCATCCCTGCCCTTAAACCGTTTCCCCCTTGCCCGCATCCAAGCTGGCAAGATGAACGCCCTATGCCTCGCCGCCACTTCCTTCATGCAGCCTGAGCTGCCCGCCACGACGTCGGACGACGACATCGTGCGCGCCGCGATCGGTGGCGATCGCAAGGCGTTCGAGAAGCTCTATCGCAAGCATGCCGACCGCGTTTACGGCGCCATCCTTCGCCTGGCCGGGTTCGACCACGCCCGCGCCGAGGACCTGACCCAGGAAGCCTTCATCCGCGCATGGCAGAAGCTGGACAGCTTTCGCTTCGAGAGCGCATTCGGCACCTGGGTCTACCGGCTGGCGGTGAACGTGGCGCTGATGTCCATACGCGCCCGCAACGCCGACCCGGTCAGCATCGTCGACGACGAACACCTGCCCGACCTCGCCGACACCGATAACCCCGTCCGCGCCATCGAGCGCGACGAGCTGGAAAAGGCCATCTCGGGTTTACCCCCGCGGGCCCGCGCCGTCCTCGTGCTGCACGACGTGGAAGGCTGGAAACACGAGGAGATCGCCACCGAACTCGGCATGGCGGTCGGTTCCTCGAAAGCGCAGTTACACCGTGCCCGCGGCCTGCTCCGCCGCGTGCTGGGAGAAAAGCCATGAACGACCTCGAATACCTGCGCCAGATGCGCTCGCTCAACCGCCCCGTCGCGCCCCCACGCGACCTGTGGGCGGGGATCGAAGCCCGCCTCGATGGACCGGCCGCCGTCACCCCCGTACGCCACCGTCGTGGCCACGCCTGGGCCATGGCCGCCGCGATCGCCGGCGTCGCCGTCCTCAGCGGCGGCATCGGCCTGCGCCTTGCCCCCGGTGGCAGCGATGCCGTGGCCGAGGCGCCAGCCCACTGGAAGCCCACCGACCCGCGCCTGACCGGCGCCGCGGTGGAACTCGATGCCGCCCGCCTGGAACTCACCCAGGCCATGCAGGATTCACCGCAGTCCCCGGCGCTCCAGCGCCTGCTGCAGAAAACCGAACGCCAGCGTGACCGTCTCCGCTCCTTTGACAAGCAAGCCGGCTAAGTCACCGCGACACCCGCCAGGATCCATGCCATGAAAATGCTCTATGCCACTCCCCTACTGCTGGCGCTGTCGATCGGTCAGGCGTTTGCCTCGACACCGATCAACCTGTCGAAAGACATCCGGCCCAATGCAAAGATCAGCATCGACAACACCAAGGGCGAAGTCACCGTCACCGCCTGGGACAAGAACCAGGTGCAGGTGACCGGCACGCTCGGCGACGGCGCCAGGCCGATCGAACTCGATGGCGACGCAGGCAACATCGACATCCGCGTCGACACCGGCGGCGGGAAGAACGGCAGCTGGTTCAGCTGGGGCAATGACACACGGATGCAGCCCACCGTGCTCAACGTGCGCGTGCCGAAGGGCGTGCAGGTCGACATCAACGTGGTCAGCGCGCCGGTGAGCATCGATGGCCTGGACGGCGGCAAGGTCTCGGTCGACTCGGTCAGCGGCCGCATCCGCGCCAATGTCCGTTCCCCGGAAATCAGCATGCAGACGGTCAGCGGCACCATCGACCTGGCTGGCAAGGCCAGCAAGGCCGACCTGCAGACGGTCTCGGGCGACATCACCGCTCCAGGCATCACCGACAAGGTGGAAGCGCAGACCGTCTCGGGCCGCATGACCATCGGTGGCGGACCGTGGAAGGAAGCGAACTTCAGCACGGTGTCGGGCGACACGCAGATCCACGGCGGCATCATCGACGGCGGCAAGATCACCGTGGATTCCATGAGCGGCGACGTCGAACTCGCCCTGCCCGCCGCCACCTCCGCGAAGCTCGAAGCCTCTACCTTCAGCGGCGACCTGCGCACCGATTTCGGCACGCCGAGCAAGGGCGACGACGGCCCGGGCAAGGAATTGAAAGCCACGATCGGCAGCGGTGCCGGCACGATCCATCTCGAAGCCTTCAGCGGCGACGTGAAGATCCGGCGGGCGGGTAACTGAGAGGCGCGGCAGTCGTTCGCTGCGCTCGCTGCGAGTCGCAGCCTTCGGCTGCTGGAAGTCGTAACGGGCGCAACTCACAGCCCGCCCAGCGGGCGGCTACCGGTCAGAGATCCTGGTGATACTGCACGTACGGCGTACGCGACTGATCCGGCTCGGGCATGTTCGCGCCACCGGTGGGCGCCGTGCTCGACGACCAGACGTTCTGCGCACCGACCGACAGTTCGCCGCGCCACGGCAGGCGCCACGTCACGCCGAGGTCGATGGCGTTCCAGCGACGGTCACCGTTCAATGCGTTCACCGCACCGGCTTCCGGCTGCATGCTGCGACCGGTGATGGCGCCGTAGATCGGGCCGCGGTCGACGCCGAGGCTGAGCGATTTCTGGTCCACCGCGCCGAGACCGAGCAGGTTGCCCGGAACGAGGCGGACGCGACCGACGCTGGCACCGAGGTCTATACCGCTACGCGCACCCAGGTCGAGGCGACCGTGGGCGTTGACTTCGGTGCTCGACGACAGCGCACCGAACGGCAGGCCGGATGCGGTCGTCAGGCCAGGCAACACGCGCGGCAGCGCCGCACCGGCGCCATTCGGCCGGGCCGAACCCACGCCGACGCCAATGCTGTAACCCGTGCCGCGATAGGTCGCACCCACTTCGCTGCCGACGATGCGCGGCGGCGTGCCGGGCTCATTGCAACGATCGCCGCTGCGTGCGGCGGCGGCAGGCGTGCCGCAGGATTCGAGCGAATTGATCCAGCCCTGGTTACTGACGCTGGCATGCGCGGAAACGCGCGGGCCGAGGTCGTACTGCAGGCCACTGGAAAGGAAAGGACCCGACTGCACCGGGCGGACGGACAGCGGACTGGTCGGATCGACCCGGGAGTCCGTCGTCGCGGCGAGTGAGCGGCCATCGTCCGTGCGCCACAGCGTCACCGCCGCCTGGCCACCATCGCCTTCGACCGGCGCAGCCAGCAAACGGGCGGGCGAGGTGTCGGCCCCTACCGGCACGACCTGTCCTGCCGCGGCGAGCGGCATGAACAAAAGCGTGGCGAGAAGAGACTTGCGCATGGTTACCGTATCGGCAGGTGGCTGGCTTTCCCCATCCTCCCGCACCAGCCTTGGCGGGGAGGTATGAGCATACCCCATTTTACTTTTTACTAACACCCCATTCCTACGGCTTAAGAAAAGAACGGCGCTGCCGTTTATGACCAGTAAGGGGAGTTTTCGCGCACCGGATCAGCCGCCATGAGACTGGCGGAGCCGCGCCCGTCGCGCCCCGCCTTGAACGCATATAGACTGATCCGACCACGACCGGAAACCACGTTGGCGATGACCATCGCTCCATCACAAAGCCCCGCTTTGCAGGCTCCCGGTCCGGCCGAGGTGGAGCCGCTGCACGACGCCGTGGAGCGCCTCCTGCGCGCGGCCGACGCCGAAAGCGTGCGCGGCGAATGCGAAGCCTTCGCCCGCTGCCTCCTGCCCGAGGCGCACACCGCCTGGCGCGAGGCGACGGCCGAGCCGGCGCGTGGCCATGTCGTCGTGGACCTGGGCAGCGATCCCCAGACCGAACGCACCCTCGAGTTGCACACCACCGAGCAGGACAGCGCCGGCTGGGCCGACATGATCGGCTGGCTGGGTCGCCTCGCCGCGGCCCGCCTGCGCCAGCTCGCCGAAACGGCAAACCTCTACGAGGCGATCTCGCGCCTCGCGCTGGCCGAACGGCTGCAGCGTGCGCTCTACGCCATCGCCGAGCAGGCGGGCGCCGAGCACAACATGAACGACATGATGAGCGCCCTGCACGGCATCGTGGGCAGCCTCATGTACGCCGAGAATTTCTTCATCGTGCTGTACGACTCGCAGAACCGTACGGTGCGCTTCCCCTACTTCGTCGATTCGGTGGATCCGGATATCCCGGATCCCGACGGCATCCGCCCGATCGAAGCCATTGAGAACACGCTGACCTGGCATGTGCTCAAGAGCGGCAAGTCGATGATGGGTGCCAGCACCGACCTGGAAAAGAACCTGCCCGGCCCGCGCGTCCCGATCGGACCGCCCAGCGACGACTGGCTCGGCGTGCCGATGAAGCGTGCCGACGACGTGGTCGGTGCCCTGGTCGTGCAGAGCTACCGCCCGGATACCCGCTACACGCAAAACGATCGTGAACTGCTCACCTACGTGGCACAGCACGTGCAGACCGCGCTTGAGCGCCGCCAGGCCCACGAGGAGCTGGAGCGCCGGGTGACCACGCGCACCGCCGCCCTGCGCGAAGCCAACCGCGTCCTGCGCCAGCAGGTGCTGCAGCGCCAGCGCGGCGAACGCCTGCAGGCGGCGCTGTTTCGCATCGCCGAGCTCGCCAACACGTCGGACAGCATCGAGAACTTCTACGCCGCCGTGCATCGCGTCATCGGTGGCCTGCTCTACGCGCGCAACTTCTATATCGCACTGCTTTCCGAAGACCAGAACAAGCTTACCTTCCCGTATTCGGTGGACGAACTGGACGGCGTGCGCGAACCGCGCGAGCTTGGCCGCGGCCTTACCGAGTTTGTATTGCGCAACGGCAAGGCGTTGCTGGCCGACCGCGAGGAAATCGACCGCCTGAACCGCGACCTGGTGCTCTCCACCAGCGGCGCGCGGTCGCTGCACTGGCTTGGCGTCCCGCTCATCTGGAACGAGAAATCGATGGGCGTGCTGGCCGTGCAGAGCTACACGCCGGAGCACACCTACAGCGCGCGCGACCAGGAACTGCTCACCTTCGTGAGCTACCACATCGCCAACGCACTGCAGCGCAAATATACCACCGAGTCGCTGAAGCAGGCCTACGCCAGCCTCGAGCGCCGCGTCACCGAACGCACCCGCGCGCTGGCCCTCGCCAACCGCGACCTGCGCGAGCAGATCGCCGAACGCGAGCGCGTCGAACGCCGGCTGAAATACGAAACCCTGCACGATTCGCTTACCGGCCTGCCCAACCGCACGCTGCTGCTGCAGCGCCTCGAGCAGGCACTGAACCATTACCGCGAGAATCCGACGGACCTGTTCGCGGTGCTGTTCATCGACCTCGATCGCTTCAAGGTCATCAACGATTCGGTCGGCCACCTGGTCGGCGACGACCTGTTGTTCCAGGTCGGCGGTCGCGTCCGCGCCTGCCTGAAGACCCGCGACGTGGTGGCACGCCTGGGCGGTGACGAGTTCGCCGTGCTGGTGGAAGGCATCACCGACCCGCAGGCCGCCACGCACATCGCCGAGCGGATCATTGCCCAGTTGCAGACGCCGTTCCGCCTGGGTGCGAAGGAAATCTTCACCTCAGCCTCGATCGGCATCGCGTTGCCGACCCTGGACTACACCCGTCCGGAAGAACTTCTGCGCGACGCCGATTCGGCGATGTATCGCGCCAAGGCCGAAGGTCGCCACCGTGCGGCGGTGTTCGACGACCGCCTGCGTCGCGAAGCCCTGCTCCTGCTAGAACTGGAAGGCGACCTGCGCCGCGCGATCGCGCGCAACGAATTCGTACCGTTCTTCCAGCCGATCGTGGAACTGGAAGGACCGCGCGTGGTGGGCTACGAGGCCTTGCTACGCTGGCGGCATCCTGAGCGCGGCCTGTTGCCGCCGGGCGAGTTCCTCGCCGTGGCCGAAGATACGGGCTGCGCCGAGGCCATCGACTGGCAGATCTTCGAACAGGTGGCGCGACAGGCACGTGCCCTGACCCGCGACGAGGGGTTCATCAGCATCAATGTCTCGGGCAGCCACTTCCGCTCGCCCAACCTCGACCAGCGCCTGCTCGACCTGTTCGCCGAACACGAAGTGCCCGCCCGCTGCATCCGCGTGGAAGTGACCGAGCGCGCGCTGCTGGAAAACCCGGCGCAGGTGAAACGCATCCTCGAGAACCTGCGCAACCATGGCGTCGGCATCGCGCTCGACGACTTCGGCACGGGTTACTCGTCGCTGAGCTACCTGCACCAGTACCCGATCGAAACGCTGAAGATCGACCGTTCGTTCATCATCGAACTGCCGGCCGAGGACGTCGAAGGCCACAGCACCGCCGTGGTTCGCGCTATCCAGGCGCTTGCCGACTCGCTGCGCATGCAGGTCATCGCCGAAGGCATCGAGACGGAAACGCAGATGCGTGCGTTGCAGCGCATCGGTTGTCGCTTTGGCCAGGGCTTCCTGTTCGCCCAGCCGGCGCCGGCCAGCAAGTGGCTGGGGGCACCGCTTTCGCTGGATGCGTGAGGGGCGATTGGGGTGGGTGGCCCGGCGCTGGGTGGGTTGGATTTTTTTAAGCGGCGGGTTGATAGCTAGATAGGTAGTCGCTACCGGGGATCGCGCGCAGGCGCGCTCCTACTGGAGGGTGGAGGGGGACGGGGGGGCGGCGTCGGCCTGGGTGAGTAGTTGTTCCGCGTCCACGGCATCGAAAACGTAACGGGTCGCGCAGAACTCGCAGATCACCTCGATCTCGCCGTTACGGTCTTCCAGCGTCGCCTCCACTTCGTCGCGGCCGAGCGCCCGCAGCATCCCTTCCACGCGCTCGCGCGAACAGGTGCAGCCGAAGGCCAGCGAACGCGGCTCGTACAGGCGCACGGACTCTTCGTGATACAGCCGGTAGAGCAACTGCTCCGGCGGCGTCCCCAGCATTTCCTTGGCGCCCAGCGTGCTGGTCAGCATGCCCACGCGCTCCCATGCGTCGTCATCGGCTTCGGCGGCATCGTGGCCACCTTCGCCCGGCACCGGCTGCAGCATGAGTCCCACGGCATGCTCACCGTCGGCGGCGAGGAGGATGCGTGCGGGAAGCTGCTCTGAGCGCTCGAAATACCCTTCCAGCGCGGCGCTGATCGATTCCGTGCCGCCCAGGTCGACCACGCCCTGGTAGCGACCCTTGTCGACGTGGCCGACGGTGATCGCCAGCATGGCGTCGTCGAGGTCGCTGAGGTTGACGCTGTCGCCCACGGCCTCGGGGTCGAATCGCGCAAGGCCACGGATACGACCCTGGTCGGTGCACTCGGCGAACAGCAGGCGCACCGCACCCTGGCTCTTGAACTCGAGCGACAAGGCGCCTTCGAACTTGATGTTGCCGGTAAGCAGCGCACTGGCCGCCATCGCCTGGCCCAGCGTGTCGTGCAGGCCCGCCGGATAATCCACGCGTGAGGCGATATCGCGCCAGCTCTGGCCCAGCCGCACGAACACGCCGCGCACGCCCGCTTTCTCGAGCATGAAGCGGTGCAGCACGTCGTCGGAAACGAGGGTTTCGACAAGGGAATCGGTCACGATGGGTCTCCTGGTGATCCGACGGAAGATGGGGGCGCGCGGCCGGGGCGACAAGCCCGGCGCCAATGCCCCTTATACTGCGCCATCCTTCGCCAGCGCGCCGCCATGCCAACGACGCCCCGCTCACTGCCGCGCCGCATCCTCCGCGTCGTCGCGACGCTCGCCATCGCCTGGCTCGCCCTGTCGTGGCTGGTCGTGTTCATCTTTCGCTTCGTACCGCCATGGACCAGCGCCACGATGATGGAGCGCCGCGTGGAAGCGGCGGTCGAGGGCGAAAAAGGCTTCACGCTCAGGCATCGCTGGGTGCCGTGGGACGCCATCTCACCGCAGGTCGGCATCGCGATGGTGGCTGGTGAAGACCAGAAATTTCCGTACCACCATGGCTTCGACGTCGACGCGATCCAGGATGCCATCGACGCGGCGGACGACGGCAAGCGCCTGCGTGGCGCCAGCACGATCAGCCAGCAGACGGCGAAGAACCTGTTCCTGTGGAACGGCCGCAGCTTCGTCCGCAAGGGCCTGGAAGCATATTTCACGGTCCTGCTCGAGGCCACGTGGCCGAAGCAGCGCATCCTCGAGGTCTACATGAACATCGTCGAGCTCGGCGACGGCGTCTACGGTGTCGGCGCAGCCAGCGACACGTTCTTCCACGCATCCCCGGCGCGGCTCGCTCCCGCGCAGGCGGCACGCCTTGCGGCCGTCCTGCCGAATCCGCGGCGGTTCCGGGTCGACGCGCCCAGCGCCTACGTGATGCGTCGCACGGCCTGGATCGAACAGCAGATGGGCCAGCTCGGTGGTCCGGCGTACCTCACCCGGCCTGCGCCGGCGGCAGGGCGCGTCCGATGAACGCAACGATGCCGTTTTCACTCGACGTGGTCGTCCCGGCCTACAACGAAACCGCGGTGCTGGAGCACTTCCACGCACGCGTCACCACCGTGCTGGAAGCGATCGAAGCCAGCGCGCGCATCATCTACGTAGACGACGGCAGCGCGGATGACACCTGGGCAATCATCGACCGCCTCGCAGGCACGGATCCCCGCGTGGTCGGCCTGCGCCTCTCACGCAACTTCGGCAAGGAAGCCGCGCTGACAGCGGGACTCGACGCCGCCGATGCCGATGCCGTGGTGGTGATCGATGCCGACCTGCAGGATCCGCCCGAGCTCATCCCCGAACTGGTCGCACGCTGGCGCGAGGGCAACGACGTGGTCTACGCGACGCGTGCCGACCGTGCCGGCGAGACGCGCCTGAAAAAATTCACGTCGTCGGCGTTCTACCGGCTGATGGATCGCCTGTCGGACACGCCCATGCCGCGCGACACCGGCGACTTCCGCCTGCTGTCGCGACGGGCCGTGGACGCCTTGCGCGAGCTGCGCGAACGCCAGCGCTTCATGAAGGGCCTTTTCGCCTGGGTGGGTTACCGGCAGGTATCGGTGCTCTACCACCGTGACGCACGCGCGGCCGGCGACACCAAGTGGAACTATTGGCGGCTGACCAACCTGGCGATCGAGGGCATCACCTCGTTCTCCGTGGCCCCGCTCAGGATGGCCACCTGGGTCGGCCTTTCCACCGCGTTCGTCGCGTTTCTCTACGGCCTGTGGGTGATCGTGAAGGCACTCGCCTGGGGCGATCCCGTGCGCGGCTACCCGACCCTGATGGTGGTCATCCTGTTCCTTGGCGGCATCCAGTTGCTGGCGCTCGGGGTGATCGGCGAATACGTCGGCCGGAACTACGCCGAGAGCAAGCAGCGCCCGCTTTACTACGTCGAAGATCGCCGCGGCGACACACGCCCCTTCACCCGCCCATGACCCCCGCCGACCGCGCACCGGCGTAGACTTGGTTGATCGCGGCGATGCCCGCCGCGCCCGTCCGGGGAGTCGAGCATGCAGCAGGTCAAGCATCTCCTGGAAGCGAAAGGCAAGGAGGTCTTCGCGGTGGCGCCCGACGCGCCGGTCATCGACGCCGTGCGCCAGATGGCCGCCAAGAACGTCGGAGCGCTCGTGGTCATGAAGGGCAGCGAGCTGGTCGGGATCGTTTCCGAGCGCGACTACGCCCGCAAGGTGATCCTGAAAGACCGTTCGTCGCGCGACACGCCCGTCGCCGACATCATGACGGCGAGCGTCGTCACCGTCGCGACCAGCGCCACGGTCGACGAGTGCATGCGCCTGTGCACCGACGGCCACCTGCGCCACCTGCCGGTACTGGACGGCAGCCGTGTAGTGGGCATGGTGTCGATCGGCGACCTGGTCAAGGCGACGATCAGCGAGCAGAAGGAAACGATCAACCAGCTGGAGAGCTACATCACCAGCTAGTCGTCATCCTGCTCCGGCAGGAGGTCGGGTGAGGTCGCCGCGCGGCGTGCGATTTCCGTGGCCAGCGCGGCCAGCCCGGCGCAGACCAGGCCGATGGTGGCGATGCCCACGCCAGCGCTGCGTGCCGCGCTGAGCGACGTGGTGACCACGAGGTCGCCGAAGCGCCATACGGCCGTCTCGATGAAGTTCTTGCCCTTGTAGCGCGCCTCGCGCGGCATCCGCGTGTAAAGCGAATCCGAGGCCGGCTTGGTCATGCCGTAGGTCATCGCGCGACTGCCGACCATCACCAGCGCGACCAGCGGCAAGGCGTGGCCGAACACGGCGAAATCGACCGCGCCGAACGTGGCCAGCATGCCCAGCAGCACGAAGTTGGCGAGGGCGGGAAGCACCATCGCCCAGGTGGTGCCCAGGCCGCGCAGGACCAGCGGCGTGAGGGTCAGCTGCAGCAGCGCGCCCATGCCGTTCACCCAGAGGTCGAGATCGGCGTAGAAGGCGGTGCGCGCCGCGTTGTCGACGAAATGCAGCTTCGCGTAATCGGCGACGAGGGCATAGGCCAGGGTGGCGATGCCGTCGCTCAACAACATCAGCACCGTCATGTAGCGCAGGAACGGCTGTGACAGGGCCGACTTCGCTCCTTCCAGGATCGATCCGCCGACGGGCTCCCCGGATGACGCCGCGTCGTCGCCCGGACGGGCCGACAGCGCGAGCAGGGCACCCAGTGCGGCCAGCAGGCCAACCGCCGAGATCACCAGCATGGCTGGCACGCCGACCCGCTCAACCAGCAGGCGCGTCACCAGCGGCCCGAGCAGCGCGCCGCCCATGCCGCCAAAGGCGATGAACGGGAACACCAACCGCGCCTTCCGGCTGCGGTAGATGTCCGCCATGAAGCTCCAGAACAGCGAGACGACGAACAGGTTGAAGACGCTGACCCAGACGAAGAACACCTTGCCCAGGTTGGCGGCACCGATCCGGTCCTGCGCCACGAACGCCGGCACGAAGCCGACCAGGCATGCGATGAAGAACAGGTAGCTGACGCCGACCACGCGCTTGCGCGGAAAGCGTGCCACCAGCCAGCCGAACACGGGGGTCAGCACCAGCATCACGACGAACACGATGGCGTAGAAAGCGGGCAGCGACGAGGCACCCGCGGCGCCCACCAGCTGGTCGCGGACGGGGCGCAGCACGTAATAGGAGGTCATCACGAAAAAAAACGCGATGACCGACAACGCGAGGGTCGTGCCCTCGCCCACGGCGGGTCGGCTTGCGTTCACGGTGGCCGGCGTTTCCTGTGGTGTCGACGCAAGCCTATCAGACCTGACGGCGCGCCCCATCCTTACGTTGTAGATGCGGGGCAAGTGCACGACAATGGAAGGGACGTCGTTTAGCAGTACGATCCACCAAGCCGCGAGAACCGCATGCCGTTTCGTCCCACCTCCCTGCTTGCCTGCGCGCTTGCCGCCGCCCTTGCCGCCCCGTCCGCCTTCGCCGCGCCGCCCCCCAGGCCGCCCGTCGTCCACGTGGACCCTGAGTCGGCGAAGATTCCCGCCGAGCGGGTCAAGCAAACCATCGAAGATTACAAACGCTGGCTGGATTCCGCGGAAGCCCGTGACGCCGCGCCTGCCATCGTCACCGCGGTGATCGTGGACGACAAGGTCGTCTATGAGCGCGCCATCGGCTATGCCAACGCGAAGACCAAGGAGCCGGCGACGCCGGAGACGGTGTTCCGCCTGGCCTCGCTGTCCAAGGCCTTCGCCACCGGCGTCACCGCGGTGCTGGTGAAGAACGGCTTCCTCAGCTGGGATACCAAGCTGGTCGACACCCTGCCCTACTTCAAGCTGAAGGACATGCAGGCCGCCCAACAGGCGACCGTGCGCGACATCCTCGGCCAGCGCCTCGGGCTGCCGCGGAACACCTACGACGCGATGCTCGAGGCGGATGCCCCCTACGAGGAGCTGGTGCGCAAGCTCGACGAGGTCGACCTCTCGTGCAAGGTCGGGGCCTGCTATGGCTACCAGAACGTCGCCTTCAGCATGATCGGCGACGTGATCTACGCCACCACCGGCGATTATTTCTTCCGCCAGGTGGAACGGCGTATTTTCGCGCCGCTGGGCATGACCACCGCCAGCTATGGCCGTGACGCCCTGGAAGCCAGCAAGAGCTGGGCGCGCCCGCATCGTGGCAGCCCGCATAACTGGGTGCCGTACGAGCCCAACGACAGTTACTACCGCGTCGCCCCGGCAGCCGGTGTCAATGCCAGCCTGCGCGACATGGAGCAGTGGCTGATGGCGCAGATGGGCGGTCGCCCCGACGTGCTGCCCACGCCGCTGCTGGACGTGCTGCATGCCCCGGGCGTACCCACGCCTTCCGAAGAGCATTCCCTGCCCTGGCGGCGCGCCCGGGTGACCGACGCGCACTATGCGCTGGGCTGGCGCGTCTTCACCTACGCCAACGAAGACCTCGTCTACCACGCAGGCGCCGTGTCGGGTTACCGCACGATGATCGGCTTCTTCCCGAAATACCACGCGGGCGTGGTGACGATGTGGAATGCGGCCGCGCCGATTCCCGCCGGCCTGATGCCGATGGTGTTCGATGACCTGCTGGGCCTGCCGCACCAGGATTGGGCGGGGGTGGAAGGCAGCGTGCATACGGCACCGGCGGCGAAGGCGGCGCCGGCCAGGAAGAAGGCGGCGGCTGCGCCGGCAAAGAAAAAGGCCGCCGTGGTGAAAAAGAAGAAGAAGTAATCGCTGGGGAGTGGCCGCGGGGTATTTGCGGCGCATGCGGGTGGTGTGATCGGCCACATTAAAAAAAGGCCGGCGGTTCGGTAACGAATCGCCGGCCTTTTTTTATCCCTGGTTATTTGCGGTTATCGCAATTCGTGGTCGCGCACGGGTGCGCTCCTACAGGGGAGGGGTATCGCGAATTAGCGGCCGAGGTTGAACTGGAGGCGGCGGCGGAGGGTGGTGATCATGGGTTCGCCATTGCGCATGGCCGGCTTGAATTCCCAGCGGCTGACGGCGTCGATCGCGGAGCGGTCGAAGACGTGCTTGGGCTGGGCGTCCACCACGTTCACATTGCTCACCGAGCCATCGGCGCCCACGGTCAGTTCCACGTCGACCCAGCCTTCCTGGTTCGCGCGCATGGCGGCCGTCGGGTAGCGCGGATTGACCTGGCGGACCAGCACGGCCTCGGTAATCGCTTCGGAGTCCGGCGTACGCGCCACCGGCGGCGGCGTACGCGGCGCGGCCTGCGGCTGTGCCGCCGGCTGCTGGGCGACGCGCGCGGCCTGCTCACGCGCCGCCTGCTGGCGCTGCGCTTCGGCAGCCGCCGCCACGGCAGCGGCCTGCTGCTCGGCCTGGGCCTTCGCCGCGGCACCCTGCTGGGCCAGCTGGGCCTTCTGTGCGTCCTGTGCCTGCTGCTGCTCGCGATCCAGCGTCTTGCGCTGGGCATCCAGCTTCGAGCGCAGGATGGTCAGCGTGTAATTGGCCGGGTCAGCCTTGGCCAGCAGGTCGATCTCGCGCTGCGCTTCGTTGAAGTCGCGGCTGTTGATCGTCTGCTCCGTGGCGGCTGCGCCGTAGGAGAACGTTTCGCGCAGGGCGTCGGCGGCGACGGCGTTGCCTGGCTGCTTCTGCAGCACCTTCATGTAGAACTCGAAGGCGTTGTTGCCGGCCGGTGCGACCAGGCGCTGTTCGTTCATGGCCTTGCGGGCCTCGGCGAGCAGCTGGTCGGTGCTCAGGGCGTCGACGTTGGCCGGCGGCGCTTCATGCGACGCGCCCTGCTTCGGCGCGGTGGCGGCCGCCTGGGCGAGGTCGCCGTTAGCGTCGCGGTACGGCTTGATGATAAGAAAATACGCAGCCACGCCGAGTACGACCACGATGGCGAGGACGGCGAGAGTGACGGGATTGATGGCGCCGCGCATGCGGCGGCTCACCGGGATTCGATGGCGAGTATCCATGGCGGTGGGACCGGACTCCGAAAGAACGCGCGCCCCCTGATGGCTTACGCGTGGGACCCCCCGTCCCTACGCAGCGCGTGGCTGAAAGGTAACCGCATTGGAGGCGTGAATCCAGCCTGCCGGTCTAGGAGCTTTTCCAGAAATGAATAACCCCGGCAGGACCGGGGTCAAGTTTCGAAGTGGCTCCCCGCGCTGGGCACCGCGGGGAGCTAATTCGCAAACAGCTTTCTTATTGGAAGGTAAAGCCTGGCTTACGCCTTCGGTGCCTTCGGTGCCTTGGCAGCCTTCGGTGCCTTCACGGCCTTGGGGGCCTTGGCAGCCTTGGTTGCGCGAACAACCTTCGCAGCGGCGACCTTCTTCGAGGCGGCCTTGCGCGGAGCAGCCTTGCGGGCAGTCTTCTTGGCAGCGACCTTCTTCGCCGGTGCCTTACGGACAGCCTTCTTCACCGCCTTCTTCGCGGCAACCTTACGGGCCGGCGACTTACGGGCGGTCTTCTTTACCGCAGCCTTGCGGGCGGTCTTCTTCGCCGCGACCTTACGGGCCGGCGACTTGCGTGCAGTCTTCTTGGCCGGCGCCTTGCGGGCGGCGGTCTTCTTCACGGTGGACTTCTTGGTCGCCTTTTTGGCGGCCGACTTCTTGGCAGTGGCTTTCTTGGCAGTGGCCATGGTTCGTCTCAGCTCCTCATCAGTTGGCAGTGGTTGCCCAGTAAAAGCATGCAGGAACGCTTCAACCAGCAAATCGCTGTTCGTCGCGTGCCTTAAATTGTTCACCTGTCGGCGGGTGCGTTCATCGGAAAGCAGGCGGAGCACATGCAGCGGAATCGATACCGTGATCTTGCGTACCGCTCCCGCTTTTGAACCGTGCTCCACATACGGCCGGATGAATTTCTCAGTTTCCATTCCCGGGTTCCCCGTCAATTGACGCAAAAGCTATTCCTGAACAAATCCGCTGTCAATAAATTTTGGCTCTAAATTGAAGACGTTGCGGATACATCACATGCGACCCGGCGGTCCGTCGAGATAACCGACGCCGGTTTTTCGACCACGCCATTCCGTTAATTCGATCACTCCGCGAATCACGCACTCCATTCGACCCATTCAAAAAACACCTTAAATAAAGGCATTTCCTGAACGCATTCGGATTTTCGGTATGCCGATGCGTGTCGTCGTCCCGACCTCGCGCGGCGTGCCGGCGAACGCCCGCGAGGGGTGTCCGCGGGGATGAACGGAACTCAACTGACGGCGAAAAAAATTTTCCGGAAAGGGTCGTCGCGGACAAAAAAATGCCGGTCGAGGACGACCGGCACCAGGTTCGAACGATTTGGGCGACCGTCAGTGATCTTCGTTTTCGATCAGTTCGGCGTAGTCATCCGGACCGAGCAGGTCGTCGACTTCGCTCCGGTTGGTGTACTTGATCTTGAAGATCCAGCCATCGCCGTAGGCATCGGCATTGATCGTTTCCGGCGCGTCGGAGAGTTTCTCGTTCACCTCGACGACTTCGCCCGAGACCGGCGAATAGATGTCGGACGCGGCCTTCACCGATTCCACCACGGCGACGCCCTTGCCCTCGCCCGCTTCCACGTCGCTACCCACTTCCGGCAGCTCGACGTAGACCAGGTCGCCCAGCGCTTCCTGTGCGTGCTGGGAAATGCCGACGGTGGCGGTGCCGTCGTCGTTGATGCGCACCCACTCGTGGGACTTCAGGAAATACAGATCGCCGGGGATTTCGCTGCTCATGGGGGGCTTGCCTCGCAATGGGTTGGACGGTGGTGACCACCAGATTGTACCGATCCGTGCGCGGTGCGGAAGCACCACTACCGCACACCTATATATACGTAAGGATCAGCCGGCGATGCCTTCCATCGGCTTGCCGTCGCGGACGAACGGGAACCTGACCACGCGGACGGGGATCTCGCGGCCGCGGATGTCCACGCGGACCTCGCCCGGCTCGCCGGCCGGGATGCGCGCGAACGCGATGGACTTGCCCAGGGTCGGGGCGAAACCACCGGAAAGGATTTCGCCCTCGCCATTCGCCGTCAGCACCTTCTGGCCATGGCGGAGCACGCCCTTGTCGTCCATCACCAGGCCGACCATGACGCGCTTCACGCCATCGGCCTTGTGCTGCTCCAGCGCGGCACGGCCGATGAAGTCGCGGCCCTCGTCGAGCGAGATCGTCCAGGCCAGCGCGGCTTCCCACGGCGACACGGTTTCGTCCATGTCCTGGCCGTAGAGATTCATGCCCGCTTCCAGGCGAAGGGTGTCGCGTGCACCCAGGCCGGCCGGTGCGACGCCGGCGTCCTTGAGGTGGTTCCAGAGTTCCACGACGCGGCTATTCGGCACGACGACTTCGAAGCCGTCTTCGCCGGTGTAACCCGTGCGCGCCAGGAACAGCGGCATGCCACCCGGGCCTTCGGTTTCGATCGCGGCGAACTTGCCGAGCTTGCGCGCCTTTTCCTGCGCGTCGGCGGGGAGCAGGCCGATCAGCTTCTCGCGTGCGTTCGGACCCTGCACGGCGATCATGCCGAATTCCGGCCGCTCGCGGACGCTGACGCCGAAGGCCGCCGCCTGCTTGCCGATCCAGGCCAGGTCCTTTTCGCGAGTGGCTGCGTTCACGACCAGGCGGAAGAAATCCTCGCGCAGGAAGTAGACGATCAGGTCGTCGATCACGCCGCCGTTCTCGTCGAGCATGCAGGTGTAGAGCGCCTTGCCGGGCTTGGCCAGCTTGTCCACGTTGTTGGCGACCAGCTTGCGCAGGAAGTCGCGGGTGGACGGGCCGGTCAGGTCGACGACGGTCATGTGCGAGACGTCGAACATCCCGGCGTCCTTGCGCACGGCGTGGTGCTCTTCGATCTGCGAGCCGTAGGCGATGGGCATGTCCCAGCCGCCGAAGTCGACCATGCGGGCACCGAGTTCGCGGTGGGTGGCGTTGAGTTCGGTCTTGTCGGTCATGGGCTGGCCTTCTGTCCTGCGTAAGGATGGGGTGGGGTCGCGCGGGGGGGTGGGTAGCCCGGCATTATCCCGGCACGGACAGCCAAGTCCAAGCGCGGTGCAACATGTTCCTGCTAGCCTTCGGCCATGTCCGCCCCCTCCCTGCCCGGCTCGGTCACCCTCACCCGCGACGCAGGCGGCGCGCGCCTCGTCCTGCGCGGCGACTGGACGCTGTCCCACTACACGGTGCTACAGCAACGGGCCAACGAACTGGCCGGGTCGATCGGCGCGGATGTCGGCGTGGACGTCCACGACGTGGCCACCATGGATACCTCGGGCGCCTTCGTCATCGCCGAACTACTGGGCAGCTCGCGCACCCAGGCCCTTGCCCAGGATGAATCCCTGCCGGCCGCCCGGCGCGCCCTGCTGAAGACTGTCGGCGACGCCATCGACACCTACTGCAAGGGTGTCCGGCGCAAGCGCGATGCGGGCTTCGTGGTGATGCTCGAACGGATCGGCGCAGCCATGGCGTCGACCTGGAAGCAGACGCTGAAGTTGCTCGGCTTCATTGGCATCACCCTGCAGGGCTTCGCCCGGACCGCCTGGCGCCCGTCGCGCTGGCGCGTCACCTCGCTGGTGTCGCACCTGGAACAGACCGGGCTGGATGCGGTGCCGATCCTCGCGTTGCTGTCGTTCATGGTCGGCGCGGTGGTCGCCTTCCTCGGTTCCACGGCTCTGGCCGCCTACGGCGCCAGCGTGTTCACCGTCGACCTGATCGGCTTCGCCTTCCTGCGCGAGTTCGGCGTCTTGCTCACAGCGATCCTGCTCGCGGGCCGCACGGCCAGCGCCTTCACCGCGCAGATCGGTTCGATGAAGGCGCGCGAAGAAATCGACGCGATCCGCACGCTCGGCCTGGATCCGGTGGAGCTGCTGGTCCTGCCGCGCGTGCTCGCCCTGCTGATCGCCCTTCCCTTGCTCACCTTCGTCGCCATGATCGCCGGCATCGTCGGCGGTGGCGCGGTGTGCCTGGCGGTGCTGAAGATGTCCCCGTCGATGTTCCTGTCGATGTTTCAAGACGACATGTCGCTGCGCCAGTTCCTGGTCGGCATCGCCAAGGCGCCGGTGTTCGCCTTCATGATTTCGGTGATCGGCTGCATGGAGGGTTTCAAGGTGTCCGGCAGCGCGCAGTCGGTCGGCGAGCACACCACCTCGGCGGTGGTGCAGTCGATCTTCATCGTGATCCTGCTCGATGCCACCGCCGCCCTCTTCTATATGGAGATGGGCTGGTGAACGCCCAGCCGACCGCCGCGCCCGCCGCCGACACCGTCATCGAGGTGCGCGGGTTGCTCAATCGCTTCGGCACGCAGACCGTGCATGAAAACCTCGACCTCGACGTGCGCCGTGGCGAGATCATCGGCATCGTCGGCGGTTCGGGCACGGGTAAATCGGTCCTGCTGCGCACCATCATCGGGTTGGTCCGGCCGGTGGCGGGCGAAGTGCGCGTGTTCGGCCAGGACCTGCTGGCCCTGGCCGACGAGCAGCGCTCGCTGGTGGAGCGCCGCTTCGGCGTGCTGTTCCAGAGCGGCGCGCTGTTTTCCTCGCTGACGGTCGCCGAGAACGTCGCGCTGCCGCTGGTCGAGCATGCCGGGCTGGACCGCACCGATGCCAATCGCCTCGCCGGCGTGAAGCTGGCGCTTTCCGGCCTGCCCGTGGACGCGGGACGCAAGTGGCCATCGGAACTGTCCGGCGGCATGATCAAGCGCGCCGCACTCGCCCGTGCGCTCGCCCTCGATCCGGAAATCCTCTTCCTCGACGAGCCGACCGCCGGCCTCGATCCGATCAGTGCCGCCGCGTTCGACAGCCTCATCGTCACCCTGCGCGATGCGCTCGGGCTTACCGTGTTCCTGGTCACCCACGATCTCGACACGCTGTACTCCACCTGCGATCGCGTGGCGGTGCTGTCCCAGCGCCGCGTCCTCGCGGTCGGGCCGATCAGGGAAGTCGCACGCACGGACGACCCCTGGGTGCAGGCCTATTTCAACGGACCGCGCGGTCGCGCGGCCACCTTCGCCGCCAGCCAAGGCAAGGACTAGAACCATGGAAACTCGCGCGCACCACATCCTGATCGGGTTGTTCACCGTCATCATCGTGATCGGTGGCCTGCTCTTCGGTGTCTGGCTGGCCAAGGCCCATTCCGACCAGGAGTGGAACTACTACGACGTGGTGTTCAACGAAGCGGTGACCGGCCTCTCTCGCGGCTCCGCCGTGCAGTACAACGGCATCCGCCTGGGTGACGTGACCCAGCTGCGCCTGGACCCGCAGGATCCGCGCCGCGTGCTCGCGAGGATCCGTGTCAGTGGCGATACGCCCCTACGCCAGGACACCCATGCCAAGCTCGCGCTGACCGGCGTCACCGGCGTGGCGATCATCCAGTTGTCTGGCGGCTCGCCCGGCAGCGCCCTGCTGGTGGGACATGACGGCGAAGTGCCGATCATCAACGCGGACACCTCGCCACTGGCGAAGCTGCTCTCCAACGGCGAAGACCTGATCACCAATATCAACCAGGCGGCGGCGCGGGCCAGCGAATTGTTATCGCCCGACAACGTGCACCGCATCGAACGCACGCTCGACCACCTGGACAAGACCACCGGCGTGATCGCGGACGAGCGCGAGGACATCCGCTCGCTGATCAGGCAGCTGGCGATCGCGACCCAGCAGGCGAACGACACGCTGGCCGAGAGCAAGAACCTGGTCCACAACGCCAATGGGCTGATCGAAGGCCAGGGCAAGACGACCCTGGAAAGCGCCCAGCGTGCGATGGCCTCGCTAGAGCATTCGATGGCCTCGGTCGATCGCCTGATCAACGACAACAGCGATGCGCTGAACGGCGGCGCCGCCAGCCTCGGCGACCTCGCCCCGGCACTGCGCGAGTTGCGCGATACGCTGTCGTCGCTACGTTCGATCACCCGCCGGCTCGACGAGAATCCCAGCGGCTACCTGTTCGGCCGTGAGAAAACCAAGGAGTTCACCCCATGATCCGCGCACGCCTGGTCCTTCCCATGGTCATCGCCTGCGTGGCGGGTTGCTCCATCCTGCCCAAGGCCGAAACGCCGAGCGTGTATACGTTGCCGGCCGCCGCGGGGGCACGACCGGCCAACATCGCGCCGGTGGCCTGGGGCCTGCGCATTGCCACGCCGAGCGCGGCACGTGCGCTGGATAACCCGCGCATCGCGGTGATGCCCGACGCCAGCACGATCACCGTCTATGCCAGCGCCCGCTGGAGCGATACCTCGCCGCATCTGTTCCGCGACCGGCTGGCCGATGCCTTCCGCGATAGCGCCCGGATCACGGCGCTGAGCACGGACGACAGCAACGTGGCGGCGGACTACGAACTGGGTGGGAACCTCGCCGCCTTCCAGACCGAATACAACGGCGGGAAGCCCGAGGTCGTCATTCGTTTCGACGCGATGCTCGCAGCCACCCGCAAGCACCAGATCGTCGCCAGCCAGCGCTTCGAAGTGCGCGAGCCGATCGACGGGAAGGAAGTGCCGCAGGTGGTGCAGGCCTTCGGCCGGGCGATGGACAAGCTATCGCGCGACGTGGTCGGCTGGACCTACACCGCCGCCAAATAACCCCGTGTAGGAGCGCGCCTGCGCGCGAAAGGCCCTGGCCCAGGCTCGATCCACTTTAGGAGCGCGCCTGCGCGCGAAAGCCCCCGCCGCCAAGCTCGGCCTACTGTAGGAGCGCGCCTGCGCGCGAAAGAATTCATGGCGACCTCCAGTCGCACATGGCATTCATGGCGACCTCCCATCGCGCGCAGGCGCGCTCCTACAATGTGTGCGGGGGCTCGACGGGATAGGCGGGCTCGGCGTCCAGCGACGACGCGCACACCGCGGCGAGCTCGAGCAAACGAAGGTCGGAACCGCGTGCACCGACCAGCTGCATGCCGATCGGCATGCCGTTGCGCAGCGTTCCCATCGGGATGCTGACCGAGGGACAGCCCGCCAGGCTGGCGAAGCTGCACAGGTCGGCCTGCGACGCCGGGGCCGGCTGGTCGAGCGGGAACGCCCCCTGCGACGTCGTCGGCAAGACCAGCACGTCGACCTGGGCGAACAACCTGCGCATCTTCAGCGTCGCCGCATCCAGAACCAGGTCGGCAGCCACGTAATCCGCCGCGGATTTCTTCGCCGCGAAGTCGACCATCTGGCGGAACCCCGGCGACACCGGATAGGCCTCGTCGGCCAGTTCGTCGGCAAACGTGTTCAGCATCTCGGCCTCCATCAGGAGCAGGCCGGCGCGACGGGTCCGCGCGAAATCCCAGTCGGAGAAATCCACCGTGCGACGTTCACCCAGTTCACCGGTGAGTTTCGACAGGGCTTCCTCGAAGACATGGATGACATCCTGCTCGACGCCCACGGCGGCGAGGTCGGGCAGGAAACCGGCACGCAGGTTGCCCGGCTCCCAGTCCGGCGGCGAGAACGCGACGCGGCGCCGGCGCGAGCGCGCGTCGTCGGCGTCGTACCCCGCCAGCGTCTGCAGCAGGACGGTCAGGTCATCGACGCCACGCGCCAGCAGGCCCACCGCGTCCAGGCGCCGTGCGGCGGGCACCAGGCCGCGCGCGGAGATTTCGCCGTGGGTCGGTTTCAGCGCGTATACCCCGCAGTAGCTCGCCGGTACCCGGATCGAACCCAGCGTATCCGAGCCGATGGCCGCCACGGCCAGGCCCGCGGCAACGGCAGCGGCCGCACCACCGGACGATCCACCCGCGGTGTAGCCCAGGCGATGCGGATTGTGCGTTGCGCCATGGAACGGATTATTCGTGGCGAGCCCGAGCGCGCCCTCGTCCATGTTCGTTTTGCCAAGCAAGACAGCGCCTGACGCACGCAGGCGCGCCACGGCATGGGCGTCTTCCTGCGGAATAACGGTGCGCCGCCGCATGCCGGCGCGGGTCGGTACGCCGGCGACGTCGAAGTTGTCCTTGATCGCGATCGGCAGGCCGTCGAGCCGGCCCATCACGCCATCGCGGCGGCGGCGATCGGCGGCCAGCGCCTGCTCCTGGATCAATGGCACGCTGACGTCGGTATATGCGTTGAGTTGCGGGTTCAGGCGCTCGATGGCGTCCTGGTAAACATCCGACAGGGCCTGGGGCTGTGCCCGGCCGATGGCGAGCCAGTGCATGATCTGTAGCAACGTGGCGCGGCGCATGTCCGTAGGGGAGACGGGCGGCATCGTATTCATGGATTCTCCTTGCGCTTGGAGACGATTATGAACGCGCTATGTGAAAGAGTTGCAAGCCCCTGTTCGCAAAGGTGCCGTTTGAAACGACGATTTGCCCGGCTCCAAGGGAAACGGGACAATGCCTGACTGATCCAGCCAGCCAGATTCGAGAGCCAGCGATGACCGACCGCGAAACCATGGAATATGACCTCGTCGTCGTTGGCGCGGGCCCTGCCGGGCTCGCGTTCGCGATTCGTACGAAACAGCTCAATCCTGAGCTGACCGTCTGCGTCATCGAAAAGGCGTCGACGATCGGCGCGCAGATCCTCTCCGGCGCCGTCATCGAGACCGCGCCGCTGGATCGCCTGTTGCCGGAATGGCGTAACTCGCCACCGCCCGTGTGCGTGCCGGTGACCCACGACGAGTTCTGGCTGCTGCGCGACCACGCCTCCGGCACGAAGCTGCCGGTGACGCCGCCGCAGATGAACAACCACGGCAACGTCATCGTCAGCCTGGGTTCGCTCTGCGCCTGGATGGCACCGCAGGCCGAGGCCATCGGCGTCGACGTGTTCCCCGGCTATGCCGCCGCCGAAGCCTTGTTCGACGAGGCCGGCGCCGTGAACGGCGTGCGCATCGGCGACATGGGCATCGCGCGTGACGGCACGCACAAGCCCGGCTACACCGAAGGCATCGACATCCGCGCGAAAGTCACCGTGCTGGCCGAAGGCTGCCGTGGACATATCAGCAAGACGCTGATCAAGAAGTTCGACCTGGACAAGGAGAGCGACCCGCAGACCTACGGCATCGGCATCAAGGAACTCTGGCAGCTTCCGGCGGGCCGCGCCGAAGCCGGCAAGGTGGTGCACACCGCGGGCTGGCCGCTGGCCAACGACACCTACGGCGGCAGCTTCCTGTATCACCTGGACCACGACCGCGTGGCCGTCGGCTTCGTGGTCGGCCTGGACTACCCCGATCCGGCGTTCTCGCCGTTCGAAGCGTTCCAGCAATTCAAGCACCACCCGAACGTAAAGGGCCTGCTCGAGGGCGGCAACATCGTGTCCGCCGGCGCGCGCGCGATCATCGAGGGCGGGTACCAGTCGTTGCCGAAAGTGGAAATGCCCGGCGCGATCCTGATCGGCGATTCCGCCGGCCTGGTTAACGTGCCGAAGATCAAGGGCACCCACCAGGCGATGGCATCCGGCATGCTCGCCGCCGAACACCTCGTGGCGACGCAGCTGGACCCGGCCGGCTGGGATGCGAAGCTGCGCGATTCGGCCGTGATGGCTGAGCTGAAGAAGGTGCGCAACATCCGCCCCGGCTTCAACAAGGGCCTGTGGCGCGGCCTCATCAACGCGGCGTGGGAGACGCTCACCGGCGGCAAGTCGCCGTGGACGCTGAAGAACCATGCCGACTGGTCGTCGCTGGACAAGCTCGGGCAGCATGAGGCGCCGAAGAAGGACTACGTCGAGCGCACGCTGGCCCCGCGCGATCGCCTCGCCAGCGTCTACTACGCCGCCACCGAACACGACGAAGACCAGCCGGTACACCTCAAGGTGGCCGACACCTCGATCTGCATCGATCGTTGCACGACCGAATACGGCAACCCGTGCCAGCGCTTCTGCCCGGCGGGTGTCTACGAGATCGTGCAGGACGACGCAGGCAAGCGCCTGCAGATCAACAGCGCCAACTGCGTGCATTGCAAGACCTGCGACATCAAGGATCCATACCAGATCATCACCTGGGTGACGCCGGAAGGCGGCTCCGGACCGAACTACCAGGGCCTCTAGCGCATGCGCGTACGCCTGGGATGGCTCGCGTGGTGGTTGCTGGTCGTGGCATGCATCACACTGCCGCTGCATGCCCTGTACGGGCAAGGCGGCCCTTTCGAACGGCAGCTGGCGAATTCGGCGCCGTGGAAAAGCCTGGACGAGTGCCTGCTGCTGCTCGGCGCGCTGTATGTCGCGCTGCGCTGGCGGCGCGGCGGTGTCGTGCTCGGCATCGTTGCGTTTGAAGCGTTCGCGCGAAGGCATGGCATCGACCTGACGCTGGCCATGCTGTTGCTGTATGTCGGCGGCATGCATGCACTCGGCCGTCTCTGCGTGTCCGTGGAGTCGAATCGCGTCGACCGCGTCGCCGACGCCTTGCGCCATGTGCTGGTCGGCATGATGGCGTGGGCGGCCCTGACCTGGCTCGCCTCCCTCGCCGGCATGGGTACCGTGGCTGAAATTCGCTGGCTTGCCATCGGCGTGCTCGGCGGCGCGCTTGCCCTCGATACGTGGCGGCAGCGAGCAAGGCTGCACTGGCCTGCACGCCCAACCGGCCGCCTCAGCGCCTTTCTCCTGGCACTCGCGCTTACCGTCGTGGCCATGCTCGCGGCGAAGGCCGCCGCTGCGCTCGACGGCGATGCCCTGTGGTATGGCGTGAACGCGGATCGCGTGTTGCTCGGCGCGGGGAACCTGTTCGCGTCCCAGGGGCTGGTCGTCCACGTCCATTACTACCCCAAGCTCGCCGAGTCGCTGCAAATCCCCTTCATGGGCCTGGGTAGCGCGAGCCTCGTGACCGGGCTGAGCCTGGCGTGCTGGCTACTGCTCGTGGCGACCTGCCGCGAACTGCTGCGCGAAGCGGGCGTTGTCGCTGCCCCACTGGCGTGGGGCGGTGCGTTGTTCGCCACCTGCATCCCAGCCGTGGCCGCGTCCGCCGCGACGCCCAAGGGCGAAGTCCTCGCGGCGTGGCTATGCCTGATGGCGCTACTGGCCGCCATGCGCCTGCCCCGCGCCACCGGGCGCGATGCCGCGACATGGCTCGCCGCCGGCCTGGTAGCCGCCCTGCTTGCGCCCCTGGCCCGGCTGACCGTGCTGCCGTACGCGGCGGCGATCTTCGTCTTCGTGGCCTGGCAGGCAGTACGCCAACACCTGCGGCCCACGCTGCGTCGCACATGGCTCGTCTACACCACGGGCCTGCTCGTGGTCGCCCTCGTCTGCTGGCGAACCTGGGTGATGACGGGCGTGGCCCTGGCAACGCCCGACGTGCTGGTGGACCTCCAGGGATGGCTCGGCTGGCACCTGCACGACGACATCGGCCGTTATGTCCCTGACTTCCGCACCCCCTTCCCCTCGGGCCTGGTCCAGTCGCTGTTCGGGCCGCGCGCCTATATCCACCAGGCCCTGTTCTGGATGGGCAACGCGTGGATCCCCTTGCTTGCTTTTGCGCTGGTCCGGCGCGGCTGGCGCTGGATCCTGGCGGACGGCCTGCTGTTCTGGCTGATGCTCGGGCTGGCCATGTACGCCATGCTCTATGCGTACCGGTTTGGTCCCGACGGTCCGGATGGCAATTACTTCATCGTGTGCATCGTCCTGCTCCATCTGGTGGCATGGGCCGGATGCGCCGGGCCGGCGACGACCGCGCCCAGGCCCTTCCTGGCCGGCGCTGCCGCCCTGCTCGCGTTGAGCCTGTTCATGGTGCTCACCACGGCGAACTGGTTGCCCGGCCTGGCCCGGCTCGACGCGCGCTTCGACCGAACCCCCTTCGGTGAGCTCGACCGCATGGCGGCGGCGCGTTATCGCGTCAGTGGCATGGGACCACTGGCCGGGGTAGTTGCCGCCTACCCGGCGTCCACGCGGATGGTCGGCGACCTCGACGTCGGCGATGGCGGGTTCTTCAACGTGAGCTATGAATCGCTGAACAGCGTCGCATGGGCCCGGCCGCCCCTCCTGGCTGACAATGCCGCCGTGCAGGCGTTCCTCCTCTCCCACCGGATCCGGCTGGTGGTACTGGCTCGCCCGGGCAATCCAGCCGTCGCACGCACGGTGCGACCGGCCCTCGAGGCCCTGGTGGCGACCGGACGGGCAAGACAACTGAATGCTGGCGGCGCACCGGCGGACCTTTGGGAGGTGCTCGATGCGCCCGGGTTCCCACAAACGTTAAGATGACAGGTCGTTTCCCGAGGTAAAGCACTGTGTCGAACCACCTTACCTGGCGCTATCGGCGGCTACGCTCCATCGCACAGCGCGTGCGCATGAGCATCGCGCTGCGTGGATGGCGCGGGACGGTCCAGCGCGTCACCCAGGGGATGGTCAGGCGCAAGGTCGAGGACGATACGCTGGCGTTGCTACCGCTGGAGTCCAGCTTCGGCAAGCTGGAATTGCCGAGATCAGGCGAACCCGTCGTCTCCATCATCATCCCGGTATACGGGAAGGTGGAGTACACGATCGCCTGCCTCCGCTCGATCGCCAACCATCCGCCCGCCACGCCGTTCGAGGTCATCGTCGTGGACGACGCATCCCCGGACAATACGGCCTCGGTGCTGAGGCACGTCGTCGGCCTGCGCCTGCTGAGCAATGAAAAAAACCTGGGATTCGTTGGCTCGTGCAATGCCGGCGCAGCAGCCGCGCGTGGCGCGATGCTGCTATTCCTCAACAACGATACGCAGGTCACGCCAGGCTGGGCGGATGCCCTGCTCCGCGTGTTCGATGTGTTTCCCGACACCGGCATCGCGGGAAGCCAGCTCGTATACCCAGATGGACGGCTGCAGGAAGCAGGTGCATGGATTTTCGCCGACGGCACCGCGTGGAATCGTGGCCGCTTCGAATCCCGCAAATTCCCTGCATACCAGTACACGCGCATCGTCGATTACGTGTCGGGTGCTGCGCTGGCCATACGCGCCACGCTATTCCACGACGTGGGCGGTTTCGACCTTCGCTACGCACCGGGCTACTACGAGGACGCCGATCTCGCCTTCGCGGTGCGCCATGCCGGCCAACAGGTGCGCTATGTGCCGGGGAGCGTGGTCGTGCATGCCGAGGGAATCAGTTCCGCGGGCGAGCCCGACGAGGGCATGAAGCGCCACCAGGCGATCAACCAGCACAAGCTCGTCGAGAAATGGGCTGACGTCATCGTCAGGCAGCCCGCCCCTGGCACGTCACTGGCCCAGATCGATCGACGCTCGTATCGAGGCACGGTCCTCGTCGTGGATGCCATGACACCGGATGCCTCGCGCGACTCCGGCTCGCTGCGCCTCATCACCCTGATGGCTTTGCTGGTGGCTGATGGATGGCACGTGGTGTTTGCGCCCGACGACGGGCAAGTCACGGACACCGCCATGGCTTATCTCGGCGAACAGGGGATCGAGGTGGCTGCGCGCCCCTGGTGCCCTAGCGTTCCTGCCTGGATCGCCGACCACGCCAATGACCTGCATGCTGCGATCCTGAGCCGGCATACGGTGGCTCATCAATACGCGCCCTTCATTCGCAGGCACGCGCCGACGGCACGCCTGGTTTTCGACACGGTCGACCTGCATTTCCTGCGTGAGGAGCGGGGTGCGGCGCAGGCGGGAAGCGTAGCCCTCTCGCGCCAGGCACAGGCGACCCGGAAGCAGGAGCTTGAACTGATCAAGTCCTCGGACACCACGTTCGTCGTGAGCGACTACGAACGAGCCCTGCTGGCCGACATCCTTCCCGCGGCCCGCATCGAATTACTGTCGAATATCCACGAGGTCCACGGGCGCCACGGTGGATACGCGGGGCGCCGCGACCTGGTCTTCGTCGGTGGATACGGCCACCCACCCAACGCCGATGCCATGCGCTGGATGGCCGAAGCCATCCTGCCAGCGTTGCGCGAACGCTGGCCCGACGTACGCATCCTCGTTGCCGGCGACGTGCCGACGGCGGAGCGCGAAGCGCTGGCGGCGCTTGGTCTGGACATGCTTGGGCGCGTGGAAGACCTCGCGCCACTCATGGCGTCGTCGCTGGCGTCCATTGCACCGTTGCGCTTCGGCGCAGGCGTCAAAGGCAAGGTGAACATGGCGATGAGCCACGGCTTGCCCGTCATTGGTACGCCCGTGGCCACCGAAGGCATGCAACTTGTCGATGGGGAGGACGTGCTGGTCGCCGAATCGCCGGCTGGCTTCGTCGCCGCGTACGCACGACTGGTTGGCGACGAGGCGCTTTGGCTGACGCTGTCCGACGGCGGCCTGTCCAACGTCAAGGCACATTTCTCGGCCGACGCGGCCCGTGATGCGCTGCGGCGCGCGCTATCCTGAGCCATGCCCAACATACGCTTCCAATCCCTTGTATTCCGGGCGCTTCGCACGGCTTTCCGCATGACGCCGATGACGGCCGCCACGCGCGATCGCTTGCGCCAGTCGTTCCTCGATCGCCACGCGTCGATGGTGCCTGCCGGGCCCGAAGGGCAGCCGGCCACGGCCGGCCTGGCGCGCCGCGCCTACCACCATGCCGGCCAGCGTTTGCTTGGCTACAAGGCGCTTGCGCAGAAGCCGCTGCCGGCCACGCTACCCGCCACGATCGTCGCCTTCTACCTGCCCCAGTTCCATCCCACGCCGGAAAACGACGCATGGTGGGGCACGGGCTTCACCGAATGGCGCAATGTGACGCGAGCGCTGCCACAGTTCGAAGGCCACGCTCAGCCGCGCCTGCCCGGCGACCTCGGCTTCTACGACCTGCGGATCGCCGATGTCATGCGCGAGCAGGCACGCCTGGCGCGCATGCATGGCGTCGGGGCGTTCTGCACCTATTTTTACTGGTTTGCGGGAAAGACGCTGCTCGAATCGCCGCTTCGCCAGTGGCTTGCCGATCCATCCATCGATATACCCATCGCGCTGTGCTGGGCCAACGAGAACTGGTCGAGGCGATGGGATGGCCGTGCCGACGACGTCCTTATCGCGCAGGACCACAGCGCGGACGACGATCTTGCCTTCATTGCCTACGTCGCCCCCTACCTGCGCGATCCCCGCTACCTGCGGGTGGATGGAAAGCCGATGCTCATGGTCTACCGGCCGGGCCTCCTTCCCGATGCGCGCGCGACGGCGCGCCGATGGCGCGGGTGGTGTTCTGACAACGGCATCGGCGACATCCACCTCTGTTACGTGCAAAGTTTCGACAACGTCGACCCCGCGTCGATCGGGTTCGACGCGGCGGCCGCATTCCCGCCGAACAACACCTCCCTGGCACCGGTGACCGCCGCGCACCGGCTGATCAACCCGGACTACAAGGGCGAAATCCTCGACTGGCGGGAACTGGCGCGACAGGCCATGGCTGCGCCGGAAGTCTCCTACACGCTTTATCCGGGCGTAAACCCGGGCTGGGACAACGAAGCGCGTCGCAGCGGACGGGGACGGACTTACCTGCATGCGACGCCGGCGGCCTTCGCCCACTGGACGCGCCACGCGATCGCAACGGCACGCCGGCGGTCGCCGAACGCGCCCCTCGTGTTCGTCAACGCGTGGAACGAGTGGGCGGAAGGTGCGGTGCTCGAACCGGACGCCCGGCTAGGCTACGCATGGCTGGACGCGATCCGCTCCGCCCTCACGCCACCCGTGCAGGTCCAGTCCCGTCCGTGCGCCGTCATCCACGTCTGGTATCCCGACCTGCTCGGCGAAGTCATCGGCGCCCTGCGTGCGACGGGACGTGAGTTCCGGATCGTACTCACCGTCCCTGCCGAGCGTGAATCCGCCGTGCGCGACGAGGTGGCCCGCCTGTCAGTGGATGCCGAGATCGTCGTGGCACCGAACCGCGGACGCGACATCCTGCCCTTCCTCCGGGTCGCGGCGCGCCTGCGCGATGAAGGCGAGGACGTCGTGCTGAAGCTTCATACCAAGCGATCCACCCATCGCGACGACGGCGCCACGTGGCGCGCCGAGCTGATCAGCCGGCTGGTAGCCCCTGATCGCGCCATCGTGGTGGAACAGGCGTTTGCCGATGACGCCACGCTTGGCCTGGTGGCGCCCGAAGGCCACGTGCAGCCCCTGGCGTATTACTGGGGCGCGAACGAGGCCAACGTGCAATACCTCTGCGCGCTGATGGGCGTGGCGCCGCCTGACGTGGACAACGACCACTTCATCGCCGGGAGCATGTTCTGGTGCCGGCTCGGCGCCATCGAGGCGTTGATCGACAGCCCCCTGGCCGAAACGGATTTCGAGCCTGAGTCGGGGCAGGTCGACGGCACACTCGCGCATGCGATCGAGCGGGTCGTCAGCAAGGCAGCGCTCGACCGGGGCTTCCGCGTCACGACCGCCGCCGCCGTCGCAGGGGATGCTGAGCCTCCCGCGACCCCCTACGCCTTCGCCCGCAAGGGATAAGACCACTTCCCGCGTAGTGCCCGCCGGATTTGGCTAGAATGGCAGGCCAACTTCGACGTCCGTTCAAGTGAACGGGCATTCACACAGGAACCGAGAATGAAGATTCTGGTCGGCTACAAGCGCGTCGTGGACTACAACGTCCGCATCCAGGTGAAACCAGACGGCACCGGCGTCGTCACCGACGGCGTAAAGCTTTCCGCCAATCCGTTCGACGATATCGCCCTGGAAGAGGCCCTGCGCCTGCGTGAGAAGGGCGTGGCCGAGGAAGTCATCGTGGTCGGCATCGGCCCGGCCGACCTCACCGCCCACCTGCGCAACGGCCTGGCCATGGGGGCCAACCGCGCCATCCACGTGCAGACCACCGACGCCGTCTCGCCGCTGACCGCGGCGCGCACCTTCCTCAAGCTGGTCGAGAAGGAACAGCCGGGCCTGGTGATCCTCGGCAAGCAGGCGATCGACGACGACGCCAACCAGACGGGCCAGATGCTGGCCGCGCTGTGGGACCGGCCGCAGGCCACGTTTGCCGGCAAGGTCGAGATCGCCGATGGCAAGGCCACGGTCACCCGTGAAGTGGACGCCGGCCTGGAGACCATCGAAGCCGACCTTCCTGCGGTCATCACCACCGACCTGCGCCTTAACGAGCCGCGCTTCATCAAGCTGCCGGACATCATGAAGGCCAAGTCCAAGCCGATCGACGTGGTCGAACTGGGCTCGCTCGGTGTCGATGCCGCCGACCACATCAAGACCACCCACTACGCCGCCCCGCCCAAGCGCAGCAAGGGCGTGATGGTGAAGGATGCCGCCGAGCTCGTCGCGGCCCTCAAGCAGAAGGGCCTGCTGTAAGGCAGCCGACCGGAGAATCGACATGACCAAGATCCTCGTTATCGCCGAGCACCTAGACGGCAAGCTCAACGGCGCCACCGCCCGCGCGGTCAGCGCCGCCTCCGCCGTCAAGGCCGAAGCCATCGACGTCATCGTGCTGTCCGACGCACCGGACGCCATCGCTGCCGAAGCCGCGAAGATCGACGGCGTCAGCAAGGTGCTGACCGTCGCCCGCGCCGAGAACGCCCATGCGCTGGCCGCCGTCCTGGCACCGCAGATCGCGAAGGCCGCGGCGGGCTACTCGCACGTGTTCGCGCCCTCGACCACCTTCGGCAAGGACCTCGCCCCGCGCGTGGCCGCCCTGCTGGGCGTGTCGCAGGTGAGCGACGTCATGACCGTGGAAGGCCCGCACAGCTTCAAGCGCCCGATCTACGCCGGCAATGCCATCGTCACGGTGGAAGTGGACGCGGCATCGACCGTCGTCGCCACGATCCGCACGGCCTCCTGGCCTGCCGCCGCGTCGAACGGCGCCGCGCCGGTCGAAGCACTGGCCATCGACGCCACCCTGCCCTCGCACACCCGATTCGTGAACCTGCAGCAGGGCAAGAGCGACCGCCCGGACCTGCAGGGTGCAAGCAAGGTCGTGTCCGGTGGCCGCGGCGTCGGTTCGAAGGAAAACTTCGAGATCATCTACAAGTTCGCCGACAAGATCGGTGCCGCCGTGGGCGCATCGCGCGCTGCCGTGGATGCCGGCTACGTCCCGAACGAGATGCAGGTCGGCCAGACCGGCAAGATCATCGCCCCCGAGCTGTACGTCGCCGTGGGTATCTCGGGCGCGATCCAGCACCTGACCGGCATCAAGGACGCGGGCACCATCGTCGCCATCAACAAGGACGGCGAGGCGCCGATCTTCGAGATCGCCGACATCGGCCTGGTGGGTGATCTGTTCAAGCTGCTGCCGGAGCTGGAAGCCGCGCTTGGCTGAATCCGTGACCGGGCGCGTTACGCCGCCCGGTCATGTCGTCGTGCCAACCTCACGCCGGTTGGTTAACACGGTTTACCTTGAGGGAACATATGGCCATTAGCGCGGACCACGCGACCAAGACCGGGGTTCCCCTCTGTGTCGACCTGGATGGCACGCTCATTCGTTCGGATCTCCTGATCGAATCGGCGCTTGCACTGTTGGCGAAGAATCCGCTGTCGATCATCTCGATGTTCGCCTGGCTGCTGCGCGGAAAGGCTTACCTCAAGAAGCAGATTGCCTTGCGCGTCGAGATCGATCCCGTCGCCCTGCCTTACAACACGGAGATCCTCGGCTGGCTTGTCGAACAGCGCAAGGAGCGCCTCGTCGTGCTTTGCACCGCGTCGGACGTCAAGCTGGCGGCCCCGGTGGCCGCGCATGCGGATGTCTTCGATGACCTGATCGCAAGCGACGGCGACGTCAACCTGTCCGGATCCAACAAGGCAAACGTATTGGTCGAGCGTTTCGGCGAAAAGGCGTTTGACTACATCGGCAACGCACCGGTCGACCTTGCCGTGTGGAAACACGCGCGAGCCGCCCTCGTCGTCGAAAGCGGGCACGCGCTTTCCGATGCAGCGGCCAAGGTAGCCACGGTCGAGCGTCGATTCGAAGTGCGCCGGGGCGGCCTGCGCGTCTGGGCAAAGGCCCTGCGCGTGCATCAGTGGATCAAGAACGTTCTCGTCTTCTTGCCACTACTGGCATCGCACCGCATTTTCGACGTCGACGCCGTCGTAGCTACTGCGCTCGCCTTCTTCTGCTTCGGCCTGTGCGCTTCGAGCGTCTACCTGACGAACGACCTGCTCGACCTCGCCGCCGACCGCCAGCACCACCGTAAACGGAACCGTCCGTTCGCGGCGGGAACCCTGCCGCTCATCGCCGGCCCCATCCTGACGGTCGTGCTGCTGGTCGCAGGCTTCAGCCTGGCTTTCGCCGTGTCGCACCAGTTCGTCGCGGTCCTGCTTGGGTACTACGTGCTGACGACGGCATACTCGTTCCAGCTCAAGCGGATGATGATGCTGGACGTCGTCGTACTGGCCACGCTGTACACCACGCGCATCCTCGCCGGCACGGCCGCCATCCACAGCAAGCCATCGTTCTGGCTGCTGGCTTTTTCCATGTTCATCTTCCTCAGCCTGGCCATGGTCAAGCGATACGTGGAGCTGCTTGCCCTGCAGGCCAGCGGCAAGGTGAAGGCAAGCGGCCGTGGCTACGACGTCGAAGACATCCCGCTGGTCCAGTCGCTCGGCGCATCCAGTGGCTACCTCGCCGTGCTCGTCCTCGCGCTCTACGTCGACAGCACGGCCAGCATGAAGCTTTACGAGCATCCGCATTACCTGTGGATGCTCTGCCCACTGCTCCTCTACTGGATCAGTCGCACCTGGGCCATTGCACATCGTGGCGTCATGCACGACGACCCGGTGGTCTTCGCCGTGATGGACCGCACCAGCCGGATCATCGGCCTGATCGCCGCGGTGATCGTCGGGCTGGCCGTCTGATGGGAGTCACGGGGCGCTCGTGGGGTCGTTACCCCGTGACACACGAGACGGTGCTGCCACTGTCGGACAGGCATGCACCGTTGCCTGCCAGCGAGCGAAAAATGCTCCCGCTGGGCAATGCCCGTAGCTACGGCGACAGCTGCCTGAACGATGGCGGGGTCCTGCTCGCCACCCGGGGCCTGGACCACTTCATCGCGTTTGACCCGGCGACCGGCGTCGTCACGTGTGAAGCGGGCGTCCTTTTCTCGGACATCCTCGACCTGGCGGTGCCGCAGGGTTGGTTCCTGCCGGTCACGCCCGGCACGCGCTTCGTGACCGTGGGCGGTGCGATCGCCAACGATGTCCACGGCAAGAACCACCATCGCCTGGGGACCATCGGCCATCACGTCCTGGCATTTGAATTGCTGCGCACGGACGGAAGCCGGCGCCTGTGTTCTCCCAGTGAGAACGTGGACTGGTTCCATGCCACGCTGGGCGGCCTGGGCCTGACGGGTGTCGTGACGTGGGCGTCGATACAACTGCGGCGCATCCCTGGGCCGTGGATTGCCACTGAGTCGCACAAGTTCGGCGATCTCAACGGATTCTTCGAACTATCCGGTGCGTCCGACCGCGACTATGAATATACCGTGGCGTGGATCGACTGCCTTGCGCGCGGAACGGCATTGGGCCGCGGCCTTTTCAGCCGCGCGAACCATGCGCCGTCGTTCCCGGATGCGCGCCCGTCGGCACCCGCGGGCCACCTGGCGATGCCGGTGACGCCTCCGTTTTCGCTCGTCAACAACCTCTCGCTGCGTGCCTTCAACCAGCTGTATTTCCACAAGCAGCGCAGGAAGCTGGTGCATGCGACCACGCACTACCAGCCATTCTTCTACCCGCTCGATGGCATCTCCCAGTGGAACCGCATGTACGGCCCTCGCGGGTTCCTCCAGTATCAATGCGTCGTGCCACCCGCCGTCGCACGCGATGCCGTCCGGAACCTGATCGCGGCGATAGCACGCGCGGGCGCGGGCTCGTTCCTCGCGGTCCTCAAGCAGTTCGGCGACAGGCCATCGGTGGGCATGCTGTCATTCGCGCGGCCGGGTGCCACGCTTGCGCTGGACTTCCCGTTCCAGGGGAAAAAGACGCTCGACCTGCTCGACCGTCTCGATGCCATCACGGCCGAAGCCGGTGGCGCCGTCTATCCCGCGAAAGACGCACGCATGTCCGCCGACCATTTCCGGGCCTACTTCCCGGCCTGGGAGTCGTTCCAGGCATTCATCGATCCAGGCATGTCGTCTTCGTTCTGGCGACGCGTCGCAGGATGATTCCAGCGATCGGCGACAAGGCGGCGCGCGCCGTCGCCGTCATCGTGGCCGCCGGCATTTTGACCCTGCTGCTGGCAGGCATGGTTCGCCACTACGATCCGGTGCCATTCTTCGATGCGTGGGATGGTGACGTCGGGTTTTACCTTCGGCTCGGACAGGGCGATGGATCGGCGTGGTGGGGCTTCCATAACGAGCACCGCATCGTCCTGACGCGCTTGTTGTTCTACGCCGATAACGCATGGGCAGGCGGCGTCGGCATCGTACCGCTGTGTGCGAACGTCGTGCTCGCCGCCGCCATGGCCGGCGTCTTCATGGTATGCATCGGAACGCTCACGCGCCGATGGGCGCGTTGCGAACGCCTTCCCTGGATGGCGCTCGTCGTGGGCCTGGGCGCCTTCTGGTCGCAGGCACAGAATTTCACCTGGGCCTTCCAGCCGCAGTTTTTCCTCGCTTGCCTGTTGCCGCTGGCGGCGTGCCATGCCATCGCGCAGGCGTCCGCCAGCGCGCATCGCCTCGGCTGGTTCACGGCAGCGTGCGGTTTCGGCGTGCTTGCCCTGGGCAGCATGGCCAATGGCGTGCTGGCGTTGCCGATGGTTGCCGTGCTTGCCACATGCTTCGGCTTCGAACGCCGGTACATCATGGTGGCCGCCCTGCTCGCCGTGATGGGGCTCGCGACGGCGAGGCTGGGATACCCTCCGGGCGGCAGCATGCCGGCTTTTCCCTGGCGACATCCCGTGGGCCTGGCGGAGTTCGTTGCGCTGTACCTGGGCAGCCCACTGGGCGCGATGTTCGAAGTCAGCCACGCATCGCTCCTGATAGCGGCGCTCGCCGGCACATCGCTGGTGGCGGCCGTACTGGTCGCGTCAGCCCGGGCATGGCGCACCCGCGCGACCGAGCCGATGCGACTGGCGCTGGTCGTTTTCACCGCCTACGTGCTTGCTTCGGCCCTTGCCACGGCAATCGGCCGATTCGATCTCGGGCCCGTCAGCGCGATGTCGGGCAGGTACTCGACACCCGTGCTCGCGGCGTGGAGCGCCGTGACCATCGCGCTGCTACCGGCCGCCGCGCCGGGGCGTGCCGTGGCATGGCTTCCCGCTTCGTGCCTCGTCGCGCTGCTTCCGATGCAGGCCACCTCCCTGCACCGCGACGGCGCCTCGCTCCACGCCAGGTCCCTTGCCGCGCTGGCCATCGAACTGCAGGTGGATGACCCCACGACGCTCCAGTCGGTGTATCCGCGACCAGCCGATGTCCTAGCCACGGGACAGGCGGCCAGCAAGGCGCGCCTTGGTGTTTTCGGCCGTTGGCCGCTCGATGGGCTCTCGGCGACGATGGGTGCCCACGTGCCTCGCGACGCCTGCCTGGGGCGGGTAATGGCCATGCACGGCCTGCCCGGCACCCTGTTGACCCGTTTCTCCGTCGCTGGTGACGGCGCTACCGCTGCGCTTCCCGCCGCCGTGGTGCTGGCGGATAGTCAAGGTACAATCGTGGGTGCGGCCTTGCGCGTGCCTGAAGGCACCACGTCGACCGTCGATTACGACGGGTATCTACCAGGGCCTTCCACCCTTGCCCAGGGGCCGGCAAACGCCTGCCAGCCCCCCACCGATCGTTAATTATTGTCCGGAGCGACTATGCAGCGTGTCCTCATCATAGGCGCCACTTCCGCCATCGCGGAAGCCACCGCCCGCATCTACGCGGAGCGTGGTTCGCGCCTTCACCTCGTGGCGCGCACGCCCGCCCGCCTGGACACGGTCGTGGAAGACCTGCGGATCCGCGGCGCGGCCGACGTGGGGCGTGACGCGCTCGACATCAACGATCTCGGCCGCCACGCCGCAGTGCTGGACTCGGCATGGGCGGCGCTCGGCGATGTCGACGTCGTGCTCGTTGCCCACGGCACGCTGCCGGACCAGAAGGCCTGCGAGACATCCGTCGACACCGCGATGGCTGAATTCGCCACCAATGCCACCTCGACCATCGCCCTGCTTACGCTGCTCGCCCAGCGAATGGAGGGCGCGGGCCACGGCAGCATCGCCGTGATTTCTTCGGTGGCAGGCGATCGCGGCCGTGCGAGCAATTACCTTTACGGCTCTGCCAAGGCTGCCGTCAGCACGTTCTGCAGCGGCCTTCGCCAGCGCCTCTCCAGGCGCGGCGTCGACGTGGTCACGATCAAGCCTGGGTTCGTCGACACCCCGATGACGCGGGAATTCAAGAAGGGCGCACTGTGGGCAAAGCCCGATGCGGTCGCCGCCGGGATCGTCAAGGCCATCGACAAGCGCAAACCGGTCGCCTACCTGCCCTGGTTCTGGTTCGTCATCATGACGATCATCCGCTCGGTTCCCGAATTCATCTTCAAGCGAGTCAGTCTTTAAGCCATGCCAGCCAAGCACGAAAAAATCGTCCTGACCGGTGCGGCCGGCCTCGTCGGCCAGAACCTCATCGTCGAGCTGAAAAGCCAGGGGTTCACCAACCTGGTGGCGATCGACAAGCATGCCTACAACATGGGCATCCTCCGTGAACTGCACCCGGATGTCGTCGCGATCGACGCGGACGTCGCCGAGCGCGGGCCCTGGGAAGAGGCATTCGACGGGGCGGCTTGCGTGGTCCAGCTGCACGCACAGATCACCAGCAAGTACCCCGAGGAATTCGTCCGCAACAACATCGACGCCACGGTGATCGTGCTCGACGCCATCAAGCGCCATGCCGTGCCTTACCTCGTGCATATCAGCTCGTCGGTCGTGGTGTCGGTCGCCAACGACGATTACACCAACACGAAGAAGGCCCAGGAGAAACTGGTCGTGGAGTCGGGCATCCGCCATTGCGCGCTGCGCCCCACGCTGATGTTCGGCTGGTTCGATCCGAAGCACTTCGGCTGGCTTTCCCGCTTCATGGCGAAGACGCCGGTGTTTCCGATCCCGGGCGACGGCCGCTACATGCGCCAGCCGCTCTATGAGCGCGACTTCTGCCGCTGCATCGCCGACTGCATCGTGCGCGAACGCAATGGCGAGATCTACGATGTCGTGGGCGACACGCGCATCGACTACGTCGACATCATCCACACGATCAAGAAGGCGAAAGGCCTGCGTACCTGGATCCTGCACATTCCCTATGGTCTGTTCGGATTCCTGCTTCGCGTCTACGCCCTGTTCAGCGGCAAACCGCCGTTCACCGCAGACCAGCTCAAGGCGCTCAGCGCAGGCGACGATTTCAAGGGCGTGGATACCGAGGCCACGTTTGGCGTCCGGCAGACGCCGTTTGCCGACGCCGTCCGGGAAAGCTACTGCGACCCACGCTATTCCAGCATCGTATTGAAGCGCTGAGGCGCTCCTGACCGGATCATCGACATGACCCAGCCACAACGCATCGCCGTCCTCGGCGCCGGCCCGATGGGCCTCGCCGTCGCTTATCAGCTAGCCCGCGACGGACACCACCCCGTGGTCTTCGAGGCGGATGACCGCGTCGGCGGCATGACGGCGTGCTTCGACTTCAACGGCCTCAGCATCGAGCGCTACTACCACTTCCATTGCATCTCCGACGCAGGGTTCCTCACCATGCTCGACGAGCTTGGCCTCGCCGACCGCATGCGCTGGACCGAGACGAAGATGGGTTATTGGTACGGCAAGCAGCTCCAGCCGTGGGGCAACCCCATCGCCCTGCTGAAGTTCAGGGGCCTGGGCATGGTGGCCAAGGTGCGCTATGGCCTGCACGCCTTCCTGTCCACCAAGCGCAGGCGTGAAGACTGGCGTCCGCTCGACCACGTCGAAGCGACCAGCTGGATCCACCGCTGGGTGGGCGACGAAGCGTGGCGCGTCCTCTGGAAGCGCCTGTTCGACTACAAGTTCTACGACTACAGCGATAACCTCTCCGCCGCGTGGATCTGGAGCCGGATCCGGCGCATCGGCACGTCCCGCTACAGCATGTTCCGCGAGAAGCTGGGCTACCTCGAAGGCGGTTCCGACACGCTGCTGAACGGCATGAAGCAGTGGATCGAAGCCCATGGCGGCGAGATCCGCCTGTCGACGCCCGTCCGGAAGGTCGTGCTTGCAGGTGGACGCGTCCAGGGCGTCGAGACCGCCGCCGGCATCGAAACGTTCGACAAGGTCGTCAGCACCGTGCCGCTACCCTTCGTCCCCCGCCTGATCCCCGATCTCCCGGCCGACATCAGCAGTCAATTCGCCGCGCTAAAGAACGTCGCCGTGGTTTGCGTGATCGCCAAGCTAAGGAAGCGGGTCACGGAAAACTTCTGGCTGAACACCAACGACGACGACATGGATATCCCGGGCCTGGTGGAATACACCAACCTGCGCCCGCTCGATCACCATGTGGTGTACGTCCCTTTCTACATGCCTGGCGAACATCCCAAGTACGGCGACTCGGACGACGTGTTCACCGACAAGGTCCGCCGCTACCTCAAGATGATCAACCCCTCGCTGGCGGATGACGATTTCATCGACATCCGGGCCAATCGCTATCGTTACGCGCAACCGATCTGCCCGCCTGGCTACCTGGAAAGTATTCCGCCGCGGAAGCTGCCCATCGATGGGCTCTGGGTCGCAGACACGTCGCATTACTACCCCGAAGACCGCGGCATCTCGGAAAGCATCGATTTCGGCCGGATGATGGCGAAAGAGGTTTCGGCGTGACGTCCGCATCGCCATCACCTTCCAGGAACGGCAGCCCGTTCAGGTCACAGTTCGTGCTGTTTATCCTGGTCGGTGGTACGGCGGCGGCGGTCAATTTCTTCTCGCGCATCATGTTCAGCTTGTGGCTGGACTATGCGACTGCCATCGTCCTCGCCTATCTGCTCGGCATGACGACCGCATTCATCCTGAATCGGCTTTTCGTATTCCGTGCCACCACGACGGCCCTGCATCACCAGATGATGTGGTTTGCCATCGTCAACCTATTGGCGATTGCGCAGACACTCGCCATCAGCCTGTTGCTGGCGCGCTGGCTACTTCCCGCCATCGGCTGGACATGGGAGCCTGAACTATGCGCACATGCCGTTGGCGTCGCCGTCCCGGTCGTTACCAGCTACATCGGGCACAAACGACTTTCTTTTCGTTGACCAAGACAGACGCCCCAAGACGATGAGCCATCCCGCAATCCAGCCCTCGAACCACCGAAGCGCGTTCCCCGCGTTCGTGCTGCTATTCCTGGTGATGGCCTACAAGGCGAACGATGCCTTGACCATCCCCCAGTTCTTTGCGGAAGACGTCTCGATCTTCTTCAAGGGCCAGCTGGGTCACGTCTTGCCCCAGGTTTGGGTGCCATACGCGGGATATCTTCACTTCATCCCACGCGTCGTCGCCTGGATAGGCTCATGGTTTGGATCGGCCAAGGCACCGCTGGTCTATAACCTGGCCGCCGTTGCGCTGTCCGCGGGCGCCATCTCGTACACCTGCCACCGGTTTCGGGATATCGTGCCGCTCCCGCTGGCGATGCTTACCTTCATCGCCGTCCCTGTCAGTGGCGAAATCCTGGGCACGATTACGAATGCCCAATGGTTTTTACAGTTCGTGATCGCCGCTGCATGCCTCACCGAACCCAGCACCGCGGCAAGCGGACGGAGACGATGGCTGCGAGACGCTTGTCTCCTGGCCATCGCGCTTACGGGCCCATTCTCGATCATGCTCGTCATCCTGTTGGGCGGCATCGCGCTGGCCTCCCTGGTCGATCGGCGAGCCGGGTGGTCCATGTTCGGTGGGCAGCTCGCCAACTGGACGGCACGGGTGGACCGACGCGCTGTGGCGGCCGTGGCCGTGGGTGCCGTTGTCCAGGTTGGCTTCGTGCTCGGGCACGCGCCTGAGAAATCAGAAGCGCAGAGAGGTGTTCTCGAGCTTCTGCGGATCACCCTGACCGATCTCGCCCCGATCCACACGTTTGGCAAGGATTTCCTCACCGGCAACGGCTGGCTGGTGGTCTACGCGATCGGCGTGGTGGCCCTCGTGCGCGGGGGACGCATGGAGGGAAGGAAGCGGCTGGCGGTACTTGCGATGCTCGCCTTCGCGTGTGCGGAGATGTTCGCGCCTGTCCGACTCAAAGAGGTCGAGCCGCTGTATCAGTTCCTGCTATCCGATCGATATTTCTACGTATTCAAGGTCGTATTCTGGTGGGCCGTTTATGCCGCCATAGTGACCCAGGGCAGCCTCTCGCGTGCGGACGCGGCGCGCATCGTTACCTTGTTCGTCGCACTCGTCGCTGCGGGAAATATCGACCATCTTCGTCGACCGCCTTTCGCGGACCTGCATTGGAAGCAGACTGCCCGCGAGCTCCGGTCACCAGGGCCGCATACCGTGTTCACCAATCCTCCGGGCTGGGGAGTCATCATCGACGGACCGCCGGCCGATCCCTCCAAGACCCAGCCCTGACGCTCACCCACTACCCGGATACCTCCATGTCGCAACGGCACAACAACTTCGACGCTCTCCGCCTTGGAGGGGCTCTCCTCGTTGCGCTCGGACATACGATGGATATCGTGCTGGGCTACGACGGATTAGGCGCCGCCACCAACAACCAGAGCTTCGGTGGCCTGGGCCTGAACATTTTTTGCACGATCAGCGGATACCTGATCATGCGCAGCCGTCTTCGCAACGATGTGCGCCCCTTCTTTACATCGCGCGCACTGCGCATTTTCCCCGCGCTATTGATCGCCGTACCCTTGATGGCTCTCGTGCTGGGGCCAATCTATACGGCACTGCCGTTGCGCGATTACTTCGCCGCCGGCGGCACGTGGCGCTTCCTCGCGTCGATCTTCGTTTACCCACTGAACCCGGGTCTCCCCGGGGTTTTCGGAGGGGCCGGCATCATTGGACAGCTCTATTCACTCACGGCCGAGCTCACTTTCTACGTATTCATCGGCCTGTTGGGCAGGTGGCGACACTTCCCTGCGTTGCTAATCGCGCTCCTGGTCGTGACGTGGTGGATCTTCCTGCGCACGGACTACAACTCGCTGCCCTTCTCGCATGTTTTCAGCGTCCAGGTCGGCGGCACGACGACGTTCTTCTATCCGGTCCGCCTTGCCACCCTGTGCGTCTTCTATCTCTTCACGGGTGCGGCAGTGGCCCTGGCAGCCCCCTCGCCCACGGCGTTGACCAGGCTCGCGTGCTGCCTGTTACCGGTATGGATCATTGCGCTCTACGGGCCGGACCGTCGCGTTTACGACATGATCGAGATGACGATGCTGCCTCTTATCGTCCTCGGCGTGGGCCTGGCCAGTCGCTACACCATCCGGATCCCGGAGCGGTTCGGCGACATCTCGTACGGCGTCTACGTCTACCACTTTGCGATCGCCGAAGCGGTATTCACATCGTGGCCGAGTGCTCACAAGGGCTGGCTTACGATTGGCGTGGCCTTGCTGGTGTCCATCCTGGTGGGCTGGCTTTCGTTCCACCTGATTGAAAAGCGAGCGCTGGCGCGAAAAGCCGCGACATCGAATGCGGCAGTCGAAGACGTCTCCGTCGCAGCACAGGCCGCCACGCACGCGTCCCACCATGCCACACAGGAGAGCACCCCATGATCCACGGCACGACCCGATTGGTTGCCCTATCCATGCTCAGCTCCTTCGCCCTTGCGGCATGCCAGGTATCCAACAGCGGAACCGGGCAGGCCCAGGCACCGGGCCCCGCCCCGAAGGTCCAGGCGGCTCCCGCATCGTTGCCGGCCGACGTACCTGCCGCCGGGGCGAAGTGCAAACTCGACCTCGTGTCCGGCAAGGCTGCCACGCAGCAGGTTTCGATCGCGCACGGGGCAGGCGCGGCATTCGAAGGTTGGGCCTACACCGAAGGAAAGGGGCCCTTCCAAAAGCTGGCGCTAACCTTCCAGGGAACAGACGGCCATCGCTTCACCGTGCCGCTGGTGACAGGCGTCCAGCGCGACGACGTTGCCCAGGGCATGGGCAACAGTGCATTGGCGACGGCGGGCTTCGCGGTGACGGCGGATATCGGAGAGCTTCCGTCCGGCACCTACCAACTCGGGCTCAGGTCCGACGCACCGGATGAGCCCGCGTTCTGTGACCTCGCGACGCGCGTCGAGGTCCGCTAAACCGAACTCGTACGTTCACGCCGACTGGCGTGAACGTACGAGTGCTTTCAATGCCTCGAACCGGCCATCCACGCCGACCTTGAAGTCGCCATGGAAATCCCGGGCGTGGCCCGCAGACGCAACGCGTCGGCGAAGTGACGCATCGGTGACCAGGCTCTCCAGCGTATCCAGCCAGGTGCTGGCGTCGTCTTGCACGAGGAAACCGTCCACGCCAGGGCTGACCGCGTCCTGGTAGGGCTCAAGGTCGGACACGACCGCGGCGATGCCAAGCGCGGCATAGTCGAGCACCTTGATCTCGCTCTTGCATCGATTGAAAGGCGTCGCGCGAAGAGGCGACAGGCCGATGTCGAAGCGTGGCTGCTGGGTTAGCCAGGTCACGAACGCAGGATAGGACGCGCCCACCGAGGCGGGCGGTACGAGGACGCGGACGTGGCCATCGTCGACGTCGTCCGCACTGACGCCAATCAGCGTAATGTCCACCTTATCCGTGTATTTCCGCTTGAGCGCTTGCAACGCTGGAGAAATCATCGCGAGGTCATCGCCATGGGTACGCGTGCCCATGTAAACGATTCGCACAGGGCCCCGGCCGTCGTGCTCGACGAGCGCGGGCCCCATGGCATCACCCCAAAGCGCAGGGTCTAGCTGGTTGCGATGCACCTGCACGTCGCGCGCGCCGACGTCGCGAAGCCGGGTGGCCAGCACAGGCGTCGAAACCCAGATTTCCGCTGCCTGCTCGACAAAGGCATGCACGATGTCGAGGAGCGTCCGATACTTGCCGCCCTCCGCATTGGGATCCAGGTCGTAGAGGTTATCGTCCAGGTCATAGACGAGGGGGATTCCCCTGGCTGCCGCCATGGTAATCAGGGCCTGCGCGTCAGCGAGGGTTTCGACAGGGACACGGTGCGTGATGATGACGTCCGCGTCATAGAGATCGATCTCGGCGGCCGTGACGTACCTGACCACGGCATCGCCCCTGGCCTGCATCGCTTCGAGGAACGGAACCAGCCGGATATGCGCGCAAGGGCTTGGCACGTCGCCTTGCGATTCAAGCACCGCAAGGACACGCATCTGCCGGCCCGTGGAGGTCACCGCAAGTGCCTGGACACCAGGCGCATAGCCGTCCTCGGGCAGCAGGGCAGCCTGGAGGTCGGCACCCGCTACGAAAGGATGGACGGTCTCGCCGGCAACGAAGTACTTGTCGCGCAAGCCGACGATATGCTCCGCAAGCGCCTTTCCGGCCATCGCGAAGTCAAACATGAACGACCAGGGGCGGCCGTGGATGCGTTCACCGAACGCACCCACATCGGGCACCAGCACGGGTAACCCAGCCTCGAAGGCGGCGCTCAACGTGTAGCTATAGGTTTCGGGCCACTGTGAGGCAAACAGGACAAGGTCAGGCTGTTCGGACGCAAGCAAGGCCTGCAGATCTGCTTCCTTGTACCTGCCAGTCGTACGGATCGATGCAATCGAACCCGCCGGCAGTGGACCAAACGGGTCGCCGATGACAATGAACTCGATGTCCATGCCCATGGCACGTGCGTGGGTCGCTGCATCAATGACGAGGTCGCGTCCTTTGTGTGGCGCCAGCACCCCGATCACGGCAACCCTCAACACATCGCGATCGTGCAGGCGACGGGGTGCGCTGGCCTCACGCCAGAGTGACGGCACGGACTCGTGCAGGATGGCCTGCGTGTTCGCCCCCGGTGCATAACGCTCGATACGCACGGAAGCATCGACACTCGGCGTAATCACACGTTGAGCATCGCGAAGCGCCCACGCGTGCTGGCTGCGCCACGAACGAATATCGCGTGCACCCATTTTCGGATTGGCGAGGATGCAGGCGTTGCAGCCATCCTCGGCCGGCTCGCCGCAGTAGTGTGCCCCGTCTCGCGCGAGATTAATCTGAGGGCAAACCGTGAAGTAGTCGTGGACCGTGAAGTCGAACGGAATGCCCGACCGCCGTATCGCGGCACCCAGCTCCGGTCCGAAGCCGAACAGGTGATGCACGTGGATTCGGTCGATCGGGAACGCGCCCAGCAACGCCAGCAACGACGCGTCGTCGGTAGCATCGACGTTCACGGAGAACGAATCGTAGTCGTCGACGGCATGCAAGGCGACGCCGGCAGTCGAGAACGTGCCCGAGGGGCGAAGCACCAGCACGCGGGAATGCTTTGCATATCGGGCCGCGAGATCCTGGACGTGGCGCTCGGTGCCGCCGCCCAGGCTATGGGTTACCAGCAAGACCACCGGCTTGTCGCCACCACGCCAGATCTGCGAGGTAATCGCCGCACGATACGCGCGGCCGGGGTCTTCGGAAACATGCGCCGCCACCTCCAGCAGGTAGCGTGGATGCTTGGCCAGCAGCGCATCCATGCCGCGAGCCTTGCCTGCGGAACTATCGGCAGCGAAGCTCACCTCGCCCGCGTGGTAGACGAACGTATCGAGGATGAGGATGTTTTCCCAACCCTCCTCCGCCGCGCGCATGCAGAAGTCGTTTTCCTCGCCGTAGCCCTTGCCGAACGCCTCGGCGTCGAACAGGCCCAGCTGGCCCAGGGCCGCACGCCGGATGAGCATGCAGAAGCCAACACCCGTCGGTACGTCGACGTAGCGTCCTGCGTTGGCAGCTGCGCACGCCTTGTCCATCCGGTCCAGCGAGACCCCCGGCGACAATGTCCTGCGTCCCTGGAAATCGGGATAGCTGCAAATCGTGGCGTTGTTCGAAAGCGGAGTGACGGTGGCGATACGCGGCCGCGCATACGCCTGCGCCATCATGCGGTCGAGCCAGTCGTTCGCCACCTCGGTGTCGCTGTTGAGCAACAGCACGTCGTTGGACTCCGACAGGGCCATTCCCCTGTTCACCGTGCCGACGAATCCGAGGTTCTGCTCGTTGACCAGGAGCATGAACCCGTGGCGCGCTGCCGCCTCTTCGAGGTAGCCGTACATCTCCGGCTCCGGCGAACAGTCATTGATGACAATCAAACGGAACGGTGTCGACGAGCGGGAAGCGTAGACGCTTTCGATACAGCGAGACGTCTCTTCGATGCCTCGGTAAACAGGAATAATGACGTCGACCATCGGCACGCCGGACGGCACGGCCAGTCGAACCGTCGACGGAAGGAGCTCAGCGACCGCGTGCCGGCTGACCGGCTGGGCGCGCTGCTCAGCGGCGCCAGCGCGGAGGAAATGCTCCAGCGGATCGATGTTCGCCTGCGCGATATCCGGATGCTCGGCCAGGTAGCGTTCGGCGTCGAAATTCGGGCCGGGCTTGAAACCCATGCGCCAGCCCTCGTTGGCGTAATGCTGGAGGGGGTTCATGCCGGCCTTGGCGACCTGTGGATATCGCGACAGATACCACGCGCTGCTGAAGTACGGATTCGGGTCGCGGCCTTCGTATGCTCCAGAACCGATGTAATGGACCAGCGGATTCAGCCCCGCCGTGGCCACGTCCTGGTATTGGGTCAGGTAGAAGAGGCTCGAAAACAGAGCGCACGGATCCCGGCGCTCCGCCACGCCGTAGCGAAGGAAGTGGGCAAGCGGATTGGCGCCGCTGGCCGCTACGTCCGGATAGACGTTCAGGTACCACGAAGAATCGAACAAGGCCGTCGGGCGGCGACCCTCGCGAGCACCGAAGCGAATGTAATGAGCGAGCGGATTCAGGCCCATCGCGGCAACGTCGGGCGCGCTCTTCAGATACCAGGCGGTATCGAAAAGCGCGTTGGGCCAATAGCCGAGCCGGTAGCCATCCTTCATGTAATGCGTCAGGGGATCCATTGACGCGGGCACGGAACTGCCGTATCGGCCCATGTAAAAAGCCGGATCGAAACAGTCACTATCTCGTACCATACGCAGGTCGCGCGCAGTCGATCGCATGAATCCCGCGCCGAGATGCAATGCGGCCATCAGGTGCCATCGCGCCTGCCGCAGCCCGAAATAAACCTTTCTCGCAAGCGGCGATCGCGCCGCACGTCGGCGCAATGCCATTCGCAGAATCGCTGCGCGGCGCTCCAGCGCCGTCCTATCCAATCTCATAACACCTCTGCCCGGTACACGCCTTTCCACCCCTTTAGCGCCCAACCATTACCAGAACCGGCGCCTTCGCTTGAGCGAACCCAGTACTTCGGATATCTCGCTGCGCACGCCCTGAAGCGCCGCGTCGTCACTTACCAGGGAGTCACCCACGCCACCCAACTCAGCCTGGATACTCGCCAGCGATTCACGGATGCCCGCGAAGTCTCCGGCCTCGATTCGCTCTTCCAGTCTCACAAGGCGGTCGCGAAGGTCAACCAGGCCGAAAATCGACTCTCGCTGTCCGTCGCTCACATGGAAGCGGATCTCGAATGCGGCCGATCTCTCGTCGCCATCGATATCGGCGAAAAGATCGGCGACCGAAAGCTCGACGAACGGATCGTCGCCACTCGCAAGCACCTTCACAGGCATCTTGCCGGGCTCGGAGAAAAGCCTCTCGCCACATCCCACCACGCGGCCGCCTACATCATAAAGTCGAGTCAGCGCATGGTGTTGCGTAAGTGTCTCACCTGCGGCCACGGAACCCCAGCTTGAAGATGTGAAGACATACGCCCCCTCGACCGACGCAGGGTCGAACCTCAGCGCCGCTGGCCGAACGCCGGCAGGCAGCTTGAAACGGGCAACGCGTGTATCGCCATCGCGGGTGGCCATGCAGAGGATGGTTCGTTCTTCGGCAAAAAATTCACCGTCGCAACGATAATAGAGCTTCGAGACCGCATCTTGCTCGGCGCTGGCGTGGCGGAACCTGTGCAGGAGCGCGCCAACGACGTTGGCTTCGCGGATGAATGAGCGAATCGCATCCATTCCGTCGGCCAGGACGGGCGTTCGCGCGTAGGCCGCGACGTGGCGAGCCATGATATCTGACTCCGACGGATTACCCAGGCGGAATCGAATATAGCTTGCGGTGAACACATCGTCGAACGGCGCGAGATAGCCGAAGAGATAGAACATCAGTCGGCGCAATGCCTCGCGATCGTCAGCTGCGCCAGCGATAAAGGCATAAGAGCTGTCGCCAAGCACCTCCACTGGGACGCCGTAGAGGAGCGCTTCGAGCCCGACGCTGGAATTGATGGTGACGACGCGCGAACAGTGCTGCACAAACACCGCGCTATTTGGCGACGTGTCAACGAGAAGCGCCGGGTCGGCCAGTGCGAAGCGACTACCAGGGTGCGTCCTGACGCGGATATCGCCGCTACCCGACTCATAAAGGACCCGGGCGATAAGGGATGTATTATCAAAGCCATTGCCATAACACAGCAGGTTGGAATCATCTTCCACCTGGAGTACGACACCCACGTTGCAATGGTGGCGATTAGGATCCATCGGTACGTCGTCAAGCGACATGCTGCGACGGACGGCTTCCAGCGACAGGTCGGCGGGAATGGCTTCCAGCGGCAGCGCCTCGTAGCGGGCACGCGCCTCGGTGTTCCCGTTGACGCCGCGGAAATCGAAATACGCGGTGCTGCGGTAGAGCGGGTCTCGCAACGGCCCCATCTCGAGATAGGCGACACGCACGCCACACGCGGCGGCGGCTGCCGCCAGCGAGGGACAGTTCGTCCATGAAAGGACCACTTCAGGTAACGACGGCAGGCTTCGCAGGTGCCCTTCCAGCTCGGCGCGTAGCTGGGGAATCTCCTCTTCCAGGAACGCCCTGAAGAACGACAAGGGATTGCCCTGGTAATGGGGAAGCAGCGAGTCCATCAGTCCCGTGTCCATCAGCCGGTACACGTGCCTCTCCAGGGAGGCTGGGTCGGGCGTGACATAGCCCAGGGCGCGTTGACGTGCCAGGTCCAGTTCCGGTCGCCCCTTTGCATCCAGTGCGAGCCCTGACTCGAGGTAATCCGACGAGAGAAGGAACGCCATCGGCTCGCCGATCGAATGCAACAACCGGTAGAACACCCAGAGGTACGGTGCCGGGAGGCCGCGAAACGCGTAAGGAGGAAGGAACGCGGCGATCATGGTCGCCCCTCCGTCACGGTCACGGGCGCGTAGACCACGCCAACCTGCTCGCGCGCCGACCAGAACTTGAGGGACTGGATCGGGCGGCGCTGGTCGAGCTCTTCGCGGACGCCATTCTGGATACACGACAACCCGCAATGGACGAGGTAGTCGCCCGCGCTGACGGGCAGCTTGGCCGCGTACTCGAAGACCTGGCGACCCGGACGCAACGCCATGGGGAAGCCCGCCCGGATATTGTTATCGCCCCAGACATCGCCACCCTGGGTCTTCGAGATCGAGATCCCCAGGGCAACCTCGTCGATTGGCTCGGCGGCTGTGATCGTAAAGCGGAAAAGGACCTCCTCACCCGAGCGCAGCACCGGCCGCTCTTCCAGCGTCGTCCCGTCCGGCCGCAGGACCTCCATCGACTCGATGATTGCCCGCGCAGACCCGAAGCGCTTCTCGGAAATCTCGGCATTGATCGAGCTTGCCTGCATGTCACGAAGCTGCTCGACATCGATCGCATCGCCCAGTGCATCCGGCTGAATCGCCGGGGGCCTGGCACGCGAGGCCATCATGCCCTTCTCGTAGGTCAGCACGGCCGCAAGGACGTCGCGCGTATCCGTCGTGATGCGCCCTCCGTCGATCACGATGCATCGATCGGCATAGTCGAGGATGTTGCCCGTGGAGTGGGTGACCATGAGGATGGTGACACCGCGGCGGCGAAGCTCCTCCATGCGCTTGAAGCACTTGTACTGGAACCCGATGTCACCGACCGACAAGGCTTCGTCGACGATGAGGATCTCGGGGTCGACGCAGGCCTGCACGGCGAAGGCCAGGCGTACGTACATACCGCTGGAGTAGGTTTTCACCGGCTGGTCGATGAATTCGCCAATGCCTGCAAACTCCTCGATCTCCGCGAACCGGGCTTTCATTTCCTCGCGGGAAAGCCCGAGCAGCTCGCCGTTCAGGAACACATTTTCCCGACCCGTGAAGTCAGAATTGAAACCGGCACCGAGCTCCAGGAGCGCAGCAACCCGGCCATTGACTTCAACCGTGCCATTGGATGCAGCCAGCGTGCCGCAGATGATCTGCAGAAGCGTCGATTTCCCCGCGCCGTTGCGGCCGATGATGCCGACCGTCTCACCCTTTGCAAGGGTGAACGATACGCCACCGAGGGCATTGAACTCACGGTAATAGCGTCGAGGGGTCAAGTGGAGCAGCCGCTGGAGGCGCGGGAGAAAGAACTGCTTCAGACGGTCCCGCGGCGACTCGTATATCTCGAACGCCTTGGTAACGCCGTCGACCCGGATGGCGATTTCAGAGGACATCGGCGAATCCCTTCCTGGTCTTCTGGAACCATGAATAACCCAGCCATGCGATGAGCACTCCACCCAACAGCTGCAGCAGGTAGGTCTGCCAGTCAGGGACCACTCCACTGATCAGCACGCCACGGACCTGTTCGATGACCGGCGTCACGGGATTGAGCTTCATCACCGATTGGTATTGCGCGGGCAAAGCTGAAACGGGATAGAAAATCGGCGAAAGAAACATCATCGCCGTCACCAGCAAGCCGACGAACTGAGCCACGTCGCGGAGGTAGACGCCCAGCGAGGCCAGAAGCCAACCCAGCCCCAGCAGCATGAACATCAGCGGCAGCAGCACCACGGGGAACAGCCACGCCGTAAGCGGCGGCAGGCCGAAGAACGCCACGTAGAAAACGAACCACACCACGAAGCTGATCAAGCCGTGGAACAGCGCCGCGCCTTGCGACACGACGGGCAGGATCTCGAGCGGAAAGACCACCTTCTTGACGTAGTTCACGTTCATCACGATGAGCGTGGGCGCGCGATTGAGGCATTCGGAAAACACGTTGAAAACGAGCAGCCCGGCAAACAGCACCATGGCGAATTCGGTTTTCGAACCGCTGCCACCCTTCCAACGGGCCTGGAACACCACGCTGAACACGAACGTGTAGATCAGGAGCATGAGCAGCGGATTGAAGAACGACCACAGCGTGCCGAGCATCGAGCCGCGGTAGCGGCCGATGACTTCGCGCCGGATTAGCGACACGGCGAGCCGCCGGTGCTGGACCAGCGACTTGAACATGGAAACAGGAGAGATACTGAAACTTTTCATCATCGCAAACGCATGGGACGCGCCAGGGCCACGGCGCGCAGGATGGTCAGGCCGCCAGGGCGGCGTCGAGTTCGCGGCGCAGGTCTTCGATATCCTCAACGCCTACCGACAGGCGGATCAGGCCGTCGCTGATACCGAGGCGGGCCCGCGTATCGGCTGGCACGGAGGCATGCGTCATGATCGCCGGGTGCTCGATCAGGCTCTCCACGCCACCAAGCGACTCCGCCAGGGCAAACAGCGAGCACCGCTCGAGCATGCGCGTCGCGGGGGCGAGGCCACCGCGGACCACGGCGCTGATGATGCCGCCGAAGCCCGCCATCTGCCGGCCCGCCAGCTCATGCTGCGGATGGGACGCGAGGCCCGGGTAGATGACCCGCTCGATCGCGGGGTGCGCTTCCAGCCAGCCGGCCAGTTCGAGCGCACTGTCGCAATGGGCGCGCATGCGCAGGTGCAGGGTCTTCAGGCCACGCATGGCCAGGAAGCTGTCGAACGGACCGGCGACGGCTCCCACCGAGTTCTGCAGGAAGGCCATCCGCTCCGCCATGTCCTGGTTCGCCGCGACGACCACGCCGCCGACGATGTCTGAATGGCCATTCAGGTATTTCGTGGCGGAGTGCAGGACCAGGTCGGCACCGTGCTCGATGGGTCGCTGCAGCATGGGCGAACAGAACGTGTTGTCGACGACCAGCAGGACGCCGTGCTTTCGCGCGATGCGACCCAGTCGCTCCAGGTCCACCAGCTTGAGCATCGGGTTGGTGGGCGTCTCTGCCCAGATCATCCGGGTCCTGGGCGTGATGGCTGCCTCGAGCGCCGCCTCGTCGTTCAGGTCGAGGAAGGTGAAGTCCAGCCCGGCCGAGCGGCGTCGCACCTTGTCGAACAGGCGGAAGGTGCCTCCGTAGAGGTCGTCCATCGCTATGACATGGCTACCGGCATCCAGCATGTCGAGCACGGTGGCTGCCGCCGCCAGGCCCGATGCGAACGCGAAGCCCGCCACGCCACCTTCCAGGTCGGCTACGCAGCGCTCGTAGGCCATCCGCGTCGGATTCTGCGTGCGCGAGTACTCGTAGCCCTGATGCACACCGGGGCTCGATTGGACGTAGGTCGAGGTGGCATAGATCGGCGTCATGATGGCGCCGGTGGAGGGGTCGGGTTGCTGTCCCGCGTGAATGGCCCGGGTCCCCAACCCAAACTTATCCACATTATCGTTGTTAATCATCGACTTAAAAACTCCAGTCAGTTTATCTGGGGACCCGCCTGCCCGCGGGATAGGCGACCGTACATCATACACGGGAGCCCTTGGCCTACTGGGGCGCAGGATCGGGCCCTACACTGCCTTTTCGTTCAGGTTGGAGGCGCGGCAAAGGCGCTACATAGACCGCTGCCGTGACACAATCTAGGTTTCGTCGAAGGGATTTCCCCCACATGCAGACCTTGTTAGTGACCGGCGGTGCCGGCTTCATCGGTGCGAACTTCGTCCTCCAGGCCGTAGCCGACGGAGTGAAGGTCATTAATCTCGACTTGCTCACCTACGCGGGCAACCTGCAGACCCTTCAGTCGCTCGCAGGGAACCCGAACCACGTGTTCGTCCAGGGCGATATCGGCGACCAGGCGCTGGTAAGCCGGCTCCTCGCCGAGCACCGCCCGTCCGCCGTCGTCAACTTCGCCGCGGAAAGCCATGTCGACCGCTCGATCGACGGCCCCGGCGCCTTCATCCAGACCAACGTCGTAGGCACGCTGAACCTGCTTGAGGCCACCCGTGACTACTGGCGTTCACTGGAGGGCGACGCCGCCAGCGCGTTCCGCTTCCTGCACGTATCCACCGACGAGGTGTATGGGTCGCTGGGCGACGAAGGCTTCTTCACCGAAACCACGCCTTACGCGCCCAACTCGCCGTATTCCGCTTCCAAGGCGGCCTCCGACCACCTGGTCCGCGCTTTCCACCATACCTATGGGCTACCGGTCCTCACGACCAACTGCTCGAATAACTATGGCCCGTTCCAGTTTCCGGAAAAGCTGATCCCGCTCGTCATCCAGAAGGCGCTTGATGGCGAACCCCTGCCGATCTACGGCGACGGCCTCAACGTGCGCGACTGGCTTTACGTCGAAGACCACTGCAGCGCGATCCGGCGCGTGCTCGATGACGGTCGCGTGGGCGAGACCTACAACGTGGGCGGCAACTCCGAGCGCGCGAACATCGTGGTGGTGAAAACCATCTGCGCGATCCTCGACGAGGTGTCGCCGCTGTCGACGGGCGAAAAGCATGAATCACTCATCACCTTCGTGCGCGATCGCCCGGGCCACGACCGCCGCTACGCCATCGACGCGAGCAAGCTGAAGGACGAACTCGGCTGGACCCCGGCGCATACGTTCGAGAGCGGTATCCGTGCAACCGTGCTCTGGTACCTCGACAACGACGCGTGGGTGAAGGGCATCCTCGACGGCAGCTACAAACTGGAGCGACTCGGCGCATGACGACGAAGGGCATCATCCTGGCCGGCGGGTCCGGCACGCGGCTGTATCCGATCACCAAGGCGGTCAGCAAGCAGCTGCTGCCGGTGTACGACAAGCCCATGATCTATTACCCGCTGGCGACGCTGATGCTCGCCGGCATCCGCGACGTGCTGGTGATCAACACCCCTCACGAACAGGCATTGTTCGAGCGCCTCCTCGGCGACGGCAGCCAGTGGGGCATCAACATCACCTACGCCGTGCAGCCGTCGCCCGATGGCCTCGCGCAGGCGTTCCTGATCGGCAAGGAGTTCATCGGCAACGATCCGAGCTGCCTGGTGCTCGGCGACAACATCTTCTATGGCGTGGGCCTGACCGAACGCATGAAGCGCGCAGCGGCTCGCCAGCATGGCGCGACCGTGTTCGGTTACTGGGTACGGGATCCGGAACGCTACGGCGTTGCTGAGTTCGACGCAGCGGGCAAGGTCGTCGGCCTCGAAGAAAAGCCGGTGGCACCGAAGTCCAACTACGCGGTCACGGGCATGTACTTCTACGACAACCGTGCCGTGGACTACGCGTCGTCGCTGAAGCCGTCCCCGCGCGGGGAGCTTGAGATCACCGACCTCAACCGTTGCTACCTGGACGACGAATCGCTCCACCTGGAACAGCTTGGCCGCGGTTACGCATGGCTGGATACCGGGACGCATGAATCGCTGATGGAAGCGGGCGAGTACATCCAGACGATCGAAAACCGCCAGGGCCTGAAGGTGTGTTGCCCCGAGGAGATCGCTTACGTCAACAAGTGGATCGACGCCGAGCAACTCCTCCGCCTCGCCGAGCCGCTCGCCAAGACCGGTTACGGCCAATACCTCCAGAACCTGATCAAGCAAGGCTACGTCGGATGAAGTTCATCGAAACCTCCCTGCCTGGCTGCATGGTCATCGAGCCCCAGGTATTCGGCGATTCGCGGGGCTTTTTCTACGAGAGCTACAACGAAGCGAAATACAGGGATGCCGGCATCGACCGCACGTTCGTACAGTCGAACGTGTCGCGTTCGGCGCGTGGCGTGCTGCGCGGCCTGCACTACCAGTGGCCGCACCCGCAGGGCAAGCTCGTCAGCGTGCTCGAAGGCGAAGTGTTCGACGTAGCGGTCGACATCCGCCGCGGTTCGCCCACCTTCGGCCAGTGGGCCGGCGTCATGCTCACGGCGGAGAACCATCGGCACTTCTGGATCCCGGAGGGCTTCGCCCACGGTTTCTGCGTGGTCTCGGAGTTCGCCACGTTCTCCTACCAGTGCACCGACCTCTACGACGCAAAGGCTGATGGTGGCATTCGCTGGGACGATCCGGCCATTGGCATCGACTGGCCCGTGTCGTCGCCGCTGCTGTCCGACAAGGACGGCAAGGCCCCGCTGCTGGCCGATGTGCCCCACGCGCGCCTGCCGGAGTTCAAGGCGTGAAGATCCTTCTCCTCGGCGCAAACGGGCAACTCGGCCAGACGTTCATCACGGACGGCGGCCTGGCCCGGCGGGGAACGCTTGTCGTGGCCTCGCGGGACGGTAGCGCGCCCATGGGTGCACGCGGCGTCGCTGTGGACCTGACCGATGCCGCGGCACTCACGGCGACGCTCGATGCGGAAGCGCCTGACATCATCGTCAATGCGGCCGCGTATACCGCCGTCGACAAGGCCGAGGAGGATGAAGCCACGGCCACCCTCGTCAACGGCGAGGCACCCGCGGCGCTTGGCCGCTGGGCGGCCAGCCACGGCGCGCTGGTGGTCCATTTCTCGACCGATTACGTCTTCCCTGGCGACGCTACGGCACCCTACGCCGTGGATGCAGCCACCGGACCGCAGGGCGCCTACGGTCGGAGCAAGCTCGCGGGCGAACTAGCCCTGGAAGCGAGCGGCGCGCGCCACCTCACCCTGCGTACGGCGTGGGTGTATTCCGACGTCGGACACAACTTCCTCAAGACCATGCTGCGCCTCGGCGCCGACCGCGACGAATTGCGCGTCGTTGCCGACCAGCGCGGCACGCCCACCACCACGACGCTTATCGTCGCCGGCACGCTGGCGGCGCTCGACCGCTACATCGCGTCACCCGCTACGTTCACCGCCGGTACCTTTCATCTTACGGCCGGGGGCGAGACGTCATGGCATGGCTTCGCCGACGCGATCTTCGACGAGGCGGTGGCGGCAGGGTTGCTGTCACGACGCCCGACGGTGACGGCGATTGGCACGGAGGCGTTCCCGACGCCGGCACGTCGCCCGGCCTATTCCGTCCTCGACAACCGCACCTTCACGGAGACGTTTGGCCATCCGCTCCCCGACTGGCGCGAGGGCCTGCGCGACGTCGTTCGAATGCTCGCTGGAAGGTAAAGCTCCCATGCTGATTCCCCTGATCCTCAGTGGTGGCAGTGGCACCCGGCTTTGGCCGATATCGCGCCGCAACCTGCCCAAGCAGTTCCTCTCGCTCGCTGGCAGCGACACGCTGTTCCAGCAAACCGCGCGTCGCGCGATGGCCTTGCCCGATGCCGCAGCGCCTATCGTCGTGGCCGCCGATGACCACCGCTTCCTCGCCGCCGAGCAGTTGCAGGAACTGGGGATCGAAGGCACCGAGATCCTGCTTGAGCCCGTGGCACGCAACACGGCGCCCGCCATCGCGGTCGGCGCCTTGCAAGCGGTCAAGCGTGACCCGGACGCCATCGTGCTGGTGCTCCCGGCGGATCACCTCATCGGCGACACCGAGCGCTTTTCCCAGGCCGTGGCGCAAGCGCTCCCCGCCGCCAGCGCGGGCTCCCTCGTGACGTTCGGTATTCGCCCCGATCGTCCGGAAACCGGCTTCGGCTACATCCGGCGCGGCGACGTCCTCGATGCATCGACATTCAAGGTGGCCGAGTTCGTCGAAAAGCCTGCACGGGCCGTGGCGCAACGCTATCTGGACAGCGGGCAGTACGACTGGAACTCCGGCATGTTCCTGTTCCGGGCCGATCGATACCTTTCCGAACTTGGCCAGCACGCCCCAGCCATGCTCGATGCCGCGCGTGCCGCGCTAGACAAGGCCAACTCCGACCTCGATTTCATCAGGCTCGACGCCGACGCCTTCGCCGCTGCCCCAAACGATTCGATCGATTACGCCGTGATGGAGAAAACGGCCCTCGCCGCCGTGGTGCCTGTGGCGTGCGGATGGTCTGACATCGGCTCCTGGGATGCCCTCTGGCTCGCCGCCGAAAAGGACAGCCATGGCAATCATCTCGAAGGTGACGTGATCGCCATCGATACGCGGGGCTCGCTGGTCCGTTCGCACGACCGCCATCTCGTGGCCACCATCGGGCTTGAAGACGTCGTCGTGGTCACCACGCCCGATGCCACGCTGGTTGCACGACGCGATCGCTCGCAGGATGTGAAGAAGATCGTCGACCAACTGAAGGCCGCGGGCCGTACCGAGCATGACCTCCACCGCGTGGTACGTCGCCCATGGGGCATGTACGACTCGCTGGAATCGGGCGACCGCTTCCAGGTGAAGCGCATCGTGGTCAAGCCGGGCGCTGCGCTTAGCTTGCAGATGCACCACCACCGTGCCGAACACTGGATCGTGGTAAAGGGCGTGGCGGAAGTCACCTGCGACGACCGTGTCTTCCTGCTGGCCGAAAACCAGAGTACTTACCTGCCATTGGGAAGCCGGCATCGCCTGCGTAACCCGGGCAAAGTGCCGGTGGAGCTCATCGAGGTACAGTCGGGAAGCTATCTCGGCGAGGATGATATCGTGCGGTACGACGACGTATACGGTCGCACCTGAGGCTGCCAGCCAATGCGTAATCCGTGGCTGGATGTTTGCCGCGCGACGGCGATCGGCCTGGTCATGCTTTCGCATGGCAGGTTCTTCGTCCTTCCGCTCGCGCCGAGCCTGAACTGGCTGAAGTTCGGCGGGTTCCTCGGTGTGGAACTGTTTTTCGTCCTTTCCGGCTTCCTCATCGGCGGCATCATGCTGCGCGAGCTTGGCCGCGCACCCGATGCCGCCAGTTGGGTACCGCGATTCTGGGCACGCCGGTGGCTGCGCACTCTTCCGAACTACCTTCTTTTCCTGGCGATCAACGCCGTGCTCTACCGGGCACTGCGTAGCGACTGGCCGCCCTCGGGATGGTCATACATCACATTCACGCAAAACATCCTGCATGCGCCAAGGCTGTTTTTTGTCGAGTCATGGTCGCTGGCCGTCGAAGAAGCGTTTTACCTGATCACGCCGGTCCTTGTCGTTCTCGCCTGCGCGCTGGGCGCATCGCGACGCACGGCCGTCTACGTAGGCGCCACGGCCATCATCCTGTTTTCGGTAGCCTTCCGCTGGTATGCGGCGGCACGCTGGAACCTGTCGTTCAACGACATTCGTGGGGGCGTAGCGTTCCGACTCGATGCCATCATGATCGGCGTGCTAGTGGCCGTGCAGGCCGACAAGGCCCCCGCACCCACATGGCTGCGCCGGCTCGCGCCATGGATCGCGATTTTCTTCGTGGGTGCTGCCATCGCCGCCGCCGTACCGGACAGCTGGCTTGACCAGGGCCTGGCTGCGCGCCTCGCCTTGTTTCCCCTGACGTCGATCGGATGTGCCGGTGTCATCATGTGGCGGTTCACGAGCCCGGTTCGCGAGCCCGTCGCTTCCGTCGCGAATGCCATGGCGAAGGTGTCTTATTCCGCTTACCTCACCAACCTACCTGTCCTTTCTTTGCTCCATTTAGCTTTTCCACAGCCCACGGCCCTCGGCTGCGTCGCGCTCTGGTTCGCCTACGTTGCGGGGACGTTTGCAACGGCGACGGTATTTTATCGACTCGTCGAGAAGCCCATTCTCGCGTGGCGCGACAGGCGCATTGGCATGGACGCTTCACCGCTGCCGCGGCCAGTCCAGTCCTCGACATAGAATCGACCCGAGGCCAACCTTAGCCAGCCGCCCTTGCGTGCGCCTACTCTCGACGGCCGCTCGGACGGAATACCCAGAGCTTCGCACTGGCGAAGTTGACGACCATGCCAGCCGCCGAACCCGCCGCCACTGCAAGCAGTGGCGTCATGCGCGCATGCGGCGCGAGCAGGACGACCGCACTGTACGCCGCGTAATTCACCACTCCCCCGACAGCCATCGCCGCCAGGTAGTGCCACCATTCCTGCCAGGCCGAGCGACGCCGGCCGTCGACGAAAGCGAAGCGTCGATTCACTTGCCATGTGGCGAAAACCGCGCACAGGAAAGAAATGGCGCGGCCGAGAAAGTAGCCAAGCCCTAGCCAGAGCATGCCGTAAAGCACGCCGGTGTCCACGAGGAAGCCCAGGACTCCTGCCGCGGCAAACTGGAGAACCTGGCGTTTCATGCTGCCGGAACGGCCTGGACCAGGGCGGACAGTTCAGCCGTGCGCCGTGTCATGAGCTCGCGGTCCGCGCGCGTCTCGACGTTGAGGCGGAGCAGAGGCTCGGTGTTCGATGAGCGAAGGTTGAAGCGCCACGAACCGAAATCCGCGCTCACGCCGTCTACGTAGTCGAGCGACGGATCCTGCGCCACATAGAACGCCAGCACGCGCGCCACGGTCGCCGGTGCGTCGTCCACCACGAAATTGATTTCCCCGCTGCACGGATACGCCGCCATCCGCTCCGCCAGCATATCTGCCAGGCCCACGCCCGTCTTCGAGATCCGTTCGGCGATCAGCAGCCACGGAATCATCCCCGAGTCGCAGTAGGCGAAATCGCGGAAGTAATGGTGCGCGCTCATCTCCCCGCCGTAGATCGCATCCTCGGCCCGCATGCGTTCCTTGATGAACGCGTGTCCGGTCTTGCTTTCGATCGGGACGCCACCCGCCGCCTTCACCATCTCGATGGTGTTCCAGGTCAACCGCGGGTCATGGATGACCTTCGCGCCCGGATGCTTCTCGAGCAGTTGCGCCGCAAGCAGGCCGACGATGTAGTAGCCCTCGATGAAGTCGCCCTGTGCATCGAAAAGGAAACAGCGGTCGAAATCACCGTCCCACGCGATGCCGAAGTCGGCAGCGTGGGCGCGCACGGCATCTGCCGTCGCGGCACGGTTGCCTGGAAGCAGTGGATTCGGGATGCCGTTCGGGAACAGGCCATCCGGCTCGTGGTTGATCCGGACGAAGTCGATGGGCAGGTGCTGCGCCAGCAGGTCGACCACGGCGCCGGCACCGCCATTGCCTGCGTTAACCACGACCTTCAATGGACGGATGGCGGTCGGGTCGATGTATCCCAGCAGGTGCGCGATGTACGCCGACTTGTCGTGATCGCGCACGACGCCGCCGCGCACGGCCGCGGGTTCACCGAAAGCGTTTTCCTCAACCATCCGCTCGATATCGCGCAGGCCGGTATCGCCACTGATCGGCCGCGATCCTTCGCGGACCAGCTTCATGCCGTTGTAGTCGATCGGGTTGTGGCTGGCGGTAACCATGATGCCGCCGGCGACGCCACGGTGGAACGTCTGGAAATACACCTCTTCGGTGCCACCCAGGCCGATGTCGATGGCATCGCGGCCTTCGTCGTTCAGGCCACGGATGATCGCCTCGGCGAATGCGGGGCTGTCCCGGCGGATGTCATGGCCCACGACCACGGGGCCCTCGCCGACGGTGCGGGCGAATGCGCGGCCCAGCCGGTAGGCGATGTCCTCGTTGAGTTCGTCGGGAACGCGGCCGCGGATGTCATAGGCCTTGAAACACTTCATGCGGGCGATCCCTGGAGGCTGGTCGGTCATTTTCGTCCGGATCGGCCAGGGGCTCAAGGAACGGTCGCGCCAGGCTGGAACGCTGCCGCGACGTGGTCGACGAATGCCCTCACTTTCGCCGAGTGTCGACGCTCCTGCGGGCTGACCAGGTGGATCGGCGATGGCACGGACCAGTCTGGCAGCAACCGGACGACATCCCCGGACGCCAGCTCCTCTTCGAAGAGCCAGGTCGGCGTGTAGCAGACGCCCATGCCGGCGAGCACGGCCGCACGCACCACCTCGCTGCTATCGGTCTGCAAGGTGCCGTCGACAGGGACATTGCGTACCGTGCCCGGCGGCTCGTTCGCCCCCGCCCCGGCGACGAAATGCCAACTGCTGCGCATCAGCGCACCCGTGTAGACGATGCAGTTATGCGCTGCGAGATCGTCGGGCGAGCGCGGCGGCTTCAGCCCCTTGGGCAAGCCGCGCAGATAGCTGCGGTGGGCCATCAATTCGCGGGTGGACTGGCCGATCTGGCGCCCGATCAGGCTGCTGTCCGGGAGGTCACCGATACGCACGGCGACATCGATGCCGCGCTCGACCAGGTCGATGAAACCGTCGCTGAGCTTCAGGTCGATGCGCACCCGCGGGTGCGCGGCAAGGAAGCTCTGCACGTGTGGCATCAGGCGCAGGCGTCCAAACCCCACCGACGCCGCCACGCGCAACAGGCCGCGCAACTCCTGGCGTCCGCGGTGCAATGACGTTTCGGCCTCCGCCACCTCGGCGACGATGCGACGCGCCTGTTCGAAATAGCGCTCACCCTCTTCCGTCAGCGCGAGCGAACGCGTCGTCCGGACCAGCAGCTTCGCTTCCAGTTCCCGCTCCAGGGCTGCGATCTGCTTGCTCACGGCGCTCTGCGTTGCGCCGGATTCCCTGGCGACGGCAGAAAAGCTTCCCGCTTCGACAACGCGCACGAAGGCTTGCATGGCTTGCAGCTTGTCCACGGGTCGGTCCTATTGATTCCCTTAGGGACTCAATCATATGCCAACGCCGTGGCTAGTTCACCAAGGTGGAATTAATGAGACTACATCCATCCCATCACCTACCCAAGTCTGGAGCACACCATGAGCAACCAAGTCGTCCTGATCACTGGCGCCCTGACCGGCATCGGCCGCGCCACCGCCCTCGCCTTCGCCTCGGAAGGCGCACGCCTCGTCGTCAGCGGCCGTCGCGACGAAGCCGGCCATGCCCTCGCCGCGGAACTGCGCAGCATGGGTAACGAGGCCGAATTCATCCGCGCCGACGTCCGCCACGAGGCCGACATCCGCCAGCTGGTCGACCAGGCGGTCGCGCGCTTCGGTCGTCTCGATGTCGCCGTGAACAATGCCGGCACCGAGGGCCAGTCCGGCCCCGTAAGCGAAGCCACGATCGAGACGTACCAGGCCACGTTCGATACCAACGTGCTCGGCACGCTGCTCTCGATGAAGCATGAAATGCGTGCGATGCAGGCGCAGGGCAGTGGCGCCATCGTCAACGTGTCGTCGATCGCCGGCCACGTCGGCATGGCCGGTGCGTCGATCTACGTCGCCAGCAAGCACGCCGTGGAAGGCTTGACCCGGGCCGTCGCGCTCGAAGGTGCCCCCATCGGCATCCGCGTCAACGCCGTGGCACCGGGCCCGGTCGCCACCGACATGCTCGACCGTTTCGTTGGACGCGACGAATACGCGAAGAGTGGGTTCCTCGCCACCATTCCGGCACGCCGTGCGGCCACGGCGGATGAAATCGCGCAGGCGATCGTCTTTGCGGCCAGCGATAAGGCTGGGTACCTGATCGGGCAGGTGATTTCGGTGGATGGGGGATATACGGCGCAGTAATGGGTCGATCGCGCGCAGGCGCGCTCCTACAGGGGCGCGCCTGCGTGTGAGGGGTTACTCGACCGTTACGGACTTGGCCAGGTTACGCGGCTGGTCGACGTCCGTGCCGCGCTGCACGGCGACGTGATAGGCAAGCAGCTGCATCGGTACGGTGAACACGGCCGGCGCGATCAGGTCGCCGCCACCGTCGACCAGCACGGTGGCCAGTCGCTCGGTATCGGTATCCATGTCCACGCGCTCGTCCGCGAAGACGATCAGCTCGCCACCGCGTGCACGCACCTCCTGCAGGTTCGACTTCAGCTTGTCGAGCAGCGGGCCGTTCGGCGCCACCGCCACGATCGGCATGTTCTCGTCGACCAGCGCAAGCGGACCATGCTTGAGCTCACCCGCCGGATACGCTTCGGCGTGGATGTACGAGATTTCCTTGAGCTTGAGCGAGCCTTCCAGCGCCACCGGATACTGCGCACCACGGCCAAGGAACAGGGCGTGCTGTTTGGTGATGAAGTGATCGGCGATCCTGACGATCTCTTCCTCGCTCTTCAGCGCGTTCTCGATGTAGCGCGGCAGCGACTGCAGCTCCTGGCAATGCGCGAGGTACTTGCCATGGTCCATGCCACGGCGACGGCCCAGCTCCAGCGCCAGCAACGCGAAGGCGGCCAGCTGGGTGGTGAACGCCTTGGTCGAGGCCACGCCGATTTCCGGGCCCGCGCGGGTCATCAGGCGCAGGTCGGATTCGCGCACGACCGAGGATTCCGGCACGTTGCAGATCGCAAACGTCGCCAGGTAACCGCGGCGACGCGATTCACGCATGGCCGCCAGCGTGTCGGCGGTTTCGCCCGACTGCGACACGGCGACGAACAGCGTGCCTTCGGGCACCACGACGTCGCGATAACGGTATTCGCTGGCGACTTCGACCACGACCGGGATGCGTGCGTATTCTTCGATCCAGTACTTCGCGACCATGCCCGCGTGGTAGCTGGTACCGCAGGCCACGATGTGGATGCCGCGAGTCTGTTCGAGGATCGGATCCGCGTCGATGCCAAAGATGTTCGGCAACACGCCATGCGGCCCGATCCGCCCTTCCAGCGTATCGGCGACGGCGCGCGGCTGCTCGAAGATTTCCTTCTGCATGTAGTGTCGGTATTCGCCGCGCTCGACCGAATCGGCGCTGATCTCGCTTTCGTGTGCCGCGCGATCGACCGGGTTGCCCTGGATATCGAACACCTCGACACCGTTGCGGGTGATCTCGACGATGTCGTCTTCTTCCAGGTACATCATCCGGTTGGTGACCTTGATGAGCGCCTGCGCGTCGGAACCGAGGAAGTGCTCGCCGATGCCGATGCCGACCAGCAGGGGGCAGCCGCGACGCGCACCGACGATGCGGCCAGGCTCGTCCAGGCTCATCACGGCGATGGCGTACGCACCCTCGAGCTCACGCACCGCCGCGGTGACGGCGTCACGCAGCGACTTGCCCGCCTGGACGTGCTCGTCGATCACAGCGCCCATCACTTCGGTGTCGGTCTGCGAGTGGAACGTGCGGCCCTTCGCCTGCAGGCCTTCGCGCAGGCTGGCGTAGTTCTCGATGATGCCGTTATGCACGATGGCGATCCGGCCCTGCACGTGCGGGTGGGCATTCACCTCGCTCGGCACGCCGTGGGTCGCCCAACGCGTGTGGGCGATGCCGGTGCCGCCAGGGATCGGGTCGGCGTCGTAGAGGGCTTCCATTTCCCGGACCTTGCCCTTCGCACGCACGCGGCGGATTTCGCCTTCGTCGGCGATGGCCATGCCGGCCGAGTCGTACCCGCGATACTCCAGCGCCTTGAGGCCTGCGATGAGGATCGGGGCGATGTCACGCTGCGCAACGGCGGCGACGATTCCACACATGGGACGGCTTCCTTATCAGTTAACTTTGCGACGCAGGTAATTGAGCAGGTCGATGCGCGTGATCAGGCCGAGGAACTGCTCACCGTCGACGACGATGGCGACGTGGCCCTTTTCGAACACCGGCAACAGTGATTCGATCGGCGAGGTGACCTGGAGCATCTCCGGCGAGGCGATCATCGCAGTCGACACCGGGTCGCGGAATTTCGTTTCGTCCGACACCACGTGCAGCAGCACGTCGGATTCGTCGAGGATGCCGACGATGCGGTCGCCTTCCATCACCGGCAGCTGCGAGACGTCGTACAGCTTCATGCGGTTGTAAGCGGTGACCAGCATGTCGTCGGGCTTGACGACCACCGTATCGCGCTGCGCGTACGGGCGCAGGATCAGGTCGCGCAGGTCGTTGTAGCGCTCGCGCTCGATGAAGCCGTTGTCGAGCATCCAGTAGTCGTTGTACATCTTCGACAGGTACTTGTTGCCGGTGTCGCAGACCAGGGTCACCACGCGCTTGGGCGTGGTCTGCTCGCGGCAATACTTCAGGGCGGCGGCCAGCAGGGTACCGGTGGAGGAACCACCGAGCACGCCCTCTTTCGACAGCAGCTCACGCGCGGCCAGGAAGCTTTCCTTGTCCGAGATCGCGAAGGCTTTTTCGACCATGGAGAAATCGCTGATCGACGGCAGGAAGTCCTCGCCGATGCCTTCGACCATCCAGCTGCCGGATTTTTCCGACAAGGTGCCCTCGTTGATGTACTGGGCGAGGATCGAGCCGATCGGGTCGGCCAGGACGATCTTCGTATCCGGCGAATGCTCGCGCAGGTAGGCGGTGAGGCCGCTCATGGTGCCGGAAGAGCCGCAGCCCACGACGATGGCGTCGACCTTGCCGTCGAGCTGGTCGAGGATTTCCGGGCCGGTGGTCTGCACATGCGCCGCCGGGTTGTCCGGATTGCCGAACTGATTGATGAAGTAGGCGCCCGGGGTTTCGCGGGCGATCCGCTCGGCCATGTCCTGGTAGTACTCGGGATGGCCCTTGGCCACGTCCGAACGGGTGAGCACCACTTCGGCGCCCATGGCCTTGAGGTTGAAGATCTTCTCGCGGCTCATCTTGTCCGGGACGACGAGGATCAGGCGGTAGCCCTTCTGCTGCGCGACCAGGGCCAGGCCGAGGCCGGTGTTGCCGGCCGTGCCCTCGACGAGGGTGTCGCCGGGCTTGATCCTGCCGGCGCGCTCCGCGCCTTCGATCATCGACATGCCGATGCGATCTTTGACCGAACCGCCGGGGTTGGCGCTCTCGAGCTTCAGGAACAGCTCGCAACAGCCTGTGTCCAGGTGCTGGGCGCGGACCATGGGGGTGCGGCCGATCAGATCGAGGACGCTGTCAAGAACCTTCATTCGAACTCCATGTTGTGCGGCGCGGCCCCTTCGACCCCGCCCGTTGGGCGCCCATGATAGTGGGTGGCGCGCCTGTTCGATCCCCCGCCATTCCAGCTACGGCGAAACGATGTATCCATGACCCCTCGTTTGGCCGGTGGTTCCGCCCACGAAAAAGGGCGCGACATGCGCGCCCTTTCCTGTACCGTCACGTCGCCTCAGTGTGGACCCGAGGCTCGCCAGCTCTCCCACATTCGCTGGAGTTTTTCCTTCGCATGCAGCTTATCCATCTTCATCCGGGTCAGCTCCTGGTCGCTTAGCGGAAGACATCCGCGGCCGGCTTCCTCGAGCTTGTCGTTCAGTTCCTGGTGGTGGAAGTAAAGACGACGGGTATCGGGATTGTTGCCGATGAACTTCTCGACGTCGTCACGCTGCTGGTTTTCGAACATTGCGGTTCTCCTCGCGGTGGGGCCGACCCGCGGCGCGGGCGGTCGTGAGGGGAGCCATGCGGGCTCGCAACGGAATGGGCGTGCCTGGTGAACTTCAACGCATGCTCCGGCAGGATCCCGCCACGCGTTTTTCACGTGACGGGGGATCGAAGCTACTCCCCTGCCATAGGGTCTGCAAGAGCGAAAATTCGCAAAAACGCACGCAAAAACGGTTGCAGAGGCAACGGTTTACGCGGCAGGCATTGAGTGGGGCGAGACGGGGGGCGAGGCGGGAGCGTGTGGGTTTTCGCGAACGGGATCGCGCGCAGGCGCGCTCCTACAGGGGGTGTAGGAGCGCGCCTGCGCGCGATGGGGCCGCCTTCAGGCGGCTGGGCTCAGTTACCGCCCGACGAGACCTTCTTCTTCCGCGCGGTCGACGGCGTGTCCGCCGGCGCACCGCCATCCGACGAGTTCATGTCGCGCATCGCGCGTGCGGCCTGCTCGGCCAGTGCGGCCTGCTTCTTTGCCGCGTTGGCCACCTTGGCCTGGGCGGCGGCGACCTGGCGAGCCTTCTCGCCCTCGGCCTTGGCCTGGTCCAGCGCCTGGGAGTACTCCACGCCCTGCTGCTGCAGGCGGGCGGCCTCTTCCTGGATCATCTGGTTCTGCTGGCGCTGCTGCTCGAGCTGGCGACGGGCCATTTCCGTGTCGAGGCGGCTCGCCTCGAGCAGGATGGCGTCGTGCTCACGGTCCAGCTGGGCGCCCTTGGCCTGGGCGTCCTGGAACTGGGCCATGGCCTTGGCGATGTCGACGCGGCGTTCGGCGATGTACAGGTAATGGCCGTGCTGCTTGTCCTTCGGCTTGAACTGGGCGACCTGGCCGATGGCTTCACGGGCACGGGCCTGTTCGGCCTGTGCGTAGTTGCCGAGGGTCGGATCCGACGAGAGCTGGTCCAGGCTGGAGTTCAGCCGGCGCACGTCGAGGTCGTCCGTGGCGGCCATGGCCGTGCCGGCGCCGATCGCCAGCGCCAGGGCGGAAAGGAGGATGGTGGAACGCTTCATCACTGGCCTCCCTGGTTGTCGGTCTGCGGCTGGGGTTGTGGCTGCTGGGGCTGCGACTGGATGTAGCTGCCGGAATTGTCGTTCAGCGGCTGGGTTTCACCGCCGGCCGGGGGCGGCGTGGTGCCCTGGGCCTCGGGCAGGACGGTTTCCGTCTCCTGCACGTTGTTCGGAATCGGCACGGTATCGTTCGCGTGGTTGTCGATCATCTCGACGCGCATCCGCGAATTCTCCTTGCTCTTTGCCGAATTCTGGGCACGCGCGGCGCCCAGGCGGGCCTTGGCACGCGCCAGTTCGCTGTCGGCACGCGACTCGTCGGCCAGCACGGAGGCGTCGTCGTACTTGCGCGAGGCCATGGCGGCCTGGGCCTGGCGGAACTTGCTCTGGGCGTAATCCAGGTCCACCGGCGCATAATCGGCGGCACCGGCATCGCGGGCGGCCTGGAGCTGGGCCAGGGCCTGGTTCATGGATCCATCGGGCGGCGGGGTGCTGGCGCAGCCCGCCAGTGAGGCAATCGCCAGTGCCAGCACGGCCTGGAGAAGGAGCCGGCGGCCCTTGGGCAGGGCGTTCGACGGCAAGATGTGCACCATCACTCGTTCCTCTTAAGGCTTTGCGAGATATTGTCGATATAGAAGGTCGGGAGACCGTCGTCTCGATTGTAATGCGAACCAACGGGGGTTTAGGTGGATATCGGTTATTTCCTGAAGCTGATGGTGGACAAGGGCGCGTCGGACATGTTCCTGACGACCGGTGCCCCCGTGAACATCAAGGTGGAAGGCAAGCTCTACCCCCTTGGTAATACCGGCCTGCCGAGCGGCATGGTCAAGAAAATCGCCTATTCGCTCATGGACGAGGGCCAGGTACCGCAGTTCGAACGCGACCTGGAGCTGAACATGGCCCTGGCGGTCAAGGAAGCCGGCCGATTCCGCATCAACGTGTTCAAGCAGCGTGGCGAGATCGGCATGGTCATCCGTGCGATCAAGAGCGAGATCCCCTCGCTGGACGAACTGCAGCTGCCGGGCATCTTCCGCGAGCTGATCATGGAGCCGCGCGGCCTGATCCTCGTCGTGGGCGCCACGGGCTCGGGCAAGTCCACCACCCTCGCCGCCATGCTCGACCACCGCAACACCAACAGCTCCGGGCACATCCTCACCATCGAGGATCCGATCGAATACCTGCACCGGCACAAGCGCTCCATCGTCAACCAGCGCGAAGTGGGCCTGGATACCCACAGCTATCACGAGGCGCTGAAGAACGCGATGCGCGAAGCGCCCGACGTGATCATGATCGGCGAGATCCGCGACACCGAGACCATGGAAGCGGCGATCTCCTTCTCGGAAACCGGCCACCTCTGCCTGGCGACGCTGCACTCCAACAACGCCGACCAGACCCTCGAGCGCATCCTCAACTTCTTCCCGGAGTCGGCGCACAAGAACGTGCTGATGAACCTGGCCCTGAACCTGCGCGCGGTGATCAGCCAGCGCCTGGTGATCGGCAAGGACGGCCGCCGCATGCCGGCCACCGAAGTGCTGCTTAACACCCCGCTGATCCGCGACATGATCCGTCGCGGCCAGATCCACGAGGTGAAGGACGCCATGGACCGCAGCCTGCAGGAAGGCATGCAGACCTTCGACCAGTCGCTCTACCGCCTGTACAAGGACGGCAAGATCACCCTCGAGGAGTGCCTGAACAAGGCCGATTCGCGCGATGGACTGGCGTTGAAGATCCGCTTGTCCGAAGGCGCGACCGGGAACGAATTCGCCTCGAGCGATCCGTACGGTATCGGCGTCTAGTCCTCGCCGCCCGGGGCTAGACCCGTCCCGGGTCGAGGCACGGTGCGCGGCAAGGCACTGGAAGTACCGGTCGTCATTTGGCAGGATGCCGCGATAACGGGGGAAACAGGCCATGGAAGCATTTGACGATGCGGCTGCACTTGCTCGAAGGGTCATCGACGCCCGGCATAAGCCGCGCAGTGTCGCGTTGCTCGTGGCGCTTTCGCTGGGACTTTCCGCTTGTGGCGGCGGGGGCGGTAGCCGGCCTACCCCGCCACCGTCGGGCCCATCGGGTGGCGGGGAAATCGATGTGGGCGCTGGCGCTGTCACGGTCGTGCCCGACAGCCTCAGCGGCTCGAATACCCTGGTCAAAGGCGGCGCCGGAACGCTCGTGCTCACGGGTACCAACACGTACTCGGGTGGAACACTGATCAAGCAGGGCATCCTGCAGATCGGCAACGGAGACACGGCCGGCTCCATTACCGGCGACGTGACCGACAACGGCACCCTGGCATTCAATCGTACGGACGATATTGTCTTCGATGGCCTGGTCAGCGGAACGGGTGGCCTGACCCTGTCCGGACGGGGTGCCGTAACGTTGACCCGATCGAATACCTACACGGGCCTTACGCAGATCGACCACGGAGAGCTCTTCGTCAACGGCGACCAATCCGCCGCCACCGGCGCCACGAACGTCGGCGCCCTGGGCACCCTGGCCGGAAAGGGCACGCTGGGTGGGGATGTGAACGTCATCGGCGGGCTGGCCGTCTCCGCAAGCACCTCGGGCGCGAAGGACGGCGTCGTCGGAAACCTGACGGTCAACGGCAACCTCACCTTCGGCTCTGGTTCCGTCTTCGAAACCGACGCAGGATTGGTCAACGGCCTGCCCTTGAGCGGTGTGGTGAACGTAAAAGGCAACTTGAGTCTTTTCACGACGATCTACGCGACCAATGCAACGGTCAAACCCACTCTTCAGGGCGTGCAGCGACTCCTGAATTACGACGGCAACCTCACCCTCACATCGTTGGAACTTGGCACACGCGGGCCTGGCTTCGGTCTGCAGACAGCCGTCAATCACCAGATCAACCTGGTCTACGGGCAACCGGGCGTCGTCTACGATTTCTGGGATGGCGCTGGCGCGGTAGGAAACCACGCGATCGAAGGTGGCAATGGCACCTGGGAGGCAGGCGGTACGAGCCAGGCTTGGACGGACGTCGTCGGCGGCGTCAACAGCTCATTCGGCAACGGCGCATTTGCCGTGTTCGAGGGGCCAGCCGGCACGATCGACGTAAGTCGTACTACCGGGGACATCAAGGTCGGAGGCATGCAATTCGCCACCGATGGCTACGTCATCCGCGGCGATGCCCTCAATCTTACGGGAGACCCCTACGACCCGGCGCACACCACGATTCGCGTCGGCGACAGCACGCTTGCGGCGCCGAACATGACGGCAACCATCGACAGTGCGCTGACGGGCACATCGGGCCTGGTCAAGGTCGACGCCGGCACCCTGGTGCTCGGCGGCACGAACACGTACGCCGGCGGGACGACCGTCGATGGTGGCACGTTAATGACGCGATATACGTTGCCCGGCAACGCTACCGTAAGCCCACTTGGCAGGCTCGATGGCGTGATCACCCCCGGAAGCCAGGGCTCGGGGCTTCCAGGCGTGACTGGGAACCTCACCAACGCTGGCAGGACCGCCGTGCATGGGGGCGACAGCGTGGTCGGGGGCGACTATGCGCAGCCCTCGACGGGTACGCTCGCCGTCAGCCTTGGCAGCAAACTGTCGGTCGGCGGCACCGCTACGCTCGACGGCGGTACGCTGGAGGTCACTGGCGCCGACACAGGCTATGCCAGCAATACGCATACCCAGATACTGACGGCGACGAACGGCCTCACGGGTACCTTTGGCAACCTCGTCAAAGACGCTGGCGTTGTTTTCAAGTCCAGCACCATCAACTACGACGGGCACAGCGCATGGCTGGATACGACGGGCCTGAATGTCACGACGGCTGCGGCAGGCAACGGGGTCTCATACACCGCTGCATCACTCAGTAGCGCGGAGCGCGTGCAAGGGGCCCTCACGCAGTTGAACACGTCGATCGCGAGTGGAAATCCTTCCGGCGTATCCAGCGACTTCCTGCGTGCAGCCGGCGAGTTCCAGCAGGCGCCGACCCTCCAGGCGGCGCAGGCTTCGCTGCAGAGCCTGTCGGGCCAGTTACATGCGGCCGGCGCTGCCATGACGTTCCAGGCAATCGACGCGTCCGGCCGCGCCCTCGCAGACCACTTCGACAGCGTACTAGGCAATACCGCATCAGCGGGCACGTGGACGCAGAACTTCAACCTGGGCGGCGATATGGGCCGCACCGGATATGACGGTGTTGGCTTCCAGCTCAACGGTTGGCTGGTTGGCAGCGATCGCCAGATCGGCCCTGGCGGCATCGCGGGTTTCGCGTTCGGCCAGAGCGTGGGACAGCAACAACTGGACCAGAGCTACGATCACAACCGTAGCCGCAGCACGGAAGGCATGCTGTACGCGGGGTGGCTCAACGGCCAGTGGTACACGCAGGGACGTGTCGCCGTCGGGCAGTTCCGGCAGGACGTGAGTCGCCAGCTCTTGCTCGGCAATGACACCGACGGCGTCTCGACGAGTTACGACGGGACTTACAACGTCGCTTATGGCGAAACAGGCCTGCATCTGGACGTAGCAGGCACGCGTGTCATGCCTTACGTCAACGCCGAATATACGAGCATTCACCGCGACGGCTTTACGGAATCGGGTGCCGGCGGCTTCGGCTTGCGCGCCGGTGGACAGGTGATCGACCGCTGGCAAGGTGGCGCCGGCCTTCGTGCGAACCACCACTGGGCGCTGGATGGCGGGCGGGGTGTCGACTTCTCGGCTGGGGCACAATTCCGTCGCACGCTGGCTTCGCATGGCGACGTGTTCGATGCCAGCTTCGTCGGCCTGCCTCAGTGGCAGCCACTGGCGGGAATTGGACTTTCCCGTTACAGCAGCATCGTCAACCTGGGCCTCAACGCAACGCTATCGGCCCGGACCAGGCTGGATTTTGCCTACGACTACGAGAAAGGGCAGCGTGACCAGGCTCAGGCGGTGTCTGCGCGATTGAACGTCGCGCTCTGACGACATCGCCATGCGATGGCGCGGACACAGCCAGGATCAAGCCGCATCTGGCTGGACTTCTGGCGCGGCAGCCTGGAATGCCGGCAACGCCTGGCATTGGTCGACGACTCGCCGGATCAACGGATATGGCCCCAGGTCCAGCTCCCAGCGCACCGCGTTGTAGAACTGCGGCACCAGGCAAGCGTCGGCGAGGGTCGGCGCATCGCCCCAGCAGAAACGCCCACGCGGGCCCTGGGCGAGCAATGCCTCGATGCCGTCGAAACCGTTGCCGATCCAGCGCCGGCACCATGCCGCCTTCGCCGCCGGATCCGCCCCGAAGCGCGTCTCGATCTCCTTGAGCACCCGCAGGTTGCCCAGCGGATGGATGTCGGTACCGACGGCCAGGGCCAGTTCGCGGACCCGGGCGCGGCCGATCCGGTCGGCGGGGAGCAGGGCCGGCGTCGGATAGGCTTCTTCGAGGTACTCCAGGATCGCCATGGACTGGCGAACCACCACGTCGCCGTCGACCAGGGTCGGCAGCTGCGCCTGGGGTGACACCTCGCGGTAAGCGGCCTTCAGGTGTTCCCCACCCTCGTTCAGCAAGTGCACGAGCCGCGGCTCCCAGGCCAGGCCCTTCAGGTTCAGGGCGATGCGAACGCGGTAGGCAGCGCTGGAGCGCCAATAGGTGTAGAGGGCGAGGGTCATGGATTTTCCTCCGGTGGACGGCCGATTCTAGCTGGCCCGGATTTGCGCCGGTCTACCCTTGGCAAGGACAATCGGGGTTTCTCCTTCCCAAGCTGGAGTCCCACCGTGTCCGTCATCCGCATGCAAGACCTCGACCTGCGCGGCAAGCGCGTGCTTATCCGCGAAGACCTGAATGTCCCGGTCGAGAACGGCAGGATCACGTCCACCCAGCGCCTCGACGCCTCGCTGCCGACCATCGTCGCCGCCCGCGACGCCGGGGCGAAGGTGATGGTCATCTCGCACCTGGGCCGTCCGAAGGAAGGTGAGTTCGATGAAGCGTCGTCGCTGAAGCCGGTGGCCGAATGGCTGGGCAAGAAGCTGGGCAAGGACGTGCGCCTCGTGCGCGACTACCTGGACGGCGTCGACGTCGCCGACGGCGAAGTGGTGGTGCTGGAGAACTGCCGCATGAACGTCGGCGAGGGCAAGGACGACGAGGCGCTGTCGAAGAAGTATGCCGCCCTGTGCGACGTCTTCGTCATGGACGCCTTCGGCACCGCGCATCGCGCCCAGGCTTCGACCCATGGCGTGATCCGCTTCGCCCCGGTCGCCGCAGCGGGCCCCCTCCTCGCGAAGGAGCTGGACGCGCTGGGCCAGGCGCTGGAAAAGCCGGCCAAGCCGCTGCTCGCCATCGTCGCCGGCTCCAAGGTGTCGACCAAGCTGGAGTTGCTGCAGAACCTCGTCGGTCGCGTCGAACAGCTGATCGTCGGCGGCGGCATCGCCAACACCTTCATCCTCGCGTCGGGCCACAAGGTGGGCAAGTCACTGGTCGAAGCCGATCTGCTCGATACGGCGAAGAAGATCATGGCCGATGCGAAGGCGCGCGGTGCCGACGTGCCGGTCCCGACCGACGTGGTCGTGGCGACCGAGTTCTCGGCGTCGGCGAAGGCCACCGTGAAGGCGGTTGGCGACGTCGCCGACGACGAGATGATCCTGGACATCGGTCCGGATACGGCAAGGCGCTACGCCGACCTGATCGCGAAGGCCGGCACCGTCGTGTGGAACGGCCCGGTCGGCGTGTTCGAGTTCGACGCCTTCGGCAAGGGTACCGAGACGCTGGCCCGCGCCATCGCCGCCTCGAAGGCCTTCTCGATCGCCGGCGGCGGCGACACGCTGGCCGCGGTGGACAAGTACGGCATCGAAGACGGCGTCTCTTACATCTCCACCGGCGGCGGCGCGTTCCTCGAATTCCTCGAAGGCAAGGAGCTGCCAGCCGTGGCCGCACTCAAGGCACGCAAGGACGCGAAGTAATGCTTTTTCTCTTCGATCTCGATGGCACGCTCATCGATTCCGAAATCGGCATCTTCGCCGGCATCCGCCATTCCATGGCGGCGGTCGGCGCGGAGCCGCCGGATGATGCGGCCCTTCGGTCGTGGATCGGGCCACCGTTGCGGGTCAGCTTTGGCGCCGTGCTGGATGGCGACGCGGATCGCGTCGAAGCCGCGGTCGCGGCTTACTCGCAGCGGTTCCACGACGTGGGCTGGTCCGAGCACAAGGTGTACGACGGCATTCCCGAACTGATCGCCGGCCTCGCCGCGCGTGGCCACCACCTCGCCGTCGTCACGAGCAAGGTGCGTCCGCACGCGGAACCGATCATCAGGCACCTGCCGTTCGGCGAAGCGTTCGATCGCGTCTACGCCCCTGCCCCGTCGACGGCGCACAGCGAAAAGGCCGAGATGGTGGCGGCTGCCCTCGCGGACTTCGAGCACCTCGAGTCCGATGCCTTCATGATCGGCGACCGCCGCTACGACATGGAAGGCGCCGTCGCCAACGGCGTGCGCGGCATCGGCGTGCTGTGGGGCTTCGGCGACCGCGAGGAACTGGAAGAAGCGGGTGCATGGAAAATCGTTGCGAGTCCTGCCGAGATCCTCGCGCTCGGCTGATGCGTCATCGCTGTTATCCACACCCTGTGTGGATACACCTTGCATAAGGGTGTGGATAACTTGCCCGGTGCCAGCGCTTTCAAGGACTTGGCTTTCGATGGTTATTTGTTGGCCAACGCGCGCACGGCCTCGGTAAAGGACGGCGCGAGTGATCGGCTCCCAAAAGCGCTGAGATGGTCGCCGTCGAAGAACAGTGGTCGCCCATTCGCGTAGCCGCCACACACCGGGCCAACCGGACAGATCGCGCCGACCGGATCAAAGACCGCAACACCCTCGTCCGCAGCGGCGAGTGACTCCAGCGCCCGGACCATCGGCGCACGTCGTCGCTCGAATTCATCCCTGCGCACGCTAGAGCCTGGCTGGCATATCGACTGGTGCGCCGTCCAGGTGTCGGCACAACGGAACAAGGGTATGTCGAGTACGAGATTGGGTGCAAAAAGAACGACCCGTGCTCCCTTGCTCCGAAGTTTGACCAACAAGGCTCTCGCCTCCGGAAGCCCCGCAGGGACCGCCTCCGAAGCCTTCTCCACAGGCCCCCACTGATCGACCTTACGAGCCATTCGCAATGACGGAAGCGCGACGACATCGCCCTCGCCGAGGGTGGCCGACATGTGCTCCCACGCGGCCTGGAAGCTCTGCCGGCAATGATCGGAGTCTTCGCGCTCAGGCATGAGGCTCATCGTGGGGCAGCCGCCGTTGTTGTACAGGAACGTCGTGGCCCCGGTTCTTGCAGTGTAGGTCGCGAACGCCGGGCCGAGCGCCAGCGCGTGCGAGTCACCGATGACGAAAAGCCGGGGCGCCGGCGAATCATCCGCGCATGCGGCGCGTGCGAGCGTTGTCACCCTTCCCGTGCCGACCGATGCGTTCGTGCGAGTGATGTCGCCGCACGGTGATTCGCCGCGCGCCCTGGTCGTTGGATACCAGTCACCGGCATTGCGCATGACCGTCGATTGCGACCAATGGCTCGCCTGGCGCGCGATCTGCCCGTGCAGTGTTGCACCGACGATCATCGCAAGGACACCACACGCAATGATCGATCGAGGCCGCCATGCCGTGAACCGCCGTTCCATGACCGGCTCCACTAAGCGATACGAAAGGTAACCCAGCGTGACGGCGATGCACGCCGCAAGGACGCGGAAGCCGATCGTGTCGAGGCCCAGCGTCCAACGGAACACGACGAACACCGGCCAATGCCAAAGGTAAAGCGAGTACGACATGCGGCCCACGGCCGCCAGCGGCCTACAGCCAAGCAAGGCGTGAGCCCCTCCCCCTTCGCGCAAGGACAGGGCGATGAGGATCGCCGTGGTACCGCCTACAGCGAGTAGCGCGCCGGGGAAAGGAAAGGTGCTCGCACGTGCATGAAGGAATGAACCGAGCACCGCGGCGACGCCGATGAGTGCCAGCACGTCCCAACACAGGCCATGAGGTCGGCTGCGTGCTTGCGTCGCAGCGAATTGCAGGGCTTGCCAGGCGACAACGCCTGCGAGGAACTCCCACGCACGCGAAGGCAGCCAGTGGAAATGCTCCTGGAACGTCGCCCCGCCGATGGCGGCGTAGGCGACCGACAGACCGAGTGTCGAGATGCTGATGGCGCAGGCGATGCCGCGCCCACGCCTCCCACGCGACCAGGCGGCGAAGACGAGCGGGAAAAGCAGATAGAACTGCTCCTCGAGACCCAACGACCAGGTGTGCGCGTAAGGATTGAAATCGATGATGGGCGAGAAGTAGTCATCGCCTCGCGCCACGATCAGCCAGTTACTCAATCCAAAGAACGCCATGCGCGCCGTGTTGGCATTGCCTTCGCCCAACCAGGCGTCCGGCACCCATAGGGAACACGCTGTGGCCGTCGCCAGAAGGCATAACGCGAGTGCCGGGAAGAGACGCTTCACGCGCCTGGCGAAGAATCGCGCAATCCATTGGGACTCGCCTTGTGTTCGCGCCACGGATGCACTGACGACGAAACCGGATACGACGAGAAACACATCGACACCCGAGAACCCGCCGGGAAGCGAACGATGGTCAAGGTGGTACCAGACGACACCGGCCACGGCCAATGCGCGAAGCCCGTCGATAAACGGGAGCCGGTGTCCTGGCCGAGCATCCATGCGTCAAAACCTTCCAACGAAACGAAGAGGCTAGCAGCGGCTGTTCGTGTGTCCGATAGGACAAGTCTGAAAGTTGTGTGCGAGTTCACCGACAGCATCCGCTGACAGCGATTGCCGTGCTCGCGTAGGCTCCTGCACCGACATGGATTGGCGGATTGTCCCGATGAGAGGATTTCCTTCTTCCACCTACGGTATCCCGGCACCAATAACGGTGCTCCAAAGGGATGACGTTTTGAAGAGTTCCACCACGAAAAAAATCATGATTGCCGCGCTTGGCTTCATGAGCACCGGCGCCGTATGCAAAGCAGAGGTATTGCACCCTGGCCAGAATCTGCTCCCGGGCAGAGCGCTTCATTCAACCAACGGTCGCTACCATGCCATCCTCCAGGCCGATGGGAATTTCGTCGTCTACCGAAACGACGGCGCTGTCATGTGGGCGACCTGGACGCAAGGTTCCGGTGCGGTCACGGCGAACATGCAGGCGGATGGCAACTTCGTTCTCTACGCACCAGGGGTCCGACCCGTCTGGTCGACGGCGACGCGCGGCCGGGACCGGGTATTCACGGTCAGCGACCTCGGACAGGCGATGGTGATCAAGGTAGGCAAATGGGACCCAAGCGGAGACGTTCCCACGTTGATGAAACGCGGCGCCACCTATGCCTGGGTCGCCCCTCAATGGGATTCGGCGCATCTTGGCGGCGGCCCGCGCGGACCGCACTGCGTTGGTGATCCCCGCGCTTGTGGACATGCGGGCAGTTCGCGGGTCAAGAGGCACGGGGGTATCAACTGGTCATGGTGACTTCCATCGCCACCACCATCGCCGCGCTGCTTGCCGCACCGCAGGTCATGCAGGTCGAAGATGCCAGGAATGAGTCCGCCCTCGGCTGGCATTCCACCCTCAGGGTAAACGAACACACGCGCGAGACTCCGCGACCGCCTGCCGTAAGGAGCCCTGGCCGCAGCGAGAAAGTTCTTCGTGACGTGTCCCAATCGATTCTTCCCTCGCTGACCCACGGGTACGCGTGCTCGGAGGTCCATGGCGTCGCCCTTGCATCGACTAACCAAGCTGCCGAAGCATCGGTCGCGACATCACCCTGCGCGACGTTCGGCCGATAAGGGCCACGCATTGCCTGCGGTAGGCATGCGCAAAAGAAGAGGGCCCCTCGCGGGGCCCTCTTTGCGACAGCGCTATCGCAACTGTCTTACTTGATCACGCTCTTGACCGCATCGATCACGGCCGTCGTGGTGATGCCGAAGTGCTCGTACAGCTTGTCGATCGGCGCCGACGCACCGAAGGTGGTCATGCCGATGGTCTTGCCGTCCAGGCCGACGTACTTGGCCCAGAAGTCCACGCTGGCAGCCTCGACGGCCACGCGGGCGCGGCACCACGACGGCAGGACGCCTTCGCGATACTCGACCGGCTGCGCGTCGAACTCTTCCGTGCAGGGCATCGACACCACGCGGACCGGGATGCCCTGGTCGCCGAGTGCCTTGGCAGCTTCGACGGCCATGCCGACTTCCGAACCGGTGGAGATGATGATCGCCTTGAACTTCTCGGCCGGCTCGAGCAGGACGTAACCACCCTTCTCGATGTTGGCGACCTGCTCGTCCGTGCGCGGATTATGCTTCAGGTTCTGGCGCGAGAAGATCAGGCACGACGGGTTGCCGGTGCGCTCGATCGCCTTCTTCCACGACACGGCCGATTCCACGGCATCCGCCGGGCGCCACACGCGGTTGTTCGGGATCAGGCGCAGCGAGCCGAGGTGCTCCACCGGCTGGTGGGTCGGGCCGTCTTCGCCCAGGCCGATCGAATCGTGCGTGTACACGTGGATCGCGTGGGCCGGGATCAGGCACGACATGCGCACGGCATTGCGGGCGTAGTCGGAGAACACCAGGAAGGTCGCGTCGTACGGCACGAAGCCGCCGTGCAGCGCGATGCCGTTCGAGATGGCGGACATGCCGAACTCACGCACGCCGTAGTGGATGTAGTTGCCTTCCGCACCGCCCGTGGAAATGTTCTTCGAACCCTTCCAGATGGTGAGGTTGGACGGCGCGAGGTCGGCCGAGCCACCGATCAGTTCCGGCAACAGCGGGCCGTAGGCATCGAGCGACATCTGCGATGCCTTGCGCGACGCGACCACCGGGCCTTCCGCCTGCAGCTTCTTGATGAACGCATCGGCGCCCGCGTGGAAATCCTTCGGCAGGTCGCCGGCAAGGCGGCGCTTCAGCTCGGCCGCAAGCTCCGGGAATTCCTTGGCATAGGCATCGAACTTGTCGTTCCATGCCTTCTCGGACTTCGTACCGGCTTCCTTCGCATTCCACGAGCTGTAGATCGCTTCCGGAATCTCGAAGGCGGGGTAGTTCCAGCCAAGGCGCTCGCGGGTCAGCTTGACCTCTTCGACGCCGAGGGCGGCACCGTGCGACTCTTCCTTGCCTTCCTTGTTCGGCGAACCGAAGCCGATGATCGTCTTGCAGATCACCAGGCTCGGCTTCTCGCTCTGCGCGGTGGCCGATGCGATCGCCGCCTTGATCGCTTCCGGATCGTGGCCGTCGACCGGCTTGCCGTCCTTGCCCACCACCACGTTCCAGCCGTAGGCGCGGAAACGCTCGGCCGTGTCGTCGGTGAACCAGTCGTGCACTTCGCCGTCGATCGAGATGCCATTGTCGTCGTAGATCGCGACGAGCTTGCCCAGCTTCAGGGTGCCGGCCAGCGAGGACACTTCGTGCGAGATGCCTTCCATCAGGCAACCGTCGCCCACGAACACGTAGGTGTGGTGGTTGACGATGTCATGGCCCGGGCGGTTGAAGCGCTGCGCCAGCACTTCCTCGGCGATGGCGAAGCCCACGGCGTTCGCGAGGCCCTGGCCCAGCGGGCCGGTGGTGGTCTCGACGCCCGGCGTGTGGCCGAATTCCGGATGGCCGGCGGTGTGGTGATCCAGCTGGCGGAAATTCTTGATGTCTTCGATCGGCAGGTTGTAGCCGGTCAGGTGCAGCAGCGCGTACTGCAGCATCGAACCGTGGCCGTTGGAGAGGATGAAGCGATCGCGGTTGGGCCAATGCGGGTTGGCCGGATTGTGGTGGAGGAAATCTCCCCACAGCACCTCAGCGATGTCGGCCATGCCCATGGGCATGCCCGGGTGGCCCGAATTCGCAGCTTGCACGGCATCCATGGCCAAGGCGCGGATCGCATTGGCGCGTTCGCGGCGTGTCGTCATCGGCGTTCTCCAGTTCGGAAGGCGGGTGAAAGCGCTCATTGTGGCGCATCGCGTATCACGTTGTCGTGGACGTTCATGCCGCGCCCGCGAAGTTAACCTCGCCTTAATCTTTTGGAACCGATTTTTGAATCTCTTCAGGTACGGGCGGTTCTAATGAATCACGGTCATCGACATTCCCCCCTTCCCCACGGTCGGTGGCCTGCCCCGAAAATAAGAGGAATACCCCCATGAAAAAGGCAGCTCTTGCCCTTGCAGTTTCTTGCGCCTCGTTTGTGGCCATTCCGGCCTTTGCACAGGACAACCAGGCCGTTTCCGGTAACTTCCAGCCGAGCCAGGCTGTCGGTAGCGGTAACTGGTTCATCGGCGCCAACGTCGGCCGTACCAACGGCAGCGACACCGGCGGCTTCGGCAGCAACACCAGTGGTTTCGATTTCCTGCACGGCGAAAAGGGTCGCAAGACCGGCTACGGCGTGCTCGGCGGTTATCGTTGGAAGGTGGGCCCGGACCTTGGCCTCGGCCTTGAAGCCGGCTACACCGACCTCGGCAACTACCGCGTCAAGAACGTGTTCGAGTCCGGCCAGGACGTCGACCAGAAGAGCCGCCGCGACGCACTGCGTGGCTGGATGGTCGGCGTGAGCGGCAAGATCAACCTCGTGCCGCAGTGGTACATCAGCGCGCACGGCGGTTACTTCCGCGCCAACGATAACGGCGGCAGCTACAACAACTCGGTGGGCCAGGACCTTGGCTTCTCCAGCGGTGGCCGCCCGAACCGCGGCAGCTGGTACGCCGGCATCGGCACCGGTTGGGACGTCAACGAGCACTTCGGCATCGGCGTCACCTACGACTACTTCCACGCCAATGCGGGCAAGATCGTCGACAACACCACCGGCGAGACCCAGCCTGACCTGAAGCGCTCCACCGGCATCGTGTCGCTGGCCGGCGAGTACCGCTTCTAAGCAGCCCCCGCTGCGACATGTAGGAGCGCGCCCGCGCGCGAAAAATGTTGGCGAAAACCTTAAGTCGCGGTGCCCCAGGCACCGCGACTTAACTACGGCTTAATACTGAACTAACCGGTATTGAATTGCCCGAAGCACCCCACATCTTTGTTTCGTCGCACGACATCCCCGCCGTGCGCGGCCCTGGCCGATCCCCCTATGCGGCCCGGGCGACCAAAAATAAAAAGCAGGAGAGTTCCACCATGAAGAAGACCCTCATCGCCCTCGCCCTTGTTGCCGCTGGCGCCGTTGCCGCCCCGGCCTTTGCGCAGGACGTGAACCCGGCCGCAGGCTGGTTCGTGAATGGCAGCGTTGGCCGCACCTCGGTCGACAAGGGCCGTTACGACGGGCATGACACCGGCTATGCGCTCAATGGCGGTTACCGCTGGGGCGTCACGCCGTGGGCTGCCCTGGGTGTCGAAGTGGGCTACAACGACCTTGGCAACATCCACGCCAAGAACCTCTTCAACAGCGACCGCGTGGTCGACCGTCGCAAGTCCGAGCTGCATGGCTGGACGGCTGGCGTGAATGGCAAGTTCAACATCGATCCGCAGTGGTACATCAGCGCTCGCGGTGGCCTGTATGCATGGAAGGGCCACGGTACGAGCAACGACGACATCACCCGCCGTAACCTCGACAAGACGAGCTGGTATGCCGGCGTGGGCGTGGGCTATGACTTCACGAACAACTGGAGCCTCGGCCTGAACTACGACCACTACGATGCGAAGAAGGACAACCTCGACCTGTCGACGAACATGACGTCGGTGTCGCTGGAATATCGCTTCTGAGTGCCCGGGCCGGGCCCCGTTCGGGGCTCGGCCTTTTCGCTAGTTGGGCTGGTATTCCCAACGCTGGTGGTCATTCCCCAGGCATTGCCAGAGCTGCACGCGGTTTCCATTCGACGTCCCGCCGGCCGGATCATCCAGGCACAGGTTGCTTGCAACGCCCCGGACTTCTCCGCGTAGCCGCCACTTCTGATTGGCACCGCCATTACACGCCCACATCCGCACCTGCGTACCGTTCGCCTGGCCCCCGTTGGCCGCTTCCAGGCAGTTGCCGCCGTAGCCGACAAAGGTTCCGCCACCCGAAAGGACAAAGGTCTGGTTGGGCGTTCCGCTGCAGTCCCACACCTGTACAGGTGTACCGTTCGCCGTGCCGTAATTCTGCACATCGAGGCACCGGCCAGCGCTGTTCGTGATCCGCCCGTTTCGCGGGTCGAAGGTCCACCGCTGGTTTGCCGAGCCACCGTCATCCCATAACTGGATGGGCGTGCCATTGCCGGTACCGAATCCGACGGCGTCCAGGACACGGTTGCCGTTGGCAACCACGGCCGTGTTGGTGAATAGCCATGCCTGGTTACCTGCACCCGACGCGGAGAAAAGCTGTAGCGGCGTGCCGCTGCCGGTGCCAAAACCCACCGCATCCAGTGCGAGGGGCGTTTCTTTGTTCAAGAGCGCGGCAGTGCTCGCGTTCTCTCCCCACTGCTGCTGCCGCAGCCCATTGCAAGCCCACATCTGCACGGGGGTTCCATTGGCCGTGCCACCGCCCTGCCCATCCAGGCAGCGCCCGAGGCCATTGGCCAATACGAGTTGACCGGGCTGCACGTCATTGGTGGGTACCACCGTCGCGCGGAAGCCAGCTGCGATGGGCATGGTCTCGCGGAATGTGCGCGCCACGTCTGCGTCATTGGCGACACCGCACGGAAGGCCCTTGCAGATGGAGACGTCCGGCGACGAGTAGACCAACGTTTGTTCCTGGCCGGCGAGCCCATACGCCATGACGTCGAAGAAGCCGGCGCTATCGTTGCGATAGCCATAGGAATAGGGGTAGAGCCCACCTGTCGGGTTCTGCTGCTTGTTGTGCTGGGCGCCCAGGTTGTGTCCCATTTCGTGCGCCAGGGATACGTCTGGACAATAGGAATACGCCCCACTGCCCAGGTCATAGGAGCCGTCGCCGACGACCGACCATGTCTGGCCAGGTCCGCTGGATGCGTATGGTTGCTGAGGGATGTAGGCAAGGCCGCAGCCGTTCTGGCCAGCCACGTAGCGGCGAACGAACGAGACCAGATCCGCCCCGTACTGTCCCCGCGCATTTCGGACAGCAGCGAACGCCGAGCCCGACGCGAGATCGCTCAGCGCCGTGCCGTTGTCCGAATTATCGGCGTAATTCACTTCCATGGTCCCGACGAGACGGAACCCCACGTTCGTGATGTTCGTATTGGAGAGCGCGCGGTTTGCTACGTCCATGAGGTTGGTGAGCGCTGTCGTAGCGGCCGAAGCGCTGCCCCGGTATGCGCGATAACCGCTGCTGTAGGCCACCAGAACGTCAACGGTAGTCGACGCGGAACTCGCTGCGGCCGCCGTGACGGTGCCCTGCGATGTCATGGCAGTGAGTGACCCATCCGCTGCCTTCACCACGGTGTCGCCCCCGGCGCGAAGCCCGCGTTGCAACTGGCTGAAAGCCGCAGTGGACAGGTAGGTGCGGCCGTTCACGGTCGTGATTTGCAGCAGTTGCCCATTGGCTGCCGGCAAGGTTCCCACCGTCGCGTCCGGGCCAAACGTGATGACGGCATCCTGCCCGATGTCACCATCGTGTTTGCGGCCAATCCAGGTCCAGTTACCGTCGTCGTGATTGACGTGGCGGTCGTAGTCGAGGTCGATGCGCGAACCGTCCGGCGCCGTCAAGGTAAGCCGCCCCGATAAGGTCGACGCAAGCGCGCTATCGGCCGAGACATCTACCGGGTAGTACGTGTAGGGCCCTTCCCGATGGGGAGATTCGGTGGACGTGTACGCAAGCAGCTCTTCATTGCTGCCAGGGGACGGGGCGGCGTTGTTACGCTGCGTCGAATCGGCAACGGCCTGGATACCCGGCAAAGGGGTCGAAACGACCGCCGACGGAGCGGGCCCCGGGGAGTGGACGGACGAACTGCCCTGCGCTGTATCGCGGCGCCCGCCGGATGGGCCATCTACCCGCGCCCAGCCCCACGCCATCGTCATCGCAACGATGACGCCAACCATCAAGACCGGCCGGAATCTCATGCATCACCCCCATGCGCGCCGCGAAAGACGCGTTCGGGAATGAAACCGTGGCGACATCCGTCGCGCAAGGGCCTAAACGTGAAAATCGGGCATGCCGCACAATCACGTCACGAGCCGAGGGGCTGAACGCCTGGCGTTCAGCCCCCGGATACGCTCCTTACTTCTTTTTCCAGGTGCCGTTGGCGGCGTCGCTGTTTTCCTTCGCGCGCTCGACGACGGTCTTCTGGGCTGCGTCGTAGTTGTTCTTCTGGTCCTTGGCCCAGGTTTCCAGGGCTTTGGACACCAGCGCGCGGCCGTACGAGAAGCTGATCGGCCACGGGTGCGGGCCGAGCTTGTTGATCTCGTTGAGGTTCTCGGTCGCCTGCAGGTCCGACTGGCCGCCGGAAAGGAACACGATGCCCGCCACGGCGGCCGGCACGGCGTACTGGAACACCGAAACGGTGGCGTTGGCGATGTCTTCGGCGTCGGCCTGGTCTTCCTTCGGCGCGAACTTGCCGGGGATGACCATGCTGACCTTCAGGATCAGCGCCTTCAGTTCGACGTTGTTGAGTTCGAGCTGGCCGAACAGGCTCTGCAGGACTTCCTTGTGCACGGCGAAGCTGGTGTCCAGGTCCTGCACGCTGGACGGATCGTCCATCAGGATTTCCGGCTCGACCATCGGCACGAGGCCGGCTTCCTGGCAGAGGGCGGCATAGCGGGCGAGTGCATGGGTGTTGGCTTCCACGGCGGCCGAGGTCGGCGTGTCGTCGGTGATCTTGATCACGGCACGCCACTTGGCGAACTTCGCGCCGAGCTTCGCGTATTCCTGCAGGCGCTCGCGCAGGCCGTCGAGGCCCTCGGTGACGACTTCATCCGGGAACCCGGCCAGCGGGTGCGTGCCCTTGTCGACCTTGATGCCCGGGAGGATGCCGGCGGCGTTCATGGCTTCGACCATGGTGCGGCCGTCGTCGGTCTTCTGGCGGATCGTCTCGTCGAACAGGATGGCGCCGGAGATGTATTCACCCAGGCCCGGCGCCGTCAGCAGCAGCTGGCGATACTTGCGGCGGTTTTCCTCGGTGTTCTCCAGGCCGACGGCCTCGATGCGCTTCTTGATGGTCGTAGCCGATTCGTCGACGGCGATGATGCCCTTACCCGGGGCCACCATCGCCTGCGCGATCTGTTCGAGGTTTTCGATGCTCATGAGAACTCCATGGAAGTAGTGGTATTGCCCCGCCACGCGGGAAGGGCTAGTGCGAAAACCGGCGGAGTATAGGCGAATACCCCGCGAATGCCGTTGTGCGGCGCGGTCAGCCGATCAAGTGGTCTGGTAACCCGGCAGCGCACACTGCGTCATGATCGCCGCCTTGCGGGCCGGATCTTCGGGCAGGTTGAAGCCGACGACGTAGTAGGTCTGGACCGGCTCGGCCGCCCGGTTCACGCCCGACGGTGCGTAGCGGAAATCCTTCACGGCGCTTACGCCGACCTGGGCGAGGTCGCCCGCGGGGACGGTCTTGGCCGCGACGACGTTCTGCGGCAAGCCGTTCGAACCGATCAGGTAGGTCACCGCGACGCAGCCGGGCTGGTCGAGGTTCTTGCCCACGTTGGGGACATCCGCATTGACCGAGGTGTTGGTCAGCGTCCAGTAGGACGGCAGGCGGTCGGGTGCCACGCGACGCGTGGTTTGCGCCGCGGCGGGGCCGGCGGCAAGGAGGAGGACGGCGGCGGCAAAGGCGCCGGCGTGGGTAAGGTGACGGATCATGACGCCCTCGGTGGTGTGCCAGGGCGAGGAGTGTAACCCCGCGGGCGTCAGGTGGGCGTGTCGAATCGTGCTGCGCAGGCGGTCGGGTACCGGAACCCGGTAGGAGCGCGCCTGCGCGCGATGGGGGGTGCGATACCCCCCTTTTCGCGCGCAGGCGCGCTCCTACATGTTCTTTACAGGTCGCGCAGGCTGTCGGCGATGCCGTCGTCGCCGATCACCAGCAGCTTCAGCGTGTTGGTGCCGCCGTGGCTACCGATATGGTCGCCGTGGGTCAGGATCACGCGGTCGCCCTTGCCCAGCTTGCCCAGCGCGAACAGGTGCTGGAGCGCGGCGCGGGCCGTGTGGGCCGGGTCGAGCTTGCCGGTTTCGAAAGCGACCGGCTGCACGTCGCGGAGCATCAGCATGCGGCGGCGTGCCACGTCCGACGGGCTCATCGCGTAGATGGGCACGGCGAAGCGGTAGCGCGACAGCCACTGGGCCGTGGCGCCCGACTCGGTCAGCGAGACGATGGCGCGCACGCCCACCTGAGAGGCCAGCAGCATCGCGGCGAGGGCGATGGCCTGGTCGGAACGGTCCAGCGAATGCGTGCCCGGACGCAGGTCGTCACGCGGCTCGAACTGGCGCTCGGCACCCAGGCAGATGCGACGCATGGCGGCGACGGCCTTGTCCGGATGGGCACCGGCGGCGCTTTCTTCCGAGAGCATCACCGCGTCGGTACCGTCGATGACGGCATTGGCCACGTCGAGCACTTCGGCGCGGGTCGGGATCGGCGCACGGACCATCGACTGCAGCATCTGCGTCGCGGTGATCACCGAGCGGTTACGCATCACCGACTCGCGGATGATCTTCTTCTGCAGGCCCGGCAGTTCGGCGTCGCCGATCTCCACGCCGAGGTCGCCACGGGCGACCATCACCACGTCGGAGGCGTCGATGATTTCGCCCAGCACCGGGATCGCATCGGCACGCTCGATCTTCGAAACGATGGCGGCATCGCCACCGGCTTCGCGAAGGAGGCGGCGGGCTTCGTGCAGGTCGGCCGCGCAACGCACGAACGACACGGCAAGGAAGTCGGCGCCCATCTCGGCGGCCAGCTTGATGTCGTTACGATCCTTGTCGGACAGCGCCGACACGCTGAGGCCACCGCCCTGGCGGTTCAGGCCCTTGCGGTTGGACAGGCGGCCGCCGATGACGACGCGCGTGTGGATTTCCGAGCCGACCACGTCGAGCACGGCCAGGGCGACCAGGCCGTCGTCCAGCAGCAGGATGTCGCCGGCGACCACGTCCTTGGGCAGGTCGTAGTAGCTGACGCCGACGCGGGTCTGGTCGCCGGCCGGTGCGTCCGGACGGCAATCCAGCACGAAGCTGTCGCCGGGGAGCACGTCGATCGGGCCGTCCGCGAACTTCTCGATGCGGATCTTCGGACCCTGCAGATCGGCGAGGATGCCGACTTCACGACCCACCGCATCGGCGGCGGCGCGCACGGCGTTGGCGCGGGCACGGTGGTCGTCGGGGGTGCCGTGCGACAGGTTCAGGCGAACGATATCCACGCCCTCCTCCAGGATCTTCTCGAGCATGCCCGGGACATCGGTCGCGGGTCCGAGGGTGGCAACGATCTTGGTGCGGCGTACCTGGATATCGGTCATCTGTCTTTACCTTGGTCTGTCTTCTCGAATGGGGGGCGGACGCCGGGGATCAGTCCAGCGTCTTGTTCAGCAGGTCGGCCAGGCGCTTGCCTGCTTCGCGCAGGCGCAGCTCGGCGACCGGGAGGTTCTTCGCCACGTAGGCGTCGTCGATCTTGTGGCTGTCGGGATAGAAGCCCGGCTGGGCGACCACCTGGCAGGACTCTTCCGCCCACTGGGCGTAGGGGTTGTCCAGCGGGGCGATCGGCCGGGGCAGCTTGACGGCGCCTTCCGCAGCCAGGCGGTCGGCGTAGGCGTCCCACTTCAGGTCGCGGGTGTAGAGCAGCTTCGAATCCCACACGCTGTGCAGGTTCGTGCCCTTGCCGTCGAACTGGACCTGGTACTCGTTGCCGCCCTTGTCGTCGCGGTTGCCAGCGTGGAGCGGCTGGTGCACATCGCCGACGAAATGGACGACGAACTTCAGCGCTTCGGCGCGCTCGGCGTTGGACTTGTGGCGGTCGCCGAGGATGGCGACGTACTTCTCCAGCCCACCCACCACGCACTTGCCATCGGCGCAATCGACCGGCGGGTCGTAGTGGCACTTCGGGTCATGGAAGTCGGCGTAGTGGAGCATGCTGGTCGCCTTGCCCAGGTCTTTCGTTTCCGGGTTGTCGCGCAGGCGATCGGGCCAGCTGGCCACGTCCGGGAGCGAGTCGTCCCCGTCGGCCTTGAGCAGGCGCTCGACCTCGGCCTTCGCCGAAGGGTCCAGCTGGCGCCAGGCCAGTTCGGCGACGATCCGGTGGCCGATGTCGCCCCAGGCACCGGCCGTACCGGCCACGGCGGCGAGGGAAAGGGCCACCAGCGTGGCGATGGTGCGGCGCTTATGGGGCGTCTTCATGGGGCAGTAAACGTTTCCGGGGCGGGGCAGCGGCCAAGTGTGCCACACCCGGACTGAGGGGCGAATGACAGATCGCTGCGCCGCAACAAGCTGCGGAGGCTAGCCCTCGCTCGCGGCTTCGGCGCGGTAGAGGCGCCACGCCGCCCCGAGTGCCGTGAGCATGAGGATGAAGCCGATGACGGATCCAGCGGCGGATAGCTTGTCGCCGTTCGTACCGAATACGGCGGCAACAAGCGCCGCTGCCCCACCGAGGCCCACCAACCAACACAGGAACGTCTTCCGGTTGACTGGGGCGAGCAAGGTATACGTAAGCGCCGCCCCGATAGCCGAGAGATAAAGCACCTGCCAAAACGCCGGGTACAGCATGATCGCGGTGAACCCGACGAGGGATGCGTTGGCGACGTAGAAGATCGACAGGCTGCGTTTCATCGTTGGGCTCTTCAAACGTTCGGGCATGGTTTGCGATCTTCGAAAGCGCTTCGGCGAGCTGCCGACAATGCGATGCGTACGCCCGCCCTGGCCCTGCCATGAAGCCTTGCCATGCGTGCTAATAATATCTATAACAATCAATGATCTAGATCAATTACACACCTCATCCGGGCCAGCCAGCCACGGCCTTCCTGTCGCCCGGAATCACCGTCGATCGGCTATAGTGACGGTTTGCACCAAATTGCTCCCCTTTTCACTTTATCCACGCGGAGGTTTGCAATGACGATCAAGGTCGCCATCAACGGTTACGGTCGCATCGGTCGCAATGTACTGCGATCGCTCTACGAGTCGAAGAAGAATGGCCAGGATATCCAGATCGTCGCGATCAACGATCTCGGCGACGCCGAAACCAACGCGCACCTGACCCAGTACGACACGGCCCACGGCCGGTTCCCGGGCGATGTCTCGGTGGATGGCGGCGACCTGATCGTCAACGGCGACCGGATCAAGGTCTTCGCCGAGCGCGACCCGTCCAAGCTGCCCTGGGGCCAGCACGGCGTCGACGTCGTGTTCGAGTGCACCGGCTTCTTCACCTCCAAGGCGAAGGCCAGCGCGCATATCGCCGGCGGTGCCAAGAAGGTGATCATCTCCGCTCCCGGCGACAAGGACGTGGACGGCACCTTCGTCATGGGCGTCAACGACGAGAAGCTGCACGCCGGCCTGGAAGTCATTTCCAACGCCTCCTGCACCACCAACTGCCTGGCACCGCTGGCGAAGGTGCTGCACGAGAAGATCGGCATCGTGCACGGCCTGATGACCACCATCCATGCCTACACGAACGACCAGGTGCTGACGGACGTCTACCACTCCGACCTGCGCCGCGCCCGTAGCGCCACGCACAGCCAGATCCCGACCAAGACCGGCGCCGCCGCCGCGGTGGGCCTGGTCCTGCCGGAGCTCAACGGCAAGCTGGACGGTTTCGCCATGCGCGTGCCGACCATCAACGTGTCGGTGGTCGACCTGACCTTCACCGCCGCGCGCGAGACCACCAAGGAAGAGATCGACGCCGCCATCAACGAAGCCGCCAACGGCAAGCTGAAGGGCATCCTCGCGGTGAACACCAAGCCGCTGGTCTCGATCGACTTCAACCACAACCCGCACTCGTCGATCTACGACTCGACGCAGACCCGCGTCATGGGCGGCACGCTGGTGAAGGTCCTCTCGTGGTACGACAACGAGTGGGGCTTCTCCAACCGCATGCTCGACATGGCCAAGGCCCTGATGGCCGCCAAGTAAGCCGCTCCCTCCTCTGTAGGAGCGCGCCCGCGCGCGACCATGGCAAGCCCTTCGATTTGCCACAATCGCACCGCAAACTAAAAAGCCCGCACAACCGTGCGGGCTTTTTTTATCGTCCCACGGATCACGGAAACGACCCATGACACGACGTCTCCTCGCCCTAGCCTCCCTTGTATCCCTCGCCTTCGCCTCCCACGCCGCCACGGCCCCCGGCTGCACCGCCACCACCCCACCCACCGGCCAACTGATCGGCACCGGCCTGCTCACTCCGTCGACGCCGGGGCCCGAGCGCGAGCGCCTCGCCGCGCTGCTCATGTGCTCGGCCCTGGCCGGCAACGCCAACAGCATGGAAGTGGCCGGCTCGCTCTATCGCTGGGGCCCGCGGCATCCCGCCCATGTCTTCCCCGAAGACCACGCCAGGGCGCGCGACCTGCTCACCGGCGCGGCCTACCAGGGACGGCTCGCCGCGATGTTCAAGCTCGCCGAGCTGGAACTGGCGGAGGGCAACGCGCACGAGGCCATGGTCTGGGTCCAGGTCGAGAACGCGTATTTCCGGCAGCGGTTCGGACAGACCCCGGGCGGCGACTCGCCCGCTGGTGCCGGCTACTACACGATGCTGCTGAAGCGAGTCGGCGATGCACTCGGCCCGTTCGATGAGCAGCTGATGCTGCGCGAGGTCAACGCGCGCTTTGCGGCGATCGACCAGCGGGTCAAGGCGCAGCCGCCGCGCCAGGGCAACAGCCCGCCGCTCGGCCAGGTGCATCGTCCAGCCAACGCACGCACGGGCCGACTGACCAAGGAGGAATATGCCAGCGGCCTGTACGCACAGTATTTCGTCGAAGTGGCACCGGACGGACACATCGCGCGGCGCTGGCTGATCGATGCCTATCCCGAGCCGACCAGCGGCGAGCGCCTGGCGCGCGCGGTGGATCAGATGAGCTGGGATGCCCTGCCCGCCGGCAACACCGAAATGCGTTACGTCCTGCTACCGGTTTCGATGGGCAGCGTGCAGCAGGGCGTTAAGCTACAGAAACCCTGACGCAGGACTTCGCCATGAGCAACCGACGTGCCTACCCATGTGTGCTGTTGGCGGGCATGTGCGCCAGCGCTGCGACGATGGCCTCGGCCACCGATCGTCCGCGGGAGGTTTCCGCCTGCGACATCATTACGTCACCTGCGCGGTATGTGGGACAGCAGGTGAAGGTGACCGGTATCGCCTACATCGGGATGGAATCGACCAACCTCAGCGATGAGGCCTGTGCAGGGCAAAAACTTGCCCTGCAGATCGACGAGCACGTAGCCGGCCAAAGCGACATGCTCGCCTTCAGGCGAACACTGATTCGTTCGCACATGCGCGGCAAGGCCACGTTCCTGGGCGTGCTGACGGCGGGTAGCGATTGGCGGGCACCCTATGTCCTGCACATCGAACACGTAAGTCGTGTGAGCCCGATCGAATAGGCCCACACGGACGGGCAAGCCATCAGCCTTTCTGGATGACCTGCTCGATGGCGCCAAAAATCGAGGCCCCGGCCGTGTCGGTGACATCGATGCGGATGGTGTCGCCGAACTTCAGGAACGGCGTGGTCGGCTTGCCGTCGCGCAGGGTTTCCACCGTGCGCTGCTCGGCCAGGCAGGAAGCGCCCTTGCCGGTGTCTTCGTTGGCGATGGTGCCGGAGCCGACGATGGTGCCGGCCGTCAGCGGACGGGTCTTCGCGGCATGGGCCACGAGCTGGGCGAAATTGAACTGCATGTCGACGCCGCACTCGGCTTCGCCGAACCACTGGCCGTTGATCCACGTACGCATCGGCAGGTGCAGCTTGTCGTCGCGCCATGCGCCGCCCAGTTCGTCGGGCGTGACGAACACCGGCGACAGGGCGGAGCGCGGCTTGGACTGCAGGAAGCCGAAGCCCTTGGCGAGCTCGCCCGGGATCAGGCCACGCAGCGAAACGTCGTTGACCAGGCCGATGAGCTGGATATGGCCGGAGGCCCCTTCCGCGCCCGGTGCCATCGGCACGTCGTCGGTAATGACGACGACTTCGGCTTCCAGGTCGATGCCGTATTCCTCGCTCGGCACGACGACGGGATCGCGCGGGCCGAGGAAGCCGGCGCTGGTGGCCTGGTACATCAGCGGATCGGAATAGAACGACGCCGGCACCTCGGCACCGCGGGCGCGGCGGACGCGCTCGACGTGCGGGAGGTAGGCGCTGCCGTCGACGAACTCATAGGCACGCGGCAGCGGCGCGGCCAGCGCGGCGACGTCCAGCGCGAAGGCACCGTCGGCCTTGCCGGCCTCCAGGTCTTCGGCCAGGGCGTTCAGGCGCGGCGCGGCCGCATGCCAGTCGTCCAGCGCGGCCTGCATCGTGGCGGCGATCCCGGCGGCCTTCACGGCGCGGGAAAGGTCGCGGCTGACGACGACGAGCGTGCCGTCGCGGCCGCCTTCCTTGAGCGAAGCGAGTTTCATGCGGATCCTTGGGTATCAGGCGGCGTTCGGGTCGAAGTGCTTCTTCAGCCCACGCCAGCATTCGTAATAATCGCCTTGCAGCGCGCTGGATGCCAGCGCCTGCTTGCTCGGGCGGATCACCTTGCGCGTTTCGAACATGAAAGCCATCGTCCCGGTGACGTGGTCCGGCTTCGTCACGTCGGCGGCGGAGGCCTTCTCGAAGCTGGCATGGTCCGGGCCGTGGCCGCTCATGCAGTTGTGCAGGCTGGAGCCGCCCGGCACGAAGCCACCGGCCTTGGCGTCATAGGCGCCGGTGATCAGGCCCATGAATTCGCTCGCCACGTTGCGGTGGAAGTACGGCGGCCTGAACGTGTGCTCAGCGACCAGCCAGCGCGGCGGGAAGATCACGAAGTCCATGTTCGCCACGCCCGGCGTGTCGCTCGCGGAGGTCAGCACCGTGAAGATCGACGGATCCGGATGGTCCACCGCGATCGAACCGATGGTGTTGAAGCGGCGCAGGTCGTATTTGTACGGCGCGTAATTGCCGTGCCATGCCACGACGTCCAGCGGCGAGTGGCCGATATCGGCTTCCCACAGCGCACCCTGGAACTTGGCGACGAGGGCGAAGTCGCCGTCCACGTCTTCGTAGGCGGCCACGGGCGTGAGGAAGTCACGCGGATGGGCCAGGCCGTTCGCGCCGATCGGGCCGAGGTCCGGCAGGTGCAGCGTGGCGCCGAAGTTCTCCGCGACATAGCCGCGCGCTTCGCCATCGGGCAGCTCGACGAGGAAGCGGATGCCGCGCGGCACGACCGCGATCTCGAGCGGCTCGACCTCGAGCACGCCCAGCTCGGTACGGATACGCAGGCGGCCCTGCTGCGGAACGATCAGCAGCTCGCCATCGGCGTTGTAGAAATAGCGCCCTTCCATCGAGCGGTTGGCAAGGTAGAGGTGGATGCCCACGCCCGCCTGCTCTGCCGCGCCGCCATTGCCACCCATGGTGAACAGGCCATCGAGGAAGTCGGTGCCGGGTGCGGGGGCCGGCAGCGGATCCCAACGCATCTGGTTCGGCGTGGCATGGGCCTCGTCGAAGCGGTTGTGGAACGTGGGGTGCGCGAGCTCGCGGAACGGCGAGTGCTGCGCCGCCGGGCGGATCCGGTAGAGCCAGCTACGGAAGTTACGGTGCCGCGGCGCGGTGAACGCGCTGCCGGACAGCTGCTCGGCGTACAGGCCCTTGGCCACGCGCTGCGGCGAATTCTGGCCGGTGGGCAACACGCCTGGCACCGCCTCCGTGGCGAACTCGTTGCCAAAGCCAGTCTGGTATCCGCGGGTATCGTCGGTGTGGCTCATCGAAGTATCCCAAAAAGTCCGTGTAGGAGCGCGCCTGCGCGCGATCCCGTTCGCGGCACGCCCACGATCGCGCGCAGGCGCGCTCCTACGGGGTCTGCGATTTTAGAGGACGCCGCGGCGCATCTGGTCGCGTTCGATCGATTCGAACAAGGCCTTGAAGTTGCCGTTGCCGAAGCCTTCGTTGCCCTTGCGCTGGATGATCTCGAAGAAGATCGGCCCGATGTTGTTCTGGGTGAAGATCTGCAGCAGCAGCTTCTTCTTGGTCTCGTCGTCGGCGTCGATCAGCAGCTTGTTCTTCTGCAGGCGCGGCACGTCTTCGCCGTGTTCCGGCACGCGGATGTCGATCACTTCGTAGTACGTGTCCGGCGTGTCCAGGAAGGCCACGTCCTTCTCGCGCATGGCTTCCACCGACTCGTAGATGTTGTCGGTGAACAGCGCGATGTGCTGGATGCCTTCGCCGTTGTACTCGCGGATGTATTCGTTGATCTGCGACTTCTCATCCGAGCTCTCGTTGAGCGGGATACGGACCATGCCGTCCGGCGCCGTCATCGCCTTGGACACCAGGCCGGTCTTCGCGCCCTTGATGTCGAAGTAGCGGATCTCGCGGAAGTTGAACAGGCGCTCGTAGTAGTCCGACCACTTCTGCATGTTGCCGAAGTGCAGGTTGTGGGTCAGGTGGTCGATGAAGGTCAGGCCGAACCCCTTCGGGTGGCGGTCGACGCCCGGCAGCCATTCGAACTCGGCGTCGAACACGTCGCCCTTCGCGCCGTAGGTGTCGATCAGGTACAGCGCGCAGCCACCGATGCCCTGGATGGTCGGCACGTCGAGCGCCAGCGTATCGGCCTTGTGCTCGACCTTTTCCGCGCCATTGGAAAGCGCCGTGGCCTGCACGTCCGTCGCCGGGCGGTTGAAGCGGATGGCGAAGCCGCACGCGCTCGGCCCGTGGGCGGCAGCGAAGTCGGCGGCGAAGGAGTTCGGCTCCTCGTTGACGAGGAAGTTGCATTCGCCCTGGCGGTACAGGGTGATGGCCTTGTGCTTGTGCTTCGCCACGGCGGTGAAGCCAAGGCGCGGGAACAGGTCGTGGAGGAGCTTCGCGTCCGGCGCGGCGAACTCGACGAACTCGAAGCCATCGACACCCTGGGGGTTTTCGAAGGTGGTGACTTCCATACCGATATTGGGCTGGGCGCTCATAAGCGATACTCCTGGCTGCGGGTGCGGCTTGCGCCGTATACCGCCACCTTATAGTTTCACTTGTAACCATTTGCAAGGATCGGCGCAGCATGACCCTCGAACCCTTACCCGCCCACGCCCCGCTGGAGCTCGAGCGCTTCCTGCCCTACCGCCTGTCGATCCTTTCGAACACGGTCAGCCAGTCGATCGCGGACGAATACCAGGACCGATTCCAGCTCAGCATGACGGAATGGCGCGTGATGACGGTGCTGGCCCGCTTCCCCTCGTCCTCGGCCACCCAGGTGGTGGAGCGCACGCGCATGGACAAGGTGGCGGTCAGCCGCGCCGTGGCCCGGCTGGTCGAGGCCGGACGGGTCGACCGCAGCACCCACGACGGCGACAAGCGCCGCTCGGTGCTGCGGCTGTCCGACGCGGGCTGGGCCATCCACGACGAGGTGGCCCCCATGGCCCGCGCCCACGAGCACGAGCTTCTGGCCCGGCTGGACGACGAAGAGAAAGCGTGGCTTGCCCGCATCCTGGACAAGCTTCTTTCCCCCTGACCCGCGATTATTTGATCCCGTGCATCAGCTTGTTGATCAGCGGCGCGATCAGGAACAGCACGATGCCGGCACCGATCAGCAGTTCGAAGCTGAAGGTGAAGCCGGATAGCGCCGAGCCCACCGTCATGCCGCTTTCGCCGCTGATGTGGCCGGCGAGCAGGCCGGACAGGTTGTTGCCGATGGCGGTGGAGAGGAACCAGCCGCCCATCGCCAGGCCAACCACGCGCAAGGGCGCCAGCTTGGTCACCATCGACAGGCCGATCGGCGAGAGGCACAGCTCGCCGATGGTCTGCGCGACGTAGCAGGCGGCCAGCGGCCAGAACGGGATCAACCCGCGGCCGTCGACCAGGCTCTTCAGCGCGTACATCAGCACCAGGAAGCCGAGGGCGTTGAACATCAGGCCGAGGCCAAACTTGCGCGGGATCGACGGCTCGGCACGGGCTTTTGCGAGAAGGCCCCAGCTCAGCGCGACGATCGGCGCGAAGACCAGGATGGCCGCCGAGTTCACCGACTGGAACCAGCCGGTCGGGAACTCCCAGCCACCGAACATCTGCCGGTCGACGATGTTCTGGGCGAGGAAGTTGAACGAACTGCCGGCCTGCTCGAAGAACATCCAGAACAGCACGTTGAAGGCGAACAGCAACAGCATCGCGATCACGCGGTGGATCTGGATGGTGTCGTGGCGCACGGCCTCGACCACGAGCATCACGGCCACGCCGATGAACAACGCGCCGAGCACCCACGCGATGAAGATCGCGCCGGCCTTCGCCATCAACAGGTACACCAGCGGCACGGCGACGAGGATGCCGATGATCACCATCAGCAGGCTCTTGCCTTCATGCCGTTCCGGCGGCGGCACACCCACGCCCTTCAGCTGCTTCTTGCCGATAAGGAACCAGATGAAGCAGATCACCATGCCGACGCCGGTGGCGGCGAACACGGCCTTGTAGTTCTGCTGCAGAGGCGTGTCGGTCATGACCGACGCCACCCAGCCGGTGATCAGCGGGGCGAGGAAACCGCCCAGGTTGATGCCCATGTAGAAAATGGTGAAGCCACGGTCGCGGCGATCGTCGCCCACCGGGTAGATCTGCCCCACCAGCGACGAGATGTTTGGCTTGAACAGGCCATTGCCGACGATCACGGTGGCCAGGCCGGCGAGGAAGATGTCCTGCTGCGGCACCATCACCATGAACAGGCCCAGGCCCATGACCGCGGCGCCGAGCAGGATGGATCGCTGGTAACCGAGCACGCGGTCGGCCACGTAGCCACCGAAGATCGCCGAGGCGTAGACCAGCGCCAGGTAGGCGCCGTAGGTGCGGCTGGCGTAGCCCTGGCCCGAGGCGTCGCCGTTGAAGAATTCGGCCACGATGTACAGCGTCAGCGCCCAGCGCATGCCATAAAAAGCGAAGCGCTCCCAGAACTCGGTCATGAACAGCATCCACAGGGGACGCGGGTGGCCCATGGTCTGCGGGTACTCGGGCACGGGCCGTGCCGGGCTGGGGGCGGTCGAAGTCATGGCTTCCCTTGGCGGTGAATCGATGAGCGTGTTTAGCTGGACCGGCCCGGCGCGTCAAATCTTGCGAGGCGGGTCAGGTACCCAGCAGCGTGCGGACTTCGATCAGCTCGGGGAAGAAGCTCTGCTCCAGCGCCTTGCGCAGGAAGGCCACGCCGGAGGACCCGCCAGTGCCGGGTTTGAAGCCGATGATGCGTTCCACGGTCTTCATGTGGCGGAAGCGCCACAACTGGAAGTTTTCCTCGATGTCGACCAGTAGCTCACTGAGATGGTACTCAGACCAGTAGGCGGCCGTGTCTTCGTAGATCCGGCGCAGGATCGGCAGCAGCGTGGGCTGGCTACGCCAGGGCTGGGTGACGTCGCGCTCCAGCAACTCCACCGGAATGGGGTGGCCGCGACGGGCCAGGAAGCGCAGGTATTCGTCGTAAAGCCCTGGCGCCTCGTAGACCGCCTTTAGGCGCTCGTGGGCGGCCGGATCGTGCTCGAACACCCGCAGCATGTCGGCGTGCTTGTTGCCCAGCAGGAATTCGACGATCCGGTACTGCAGGGACTGGAAGCCGGAGGACGGCCCCAGCACGTCGCGGAACTGCAGGTATTCGGCCGGGGTGAGCGTTTCCAGCACGCCCCACTGCTCGTAAAGCTGGCGCTGGATCTGCTTGACCCGGGCCAGCACCTTCTGGGTGCCGCCGAGGTCGTCGGCGCGCAGCCGCACCAGCGCCGCATCCAGCTCGTGGATCATCAGCTTGAGCCACAGCTCCGAGGTCTGGTGCTGGATGATGAACAGCAGTTCGTCGTGGTGCTCGGGCTGGCTCAGGGGGTGCTGCGCGGAAAGCACCTGGTCCAGGCGGAGGTAGTCGCCATAGGTCAGCCGCCCGTCGAGATCGGTGCGGATGCCGGGTTCCAGGTCGCGCTGGGGGTGGGCCATGGACGTCTTCACAATGTGGGTGGACGGCGCGCCAGCCGCGCCACGACGCCATTTCCCGGCCCATGGGTGGCTCAAGCATGCTGCGGCGTGCCTTGCCGGGCCATAATACCCCTGATATCTAGTCCGGCTCGCAAGACCAGACAAGCTGTTCGCGCCCCGCTGGATGGGCCGTCCGCTTCCCCATTCGTGCGTGTCGTTTCTAACCTTTCCCCTGGGAGCGAGTCGTGTCCATCGCCGCCAAGTTCGAAATCGAATACCTGCAGTACCTTGACCAGGATGGCAAGGAAACCGGCAAGGAACTGCCAGCCTTCGCCAAGGACCTCGACCACATGGTCGAGCTCTACAAGCTGATGGTGTCGACCCGTGTGTTCGACGCCAAGTCGATCGCCCTGCAGCGCACCGGCAAGCTGGGTACCTACGCCTCGTGCCTGGGCCACGAAGCCGCCCACGTCGGCATCGGCAGCGCCATGCGCCGGGAGGACTCGCTGGCCGTGTCCTACCGCGAATACGGCGCGCAGCTGTACCGTGGCGTGAAGCCGCGCGAGGTCTACACCTACTGGGGTGGCGACGAGCGCGGCAACGACTTCCAGGACGCCCCGGCCCACGACTTCGCCTGGTGCGTGCCGATCGGCACCCAGTGCCTGCACGCCGCCGGTTCGGCGCTGGCCTTCAAGATCCGCAAGGAACCGCGCGTGGCCGTCTGCACCATCGGTGACGGCGGCTCGTCCAAGGGCGACTTCTACGGCGCCATCAACGTCGCCGGCGCGCAGCAGCTGCCGCTGGTCGCCGTGATCGTCAACAACCAGTGGGCGATCTCGGTCCCCCGCCGCATCCAGAGCGGTTCGGGCACGCTGGCCCAGAAGGGCATCGCGGCTGGCCTGTACTGCATCCAGGTGGACGGCAACGACATCATCGCCGTGCGCGCGGCGATGGAAGCCGCGCTCGAGCGCGCCCGTTCCGGCCAGGGCGGCAGCGTCATCGAAGCGGTGACCTACCGCCTCGGCGACCACACCACCGCCGACGATGCCCGCCGCTACCGTGGCGAGCAGGAAGTGAAGGACGCCTGGGAGCGCGACCCGGTGCCGCGCCTGCGCAAGTGGCTCGAAGCCAAGGGCAAGTGGGACGACGCGAAGGAAGAGGCCTGGAAGGCCGAGTGCGACGACTGGATGGACAACGAGGTGAACGCGTACCTGGAGACGAAGAACCAGCCGGCAACGGCCATGTTCGACTACCTGTACGCCGAAGTCCCCGCCGACCTCGAAGCGCAGCGCGAGCTCGTCGCTTCCCTCGATCGCAAGTCGTAAGGAGCCCATTCCCATGGCACAAATCACTCTTATCGAAGCAGTGACCCAGGCGCTCGCCTACGAGATGCGCAACGACGAAAGCGTCGTGGTGCTCGGTGAGGACGTCGGCGTCAACGGTGGCGTGTTCCGCGCCACCCAGGGCCTGCAGGAACAGTTCGGCGAGATGCGCGTCATCGACACGCCGCTGGACGAAGGCACCATCGCCGGCCTGACCATCGGCCTGGCCGTGCAGGGCATGAAGCCGGTCGCCGAAGCGCAGTTCGAAGGCTTCATCTACCCGATGATGGAGCACATCGCCTGCCACGCCGCGCGCATGCGCAACCGCACCCGTGGCCGCATGACCGTGCCGGCCGTGTGGCGCGCCCCGTGGGGCGGCGGCATCCGTGCGCCGGAGCATCACTCCGAGGCGAACGAGCACCTGTTCACCAACATCCCGGGCCTGCGCGTGGTCATGCCGTCGTCGCCGGCGCGTGCCTACGGCCTGCTGCTCGCCGCCATCCGCGATCCGGATCCGGTGATCTTCTTCGAGCCCAAGCGCATCTATCGCCAGTACAAGGAAGAAGTGCCCGATGACGGCGAGGCACTGCCGCTCGACGTCTGCTTCGTGCTGCGCGACGGCACCGACGTGACCCTGGTGACCTGGGGCGCGCAGGTGAAGGAATGCCTCGAGGCCGCCGACGAACTGGCCGAGAAGGGCATCAGCGCCGAAGTCATCGACGTCGCCACGCTGACCCCGCTGGACTTCGACACGATCGCCGAGTCGGTGACCAAGACCGGTCGTTGCGTCATCGTCCACGAAGCCCCGAAGACCGCCGGTTTCGGTGCGGAAATCGCCGCCCGCCTGTCCGAGGAGTGCCTGTACAGCCTGCTCGCCCCGGTCGAACGCGTCACCGGTTTCGATACGCACATCCCGCTGTTCCGCCTGGAAATGAAGTACCTGCCCAGCGTCGAACGCATCGTCGAAGCCGCCGAACGCACGCTCGCCGCCTCCTGAGGAATCGATAGACATGGCCGACATCAAGACCTTTTTCCTGCCGGACCTCGGCGAAGGCCTGCCCGACGCGACCGTCGTCGAGTGGCACGTCAAGGAAGGCGACACGATCAAGCTCGACGCCCCGCTGGTGTCGATGGAAACCGCGAAGGCCGTCGTCGACGTGCCCTCGCCCTACTCCGGCACCGTGAAGAAGCTGCACGGCGCGGTCGGCGACATCATCGAAACCGGCGCGTCGCTGGCCGATTTCGAGATCGACCCGAATGCGCGCCAGCGCGCCGAAGCCGAGTCCACCGGCCACCACCACGGCCCGAAGAAGGGCGTCGGTAGCCCGGCCGCCGACGATGCGTCGAAGGTCGTCGCCTCCGACGACGGCGGCGAGATCGACGCCGACGGCAAGGCCCCGGCCCAGCGCGAGGACGAAGGCACCGTCGTGGGCGCCATGGTCAGCGGCAACGCCGTGCACACCGAGCAGGTCTCCAGTGCCGGTGGCGTGAAGGCTGTCCCGGCCGTGCGTGCGCTGGCGAAGAAGATGAAGATCGACCTCACCCGCGTGCAGCCGACCGGCGCCGGTGGCGTCATCACCATGCAGGACGTGAAAAACGCCGCCGCCAATGGCAGTGCCGCGGTGGGTTCCGCGCCGGCCCGTCCGGCCGCCGCGCAGCACCTCGCACCGACGCTGCCGGAGCCGGGCCCCGCCCCGACCCGCACGCCGGTGTCGCTGGCTGGCAAGGCCGTCCGCACCTCGCCCCCGGGTAAGGAAGCGATGGGCCAGCCGGAGCAGCTGAAGGGTGTCCGTCGCAACATGGCCCGCGTCATGGCCGACGCCCACGCCCAGGTCGTGCCGACCTCGATCGTGGACGACGCCGACCTGCACGCCTGGATCGGCAAGCAGGACATCACCGCCCGCCTGATCCGCGCGATGGTGGTGGCATGCAAGGCGGTCCCGGCGCTCAATGCCTGGTTCAACGGCAAGGACCTGACCCGCACGCTGCACCCGCACGTGGACATCGGCATTGCCGTGGACACCGACGACGGTCTGTTCGTGCCGGCGCTGCGTAACGCCGACGTGCTCGATGGCGCCGGCATCCGTGCCGCCATCAAGCGCCTGCGTACTTCGGTCGAAGACCGCAGCATCCCGGCCTCGGAGCTCTCCGGCTACACCATCAGCCTGAGCAACTTCGGCATGTTCGCCGGCCGCTACGCCACCCCGGTGGTCGTGCCGCCGACCGTCGCCATCGTCGGCGCCGGCAAGCTCAGCCACGACGTGGTCGCGGTCATGGGCGGCATCGAAGTGCATCGCCGCATGCCGCTGTCGCTCACCTTCGACCACCGCGCCGCCACCGGCGGCGAGGCTGCGCGCTTCCTCAAGGCGATGATCGACGACCTGGGCCTGCCGAACTGACGGTATCCATGTAGGAGCGCGCCTGCGCGCGAATGGGGCGCTTCCGTTCGTCCCATTCGCGCGCAGGCGCGCTCCTACGGGGTATCCTTGTCGGCATGCTTAACAACGATACCCTACGCAGCATCCGCTACATGCTCGATCTCGGCGACGTGCACGTCGTCGAGATCCTCGCCCTGGGTGGCCACGTGGCCACCCGGGACGAGGTCGAAGGCTGGCTCAAGCGCGAAGACGACGCCGGCTTCGTCGCCATGCCAGACCCGGTGATGGCGCATTTCCTCGACGGCCTGATCGTCCACCGCCGCGGCCGCGACGAGTCGCAGCCCCCGCGCCCGGTCGAGACCCGGATCAACAACAACACCGTGCTGAAGAAGCTGCGCGTCGCCTTCGAGCTGAAGGAAGACGACATCCTCGCGATCATGGGCGATGCCGGTTTCAAGGTGTCCAAGGGCGAAGTGAACGCCCTCTTCCGCCAGCCGAAGCACACGAATTTCCGCCTTTGCGGCGATCAGTTCCTGCGGAATTTCCTGAAGGGGCTGACGGGGCGGTTGCGCAAGGTTTGATCGCGCGCAGGCGCGCTCCTACATGTAGGAGCGCGCCTGCGCGCGATCCAAACCACGCGGCGCTCAAACCACCCGACGCTTCCAGATCACGTAGCGCACCACCAGCGCCACGGCCAGCACGGCCACGAACGCGCCATATCCATAAAGCGCCGGCACCACCTGCTGCCAGATGGCCCCGCTCTTCGGGCCGAACTGATCCGCCGCCGGCAGTTCCACGGCGTCGTAGGCGAGCAGGGCCGCCTGGATGGACAACACCACCGCCGCGACCAGCGCCAGCGTGTCGAAAGCGCGCCGCGCAAGCGTGCGCGGCAACGTCTTCGGATAGGCCCAATACGCCCACCCCAACACGATGAGCCAGGGCGCCAGCAACATCAGTGCGAGGTAGCGCATCGGCTTTACTCCTGGTCGGCGGCCAGTGCGTCCAGCGCGGCGCGCAGGCGCAGGATGGCAGTGGCGCGCGCCACCTCGTCGGGGTAGGACTGGCCGTTGGCCACCACCTGCCCATCGATCAGCAGCGCGACGTGGTCACCCTGCGATTCGATCGCGGCGGCGGATCCACCCAGGGTCGACAGCGCCTGGCGCAGCTGGCCCGCGGCCTTCGGATCCTTGAACGGCACCGAGAGCAGCAGCTCCTCGCCATCCGCGCCGAACAGACGGAAGCGGAAGCTGCCATCGTCCTCGCGGAAACTGGCGAAGCGCGGCGGCCTGGCTTTCGCCGGCGCCTTCGCAGCCTCAGGCTGGGCCTTTGCCGCCGGACGGAACGTGCGCAGGCCCACGGCCTCGCGCAGTTCGGCCAGCAGGGGGACGGCGATGGAACGCGCCTTCGCGGCGCCTGCCAGCAGGATGTCTTCCATGTCGTCAGGGCGCGCCATCAGCGAGTCGTAGCGCTCGCGCATCGGCGCCACGTCGGCCTCGATCCGCTCGAACAACACCTGCTTGGCTTCGCCCCAGCCCAGTCCGCCATGCAACGCATCGGCGAATGCCGCGCTTTCCGACGGAGAGGCGAAGGCCTTGAAGATCGTGAACAGCGCGGAGTCGTCGGTGTCTTTCGGCTCGCCGGGCGCGCGCGAATCGGTGACGATCTTCATGATCGCTTCGCGCAGGGCCTTCGAACCGCCATCGAACAGCGGGATGGTGTTGTCGTAGCTCTTCGACATCTTCCGGCCGTCCAGGCCCGGCAGGGTCGCCACCTGTTCTTCGATCTGCACTTCCGGCAGCACGAAGTACTCGCGGCCGTAGATATGGTTGAAGCGCTGGGCGATATCGCGCGCCATCTCGATGTGCTGGATCTGGTCGCGGCCTACCGGCACCTTGTTCGCGTTGAAGGCGAGGATGTCGGCGGCCATGAGCACCGGGTACATGTAGAGGCCGGCGGTGACGCCCGCATCCGGGTCTTCATGCAGCTCGACGTTGCGGTCGACCGCGGCCTTGTAGGCGTGCGCCCGATTGAGCAGGCCCTTGCCGGTGACACAGGTCAGCAGCCACATCAGCTCGGGCACCTCGGGGATGTCCGACTGGCGGTAGATGGTCGCGGTCTCCGGATCCAGGCCTCCGGCCAGCCAGGTCGCCGTGATCTTCATGCGCGAGGCGGCCACGCGCTCGGCGTCGTCCGCCTTGATCAGCGCGTGGTAGTCGGCCATGAAGTAGAAGGCATCCACGTTGGGATCCTTGCTCGCGACGATGGCCGGACGGATCGCACCGGCAAAGTTGCCGAGGTGCGGCGTGCCGGTGGTGGTGATGCCGGTAAGAACACGGGTACGCATGGGGGCCTTGATACGCAACGGACGGAAACCGTCCGAGTGTAGCCTCCTCAGCGCATCAGGGTCGACTTCCCGAACAACGACTCCACCAGCTCCACCGCCAGCTTCGCCGTCTGGTTCCGCTTATCGAACGCCGGGTTCAGCTCCACGATATCCAGCGAGCCTACCCGCCCGGTGTCGGCGATCATCTCCATCACCAACTGGGCCTCGCGATAGTTCGGGCCGCCCCTCACCGTGGTGCCCACGCCCGGGGCGATGCTCGGGTCGAGGAAGTCGACGTCGAAGCTGACATGCAGGTGGGTATCGTCGTCCACGCCGGCCAGGGCCTCTTCCATCGCGGCCTTGATGCCGATCTCGTCGATGTAGCGCATGTCGTAGATATCGATGCCCACTTCGTGGACAAGGCGCTTCTCGCCCTCATCCACCGAGCGGATGCCGATCTGGCGGATGACGTCGGGGCTGATCGCCGGCGTGGTGCCGCCGATGCCGGTCAGCGCGTCCGGGCCGTGGCCGCAGAGGCACGCGACCGGCATGCCGTGGATATTGCCCGACGGGGTGATGTTGCTGGTGTTGAAGTCGGCGTGGGCGTCCAGCCACAACACGCGAAGCTTCTTGCCCTTGTCCCGGCAATAACGGGCCACGGCCGAAATGGAACCGATGGCGAGGCAGTGGTCGCCGCCCAGCATGATCGGCAGGTGGCCGTCGTTGAGCGCCCCGTAGATCGCCTCGTGGGTGGCGGTATTCCAGGCCACGGCTTCGTCCAGGTGGCGATAGCCATTGGTCGGCGGCAGCCAGGGGTTGAGCGGGCCGGCCACGTTGCCGCGGTCGACCACGTGCATGCCGCGCCTGGACAGCCGCTCGGCCAGCCGTGCGACGCGCAGGGCCTCGGGGCCCATGGAACTGCCGCGGTGGCCGGCGCCGATATCAGTGGGGACGCCGACGAGGGCGACCGAACGGGTGGTAGGGCTCATGGTCTTACTCAGGGTTGGGGGCGTTCTTCAACCAGCGGACGGCCGTCGGCGCGCCATGCATCGGCGCTTCCTTCGAGCAGGTGCACGTTGGTGTAGCCCAGGGATTGCAAGGTGTCGCGGGCACGCGCGGCGCGCTTGCCTGACTTGCAGTAGACGACCAGTTCCTGGTCGCGCCGCGCACCGAGGACGCCGTGGCGGACCGCCACCTCATCCACGGGCACGTTCAAGGCACCCGCCAGGTGGCCGTCGCGATATTCCCCGGGCGTGCGCACGTCGAGCACGACGGGCGCCTGGTGCGCCGCCATCCGCGACGCCAGCGCCTCCCGGGAAACGTCCTGCGCCCCTGCCACGAAAGGCACGGCAAGCAACACACACGCGAGGGACACGCAAAGACGAGTCATGCCCACAAGTTTACACGGGGTACTGTCACGGCCACGTTGCAGTGCGGCAGGAGGCAGACGCCCACGTAGACGGAGACTTCTCCTACAACACCGACGGAACCAGACCTACATCTTACAACCTATATTTTTTATAGGTTATAGTCCCCTAACGACGGACGCCACGGGATGGCTAATCGAGCAGTCACGCCCTTGCGGCTATCGGACGCTACCGCGCTCGGACACCTACGGCGCCTATCCGAAGACCCTTCGCGGATCCACGTGACGCGGCATGCCGAGCAGAGGATGGTCGAGCGCGAGATAACGCTGAAGCAGCTACTTACGTGCCTGCGTCGTGGCGACCTTGCCGAGTCGCCTCGGCTGGACGAGCACGGAAACTGGAAGCTGGTGGTTGAGGCATACACGGCGGGTGATCACCTGGCATCGATCGTCGCCCTCGATACCCGACAACCGCAGGCTATCGTCATCACGACTTTCTGGGTGCTTTGAGATGTATCACTATCAAACGTGCGGCCTTGAAAACGTATGGCTGACCAATGGCTTCGAACACTCGGAGACGGTCTACGGCACTGCCGTCGCGGTCGCCGACGTCCTCGGCCTCGACAGGGAGATCGCCCTTACGCTGGCGGTCAAGATCGCCCCACTGTCGGGTCGCGAGGTGCGCTTCCTTCGTAAGCACATGGAGCTCTCACAGGAATCCCTGGGCTCGCTTCTCGGCATCGGAGCCCAGTCGATTGCGCTGTGGGAAAAGGAGCGTAGTCCCATCCCGCGCACCTCCGAGAAACTGCTTCGCCTGATCGCGCTGGGCCATTGCAATGGTCATGCGACGATCCGCAAGGCGATCGATCAGATCAACATCGACGACAACGCGAGGCACGGTGCACGCATGGTGTTCAGGGAGTCGGGGAATCGCTGGCAGTACGTTGCCTGAGCGACGCGCACAGCGCATCCGCGGACAGGATGGTGTTGTGCCCGGCGTCGACATGAAGCCACGCGACCGGCGGTTGCGGTAGCGCACGAACCAGCGCCTCCGTGCGTCCGGCAGGGATGACCTCATCGTGGTTGGCCTGCAGCACGATGACCGGAACGCCACCAAGCTTCTGCGCTGCGACGTCGCTATCGAAGTGATCGTGCATGATCAGGCTGACCGGCAAACCATGCATGTTGTCGTCCGCCACGCGGGTCATCTTGTCGTAGGGCGTTACCAGCCAAAGCATGTCTGGTTTACGCGCCGCCGCTACCTGCGTGGCAACGCCCGTACCGATGCTGATGCCGAGGATGCCGACACGGGCGTGGGTCTTCTTGATTTCGTCGACAAGGGCGATGCCATCGGCCACGAAATCGCGTTCGCGTGGCCGGCCCATCTGCCCCTCGTAGCCGCGGTACGGCATGAGATACACCGCGCGCGTGGTGCACTGCTCCAGCCGCGGCGCGTAGCGCGACAGGCTCATGCCGTTGCCACCGAATACCACGAGGGCGTCCCCGGCCTCCGGATGCAGGATCCATCCGCGCATGACGCCGTCAGCTCGCTGCACGCGAAGATCGCCGAATGGCCGCGTTGCCTGCGCACCGGGATACAGAAGCTGGTCCTGCATCGCGTAAAGCGATGCCCCCGCGAAAATGGCCGTGAGGGCGAGGAAGGCCAGTAGCAGAAGGATCCAGCGGGTCGTTCGCTTCATGCGGCGAGCCAGGTTGGGGGACGGGACGGTACGTCAAAGAGTTGCCTTGGCGGCTACGCGCCGTCGATCAGATTGCTGACAAGAAGCAAGAAAACACCTACGCCAACCGGCAGTCAGCGCCTACGCGAGAGGCGTTGACCCGAAGGACACCTGATTACATACTTTCGCCCGACAGGTAAAGCCTGGGATCACCGCGATACCCACGAAGGCGTCGTAAGCGCGTTGTAAACGCGCCGGCCCCAGGGTCTGTCACCATCGAAGGGCCTCCATGTGGGGCCTTTCGTTTTTCTCGAGCAAGGAAGCTCACGATGCACATTTATGCCGACGAAAGCGGCGACCTCGGCTGGAACTTCGAACCACCCTATGGCAGGCGCGGCTCCAGCCGGTTCCTTACCATCTTTGCCACGTGCGTCCCGGACGAAAAATGCCACCATCTCGATCGCGTCGTGCGACAGATGTATAAGGCGAGCCGGTGGACGACGAAGAAAGAGCGCAAATGGACGGATGCGAGTGAGCCGTCGAGACTGCACTTCGTAAGGCAGGCCGCGCAGCTCCTGCGCAAGCATCCCGACATTTCATACCACGCCATCGTGGCATACAAGCCCAACGTCATGAGGCACATCCGCGACGATCCGAACAAGCTCTACAACTACATGCTGAAGCTGATGCTTCTGGACGAGATGAAGAAGCATCAGACCGTGCACTTCATCCCGGATCATCGTTCAGTCAAGGTCGAGAGCGGAAGCTCGTTGCACGACTACCTGCAGACCGAGCTATGGCTTGCATTGGAAGTGCCTACTCGGCTGCATACAAAGAGCGCAGATAGTGGCCAATGCAGGGCTCTTCAGTTTGCCGACTTCATGGCGGGCGCGATCAACGCAATGTTCGAGCATGGCCGGGCCCAGTACGCCTCGGCGGAGGGACTCGTCGTAGAGACGAAGAGGCTGTACTTCCCGCGCCCCTTGGGGCGAGCCTGATTTACTGTTTAGCTGGTGCCGACACCCGGATTCGAACTGGGGACCTACCGCTTACAAGGCGGTTGCTCTACCAACTGAGCTATGCCGGCGAAGGCGGGGAGTTTATCAGAAGCAGCCGGTGGGTCGGGCGGTGACGCCCGGGGTGCGGATGGCCCGGCGGGCGTCGTTTCCGTTTTCCTCCGGGACGACGACATCGAGCCACCACACCGGCGTCGTTTCGGTGCGCTCGCTCATCCGCGCGGGAAAGCCGGCGGCGATCACCTCGTCGCGGCGCTTGCGGGCGTTCGCGGGGTCGTGGAACAGGCCGAGGGCGACGGAGTTCTGCAGCTCGCCCTGCGCGGTCACCACGAAATAATCCTTGATGCCTTTCGCTTCGAGCCGCCGGGCCTGGGCGAGCGCCTGTTCGCGGGTCGGCTGCGATGGCAGGAAGACACGCCAGCCGCGCGACTCGCTGGTCTGGTCCTGCCGTTGGCGGCTGCGCACGGTGTGGGCGGCCATGGCCGTGCGCGTGGTGCGCAGGTCGACCTGGTTGGCGAACGGGCCGACCGCGAGGCACTTGTAGCTGCGTTTCGGACTGGTCGGGGCGGTCGTGGGAACGGCCGGGGTTGTCGCCGCCGCGATTTTCGGCGGCTCTGGCGCGGGCGCCTTCGGCGTCAGGGTCACGGGCTTCGCAGCAGGACTCGATGCGGCGGCAACGGGCGTGCTGGATGCAGGCGCTGGCTTCGCGGTCGAGGTCGTGGTCGCCACCGCGGCCGTGGCTGACGCCGGCAGTTCGGCCAACAGCTTCAACTGCGGCACGCCCTTGTCCGTCGCCTCCACGGCGTGCGTGCCGCTCTCGCCAAGCAGCAGCCATGCGGCCACCGCAATGTTGAGGGCGATCAGCAGTACGAACAGCAAACGCAGCAGCATGGTGGCCTTGGATGTCGAAGTGGGCCTGCGCGCGTTCCCCTGTAAGAACCGGCAGCGACTGGATTCTAGGCGAATTCCGAGCCGTCGGCGTACGTCCGGGCCCACACGGCGAGACCACGCAGGACGAGGTCGGGCACGATGCTCACCGGCCGCTCCAGCAGCGGGGCGAGCAACTCGGCATCGCCGCCACCGAGCGTCACCGCCGGCTGGCCACCGAGTTGCGCGGCCGCACGCTGGACGAAGCGATCCACCAGCGCGGCACTCGCCTGCCAGCAGCCCGACGCCAGGCCATCGGCCGTGTTGTCGGCGAGGTCACGCACGGCGCCGGCGTGCGCGGGGCGCACCTGCACCGTGGCACCCAGCACCGACTGCTGCATCAGCAGCGGGCCGGGGGCGATCCATCCACCGAGGTGACGGCCCTCGCCATCGAGCGCGTCCAGGGTCAGCGCCGTACCGACGCTGGCGAGCACGCACGGCGCCCTCCCCGCATCCCACGCCGCGACCATTGCAAGGAACCGGTCGACACCGAGCCGCTGCGGTTCGGCGTAGGCATTACGCACCCCACAGGCTTCGGCGGGGGTGCGGACCCAGGTCGGGGCGCGCGCGAACGCGCTGCCCGCGGCGACGGCCACGGCGGTCTCGCGCGCGGCGTCGACCACCGATGCGCCCACGACACGATCCGGCCGGGGCCAGCTGGCCCACAGTGTCGCCAGTTCATGCGCGATGTCGGCATCCCAGCCGAAGGCACCACGGTGGGTGAATTCCGCGCCGTCGAACAGGGCGAATTTCAGGCGTGTGTTGCCGAGGTCGAGGAGCAGGATCATGCGCCGTTCCTGCGCACGGACACTTCCGCGCTGTCCACGCTGACCAGCTCGCCGTCCGCACGACGCACACGCAACGCGCCGCGCTCGTCGACGCCCTCGCCCGTGGCGGGGTATTCGCCGCGTGGGTCGATGATGCGCAGCGGCTGGCCGAGCAGGACGTCGCTGGCAGCGTATTCCTTGCTGAAGGCGGCGAAGCCCTGGCGCTCGAACGCACGCAACCCGTCGGCCAGTGCCGTGACCACGGCCGCCGCGACGCGATTGCGATCGGGCGGCTGGCCACCGGTGAGCGCCGCCAGGTCGGTGATCGGCTGGCCGGCACGCTCGTGCAGGCTGTCCGCCAGCCGGATGTTCAAACCCACGCCGATCACGGCGGCGCAGGGGCCGGAATACTCACCCGACAACTCGACCAGGATGCCGGCCAGCTTCGCGTCGCCCGCCAGCACGTCGTTAGGCCACTTCAGGCCAGCTGTACGAATGCCGAGGTCATCCAGCGCACGCATCAGCATGACGCCCACGGCCAGCGACAGGCCGGACAGCGACGCGAAGCCGCCGTCGAAGCGCTTGAGCACGGACAGGTAAAGATTCATCCCCGGGGGCGACAGCCAGGTGCGACCGCGTCGGCCGCGGCCGGCGGACTGGCTTTCGGCCAGCACGAAGGCGAGATCGTCCAGCACCGGGTTGCGCCGCGCCAGCTCGCTGGACGTGGAATCGACTTCCCAGTGGATTTCGAGCATGCCGATATGCGGCAAGGTCTCGGGCCGGCAGGCGGCACGGATGGTCGGGCCGTCGAGCAACTGGGTCGGCCATGGCAGGCGATAGCCGCCGCCGACCTTGGCATCCACCGGCACGCCCTTCAGGCGCAGCGTTTCGATCTGTTTCCAGACGGCGGCACGGGTTACGCCGGCCTGGCGGGCCAGCGTCGCACCGGACACGGCATCGCCGCCGGAGAGGGCTTCAAGGAGATCGCGTGCAAGCATGGGGCGTGCCGTCGGACCGTCAGGCGGCCGCTGCCAGGGGTTTGGAGGGCGGGGACATTCGCCGATTCTAGGGCAGTGGCGAGGATTTCGCCCGGGTCTCGCACAAACCCGCGGTTGGCAGACCAACCGCACTGGCGCCCCCGTGAATTTTCTGCGAGGATCGGTTGTCCCCCCGTCTTGTCCGGGGGCTTTTGGGGTTTACCGATGAACGCCAGACCCTACATCTTCGGATGTCTGTGCCTCGTCGGTGCCGCCGGCACCGCCGCCGCTCACGACATCGACCCAGCCAGCAGCCTGTTCTCGCTGGGCGGGACGATTGTGTCGTCGTTCGAAGGCGCCGGTAGCAGCCATGCCCAGGGCAGCGGCGGCTCGCGTGAAGCCACGACCGGCAGCGACGTCATGTCGACCCGCCCGTCGGCCAACGCCGGCCACGCTGGTAACAGCACCCCGTCGCCGACGGCCTCCCCCGATGTCGACGACAGCAATCGCGAAGGCCCCGCGCCGATCCGCGCCCCGGCGCCCAGCTGGCAGTCGCTCCTCCCGGGCTCCATGCTCTGACCCCTGGCGGTAGCCGCGAGTGACGCTTTGGCAGTCCGTGCTCGCGCGATTTCGTGCGCCGGTTCCCCCGATCGACGACCAGGCCTGGAAACAGGCGGTGGCCCGCGTGCCACTCGCCCGCTCCCTCGATGCACCCCGCCTGCACTACCTGCGCCAGCTCGCGGCGTTGTTCCTGCATACCAAGCGCTTCCATGCCCTGAACGGCGCGGAGCTGGACGACTTCTGGAAGCTGGCCATCGCCATGCAGGCCAGCCTGCCCGCCCTGCCGCGGGGACCGAAGGCGTTCAAGGGCTGGACCAACGTGCTCATCTATCCCGGCGAGTTCAACGTGCGTCGCAGCCACTACGACGCACACAGCGGCGTGGTGACCGAAAGCGACGACACGCTCATCGGCGAAGCGTGGGACCGCGGGCCGATGGTGCTCTCGCTGGCCGACGTTCGGCTCGACCTGGAAGCACCCTGGGATGGCTACAACGTCGTGGTGCATGAGATGGCGCACAAGCTCGACATGCTGGCCGGGCCGGCGAGCGGCGTGCCACCGATGCTGCCAGGGATGAACCGGCGCGAATGGATCGAAACGATGCAGGCGGCGTTCGACCGGTTGGTGAAGAACGTCGACCGCGGCCGCGAGACGGCGATCGATCCGTACGGCGCGGAAGCACCCGAAGAGTTCTTCGCGGTGACCAGCGAGATGCATTTCTCGCAGCCCGCGCGGTTGAAGCAGGCCGAGCCGAAGGTGGCGAAGTTGCTGGGTGATTTCTACGGCCCGCCGCCCGCACCGGCAATCCCACCACCGTAGGAGCGCGCCTGCGCGCGATCAGGCATCCATGCGATTGCGATCGTGCGCCTGGGCGAATCAAGACCCGGTGTCATGGCTGTCGCGCGCAGGCGCGCTCCTACACGAGCGTTTATCCTGGGGGGATGCGGACGCTGAAGCGGGCGCCGCCGAGTTCTTCGGAACGGTCGACGTGTAGCGTGCCCTGGTAGGCCTTGATGATGTCCTGCACGATGGACAGGCCGATGCCGTGGCCTTGCACGCGTTCGTCGCCGCGCACGCCGCGTTGCAGGATCTTTTCAATCTTCTCGTCGGGGATGCCGGGGCCGTCGTCTTCGACAATCAGCTCCAGCCCGTTGCGACCCTTGCCCATGTGTACGGCACGCACGGTGAGCAGCACGCGATGGGTCGCCCACTTGAAGGCGTTCTCGACCAGGTTGCCCATCAGCTCGAGCAAGTCACCCTGCTCGCCCGGGAACGCGACGCCCTCGTCCAGTTCGAATTCGCACAGGACGTTCTTCGCCGCGTAGACCTTTTCGAGGCTTTGCACCAGGTCTTCCGCATGCCCCGCGATGGGCTCTTCGGTGGCGATCGTGCGCCGGCCCGAGGTGGCCGCGCGCGACAGCTGGTAGGCGACGATCTCGTCCATCTTGCGAACCTGGTCGAGGATGTCGCCGCGCAGAGTCCGTGCGTCGCTGTTGGTTTCCAGCTGCGAGCGGACCACCGCCAGCGGCGTTTTCAGGCTGTGCGCGAGGTCGGCCAGCGTGTCGCGGTAACGCGAGCGCTGTTCGCGCTCGCTGTCGATGAAGGCATTCAATCGGCGGGTGAGCACGGTCAGTTCGACCGGATACGGGCCATCCAGGTGATCGCGCGTACCGCGCTCGATGTGCGCAAGGTCGCTGGAGACGCGTCGCAACGGCAGCAGGCTCCAGCGCAGCAGGAACAGCTGCAGCAGCATCAGCATCATGCCGAGCATGGCCAGCCACAGGAACTGCGTACGCCGGTAGGTGGCGACCTGGCGCTCGAACTGGTCTTCTGTCTGGGCGACGGCGAAGGTCAACGGCACGCTGCGCTTCTCCGTGCTGTCGAGCGAGACGCCGTAGCTGAAGACATACAGCCGGCCGTTTCGCGTTTCCACGGGCTCGAACGCGGTTTCGCCCGGCTTGAGCATCCGCACGAAGTCGAAGTTGAAGTTGCGATCCAGCGTCGAGGACGACTCCCAGCGGAAGTTGTCGTTACCGACGATGACGGCATACAGCCCCGAGCCCGGCCGTGAGAAATCGGGGTTCGGCTGGCTGTCGGGCGTGGTCACCTTGCCGCCGCGGGTGATATCGGTGCCGGTGATGTAGGCGATCGCGTAGTTGTGCAGCCGGTCGTGCATGGCCGACAGCTCGGACGCGTAGTTCGCCTTGTTCTGGGCCAGTCCGGTCAGGCCAAGAAAGGCTGCCAGCGCGAAGCCGGTGGCCAGCGCCGCGCGTGCCGCCAGCGACAGGGGCCGGCGTTTGGTCGGTGAAGCGGTATCCATGCTTCGCAGGGGCCTCGACGGCGGCACGGCGTCATGCCGCGCCGCCGCGGTATTTTCAGTCTTCGTCCGCTTCGTTGCGCGGGATGGCGAAACGATAGCCGCGGCCGCGCACGGTTTCGATCGGCTTCAACGCGCTTTCCGGGTCGAGCTTGCGACGCAGGCGCCCGATGAACACCTCGAGCACGTTGGAGTCGCGGTCGAAATCCTGCTGGTAGATGTGTTCGGTGAGGTCGGCCTTGGAGACGAGCTCGCCGGCGTGGAGCATCAGGTACTCGAGCACCTTGTACTCATAGCTGGTGAGGTCGACCTGGCGGCCTTCCACGGTGACCGTCTGGGCGGTGGTGTCGAGCTTGATCGGGCCGCAGGCGAGCACCGGCTTGGACCAGCCACTGGCGCGGCGGACCAGCGCATTGATGCGCGCCAGCAGTTCCTCGACGTGGAACGGCTTGACCAGGTAGTCGTCGGCGCCGTGCTTGAGGCCTTCGACCTTGTCCTGCCAGCTACCGCGGGCGGTGAGGATCAGGATCGGGTAGCGCTGGCCGTGCTCGCGCAGGGCTTTCACCAGGTCCATGCCCGACAGCTTGGGCAGGCCAAGGTCGATGATGGCGAGGTCGAACGGCACTTCCCGGCCAAGGTAGAGGCCTTCTTCGCCATCCTGGGCGGCATCCACGGCGAAACCGTCGCGCTTCAACCGCGCAGCGAGGGTCTCGCGCAGCGGGGCTTCATCCTCAACGAGCAGGATTCGCATTTAATGTCTCTCCTTGGTCTCCCCGGCACTGGTGTCCAGGGGCTTATCGGTTTCGGTTCGGATGGGAACGACTTTCACGTGCCCGTCTAGAGTCAGGACCTTGACCCGGTATTCGGTGATGCGACCGCGCTCGACGAGCCGCGTATCCGCCGACAACACCTTCCCCCCGGTGTCTTTCTGCACCTTGCTTACCGCCTGTTCCAGCGTCATCGACTGCTGGGCCAGGACGGCAAAAGGCATGCCGGCGCAGATGGCGGCGAAAATTAGCGGACGGAACGTGATTTTCATGTCTGGCGCGAAGTCATCTGTCCGCCCGATCATGCCGAGCGACGCCCCGCCCGAAGCTGAACGAAACTAAGCTGCCCGGCGCAACGGCGCCATCGCGGCCTCGATCAGGGCCCAGTCCGCCCCCGGCAGGTGCGCGCCCTCGGACAGCTGGCGGCGGAATCCGCGGGCACCCGGCTCGCCCTGGTACAGGCCCAGGATGTGCCGGGTCATGTGTTTCAGGGCGGTTCCGCGGGCCAGCTCGGCCTCGATATAGATACGCATGCGCTCGAGCACGTCGGACCGATCGGCCAGCGGCGCGCCATAGAGGGCGGTTTCCAGCTGGGCCAGCACGAAGGGATCGTGGTAGGCGGCGCGGCCGAGCATCACCCCGTCCACATGGGCCAGGTGCTCCTGCACGGCGCCCACCGAGGTGATCCCGCCATTGATGACGATGGTGAGGTCGGGGAATTCCTGCTTCAGGCGATAGACCCGGCCGTAGTCGAGCGGCGGGATCTCCCGGTTTTCCTTCGGGCTCAGGCCTTCCAGCCACGCCTTGCGGGCATGGACGACCAGGATCTTCACCCCGGCCTGGACCATTACCCGGGTGAAATGCTGGAGGTCGGCGTACTCGTCCTGGTCGTCGACACCGATGCGGCACTTCACCGTCACCGGGACGTCGACCACGTCGGCCATGGCCCGGACGCACTCACCGACCAGCTCCGGCTCACGCATCAGGCAGGCACCGAACTTGCCCGACTGGACCCGATCCGACGGGCAGCCGACATTGAGGTTGATCTCGTCATACCCGGCCTGCGCGCCCAGGATGGCCGCCCTGGCCAGCTCCGCCGGGTCGCTGCCACCCAGCTGCAGGGCCACCGGGTGTTCCTCGTGGCTGTGCTCAAGCAGCCGCACCTGCCCGCCACGCACCAGCGCCGCGCTCGTCACCATCTCGGTGTAGAGACGGGCATGGGGCGACAGGAGACGGTGGAAATACCGGCAATGCCGATCCGTCCAGTCCATCATCGGGGCAACGGTGAGGCGAAAAGCTGAAGGGTCAATAGGTTGCATGCCGCCATTTTAGCAACGTCGCCGCCCCGGTGCTGCCCCACCCCCACCCTGTAGGAGCGCGCCCGCGCGCGACCACCCCCGCCTCATCCTACTCACCTCCGCCACCCCAACCCGTCATCGCCGCACTCGATAGGGTCGAAGCGAAACAACCGTGAGCTTCACTCGTCGCTAAAGCGAGGCACCGCCAAAAAATCCGCAATCGCTTCAGCTGCAGCAACCACTTCTGCCATGCCTCCATAAGCAAACAAGGATTCCCGCTGATCCTCCGGGACATGTTGCTTAGCGAATTCAATGCTGGACACGGCCGCCGCCAGGAACGCCTCCAACGCCTCCCGCGATTCCGGGGTGAGCTCCGGCTTCGGCGACGTGTATGGATCATGCATTTCCGGCGGCATCAGTTCGGGATGGGCGTCCCAAATCGGCTTGAGTATGTTCGTGTAACTGTGCCCCATGAAGCTGCCTACAAGCTTCCCATAGACCTTGACCTGACCGAGGCTCTGGCTGGACATGACCACGCGAAGGGACTTGGTGCATTGATCCGAGGCATCCGTGAAGCGGCGTGCTATTTCTTCGGCAACATCATTGGAAAGCATGGTCTCGACTCCCTGGAGAAATGAAAAGTGAAGTGTCCGCTTCGGGTCGAAGGCCGACATACCGATTTTGATCAGCCGCAGAGGCACCGCCAGGCCCATCCGTTCGATCGTAAATCCTCCGAAGCAAGCAGCGAACAACACAAAGGAAACTGAAGGACTTGGACCTCTAAAGAGACATAGAGCCCTATATCGCCCTCCGCCCCTCAAGCCAGCACTTGACGATGTGAGGCACAACGGTCGCCGCATTGCCCCTGAGGAACCTGAAACCGTAGGGAACCTTCTGTGCCTCAGGCGACACCAGGTATTTCTCCGCGGAAAACGCCGCCTTCTTCACCAACGCGGCAGCGGGAAACACCGTCAACGACGTCCCCACGGTGATGACCTTCGAAGCCTTCGCGAAATGTTCGACACACTCTTCCATGTACCGGACTTCTTCGCCGAACCACACGACGTCCGGCCTTAGCTGGCTTCCCTTCTCGCAAAGGTCACCTATCTCTATCGTGGCCTTGTCCAACGAATAAACCAACGAAGGGTCGACCGAGCTGCGAGCTTTCAGAATCTCGCCATGGACATGGATGACGTTCGACGAGCCTGCGCGCTCATGAAGATCATCGATGTTCTGGGTGATCACGATGACTTCAAAACTGTCTTCAAGGCGAGCAATGGCTTCGTGCGCGGCATTGGGCGCTGCAGCAAGCACAGCGGCGCGGCGCTCGTTGTAGAAGCGCAAAACGACACCAGCATCGCGTCGCCAGCCCTCCGGGGAAGCGACATCTTCCACGGCATGCTCATGCCACATCCCTCCCATATCGCGGAAGGTCTTCAGTCCACTTTCCGCACTGACGCCTGCCCCACTGAAAACGACAACCTTTTCCACGAAGTTCCTCTCTAGCCTCACGTGTTAAGACATCTGGCTGGCAATAGTTGTCCGATCAATTTTTACAGCGACCACCGAGCAGCAAAGGCACATCACCCTCGTAACGAAATGCCATGGCCTGGCACGTCCACGCCCCGCCCTCCGTTCGCACAACGCCTTTGTTAAAAGCGGTTGCGGGCGAAAAGGTCAGGACCACGTCCGCGGCTCCGGCGCCGAACAATTCCGCCATCCGGTTCGCTGCGTATACGAGCGTGACCGAACCATGTTCGACACGCACCGACGCCACGTAGCGACTGCGCATGGCGTCGGCGGCCGGCAGGCCGGCGGCCCGGTTGTCTGCGGGCAACTCGCCATCGTGGTCGGCGCGGTATGTGTCCACGGCATTCAAAGCCGCCAATGACAGTTCATCGGCCTGCGCCGCTTGCTCTGCACGAATGTGGCTGCCGTAGCCTGCGAGGCCCAGCACGTAACCGGCCGGGACCACCGCACCGAGCACCGCGACGAGCGTTCCCGCATACACCCACGCCGCCACCTTCTTCTCGGGCGCGCGAGCTAACGCCGCGCGGCCTGGAATCAGGGCCGGGAGAAAGAACACGACGAGAACACCGAAACCGATCGCCGCGAGACCGGCCGAACGCATCGGATCGACGGCATGCGTCTGGTACGGCTCGACCTTCATCATGAACATTACGGCGCCGAGGCCGACGGCCGGCAAAGAGCCCACGAGCAGCAAAGCGATGAGTGCACCCTTCCGCTCGACCAGGCCGGGGTTCGCCAATCCGATCCAAGCCATTGCAATGCCAATCAAGCCGAGGAAACCACATACCCCCGGAACCACCAGCAGCAATCCGAGGAACGCGAACGGCGTAAGGATAATCAATGAACCCACGACGGCCGGCGCCATGCCGAGGAAAAGCCAGGGCCGCGGCCTTGCATAGAGCGACGCCATCGTCGTCACCCGAGGACCAGCAAGCGCTGCGGCGGCATCACCTACGCTCCTGCTGGGTCCGGACGATCAGGTCGTAGACCTTTCGCGCATGGGGAATCAGGTCGAAAGCAGGGGCCATCTGGCCCTGCCTGCCCGGCCACGGCGTTCCGGGAAAGGCGTTGCGACCCGGTGGGTTCGGCCCGAACTGGATCGTGCCGGTCGCGTCGGGCCGCTCGCTGAGCGTCATGTCGGACAGTGTCGCCAGTTGGAGGCTCTTGATCTCCACGGAGAACAAGCCGCCGACGATGATCACGCGGTCGTCCGTCAGGCCATAGGCGGTCTTGCCGCGCAGGTAGGCGTCGGCGAAGAAGCGGCCGATGATCATGTAAAGGCCGATCGCGATGAAGGGCAGCCCCCATATGCCGAAAAAGGCCGGGCCGCCCTCCGAGAGCACGGAGTATTCCCAGAAAAAGGCGAACCCGCCCCAGAGCAGGCTGAAGGGAATGGCCAGCGCATCGCTTGGCCTCAATGTGACGCCCTGTCGCGGCACGCCGCTCCAGAGTAATCGCTCGCCCGGCCCAAGCTGTCGCCTGAGCACGTCGGTACTTGCCTGGTCCATCGCTATCTCCCTGTCCTTTCCCGTCCATTCCCTAAAAAAGCGCGAGCCTTATTGCCCCTCGGGCGGCTCCCACAATTCGACCTTGTTCCCCTCCGGATCGATCACCCAGGCGAACTTGCCGTATTCGGAGTCATCGACCTTATCCAGCACGTTGCAGCCTTCCTCGCGCAGGACCTTGACCAGGCCATGCACGTCGGCGACCCGGTAATTGATCATGAAGGGGGCGGTGCCAGGACCGAAGTGCGGCTCTTCTGACGAGGACAGCGACCAGATGGTCGAACCGCCCGTCGGGGTGCCGTCATCGCCAGCCCAGGAAAAGGCCGCGCCGCCCCACGCCTGGACATCGATCCCGAGGTGCTTCTTGTACCACTCGCGAAGCGCCGGAGCGTCCTTCGCCTTGAAGAAGATGCCGCCAATGCCTGTCACGCGCTTCATGGTGCCTCCGCTGGTCAAACGACGTCGTGTTCGTTATCCAAGTTAAGGTGGGGCACCGGTCCGGCGACGCCCGCATCAATGATGGCACCGAGCAGGGGCGAAACCTAGCTACCGCCGCTGGGCCGGGCCAAACGCGTAGTGCTCAAAAGAGAGCTCCGGACCGCCGGACGTTTCGGACAGGCGATTTCCCTTCTGCTGGAAGTCGGTCAGCAAGTCGAGGACAAGGGAGAGAGTTAGGCAGAGGCTGTGCAGGGGATCGTCTGACCGCGCTCCGCGCAACCGCTGAAAAAGAGGAGAGAGTTCGACCGCGCATTCCCATAGACCGTGGTCGTCCGGCGGAACAACTGGCACGCCGATGACCAGTCGAATCGGAAAAGGCGGCTCCCCGGGCCGTTCGCCCCATAACGTCATGTCAATGGCTTTGGTGTCCAACTCCCCGCCCCTTTCCTTCGTCTCGTCTCAGGTTAGCGCAACCGGGATCAGGAGCCGAATAGGCGAAAAAAACCCGCCAATTTGCGCTTACTGCGATGATCTGCAGTAGAGGCGAGGCGGGTGTGTTGAGCGCATGATAGCGTCTCTTTCAGCCGTGTCTACGCGTCCGTGCCTGGCGCGCGGTAAGTTGTTGATGCTGGAGGGCCGTGAGCACTTTCATCTATCGTTAGCCAACCCACCAGCGCGACAGGAAGGTCCGGCTGATGTCTCACTACAACCGCCATATCGAAAGCTACGTGCACAACTACCGCATCGGCGTGACTTAGTCCGCGACATGCAACGCAACACCCGCCGCCTCCCCCAATGCCTTGCTGACCTGCTGCAACGTGCTCGACCGCACGCTGGCGCACTGCCAGTACAAGGGCACGTCGAGCGTCCGCCCCGCGTCGATCATCACGACCTTACCGGATGCCATCGCGGGCTGGACGAGCAGATCAGGCGCAAGGCACCAGCCCAGTCCAAGCGCCGCCGCTTCGACAAAGCCGGTCGAGGTCGGCAGGTAGTGCACCGGTGGCGACAGCCTTGCACGGGTGATCCGGCGGATGAAGCGCCACTGCAGTTCGTCCTTGCGATTGAAGACGAGTAGCGGCGCGCTGCCTAACGAGGTGGCGTCCATGCCATGCGGGAAATGTCGACGGGCGAAGCCGGGCGACGCGATGGCGTGGTAGCGCATGCGACCGAGTGGGTAGACGTTGCAACCCTGCAGGGGCTTCCGCTCCGCCGTGATGGCACCCAGCACGGCGCCTTCGCGCAGGTGGTCCAGGGTATGGTCCTGGTCGTCCACACGCACGTCGAAGACATAGCCTTGGCGCTCATGCAGGGCCGCCAGTGCGGTAAGGACCCACGTATGCAGGGAGTCGTCATTGACGGCGATGGCGATCGACCGTGCCTCGGCGCGACGCGCTTCGGCGGGCAAGAACTCCGCCATGGCCTCGGCTTCGAGCGCCTGCATCGGGCGCAGGCGAAGCAACAGGCGCTCGCCCGCCGACGTGGGCTTGCAGGGGCTCTGGCGGACCACCAGCACCTGCCCCAGCCGGTCCTCCAGGGCCTTGATCCGCTGGGAGACGGCCGATGGCGTCACCGCAAGGCGATGCGCGGCCGCCTCGAAGCTGCCCTCTTCGATCACCGCCGCGAAGGCGGCCAGCTGGGGGTGCAGGAGGTCCATGGCGCTGGATTAGACTTTCTTACTCAACGATAGGATCTTTAGTTTGTCTAAGTATCCGCCGGCCTTCAACATGGAGCCATCCCCACCTGCCATTCCCTCCGATGCTCATCACCACCGCTTTCGCCGGCTTCGCGGCTAGCGCCGGCCTCATCATGGCCATCGGCGCACAAAATGCATTCGTGCTCAGGCAGGGCCTCATGCGCATGCACGTAGGCCTGGTCGTCGCCATCTGTGCCGTGAGCGACCTGCTGCTGATCCTGCTGGGCGTCGCCGGCATCGGTGCGCTGGTCGAGCATGCGCCATGGATGCTGCAGGCCCTGCGCTTCGCCGGCATCGCCTTCCTCGGCGTGTACGCGGTGATGGCCGCGCTGCGTGCATGGCGTGGCGGCGGTGGGCTGGCCCCGGCCGGTACCGACAAGGGCGTCTGGTACAAGGCCGTCCTTGCCTGCCTGGCCTTCACCTTCCTCAATCCGCATGTCTACCTGGACACGATGATCCTGCTCGGCAGCCTCTCCACGGGCTACCCCGGCGACCTGCGCTGGGTGTTCGCCGCGGGGGCGTGTTCGGCAAGCATCGTCTGGTTCCTTGCGCTCGGCTACGGCGCGCGGCTGCTCACCCCGGTGTTCCGCAACCCGACCGCCTGGCGGGTGATGGACGGCGCGGTCGCCCTGTTCATGCTGGCCCTTTGCGTGCTTCTATGGACCCGACCGCTCACCTGATGGCTTGCCCATGTATACGCCGCCCCTGTTCACCGAGACCGACACCGCGACGCTCATCGCACTGATCCGTGCGAACGCGCTCGGTGTCCTGGTGACTCACGCACACGGATCGCTCGACGCGAACCATATCCCCTTCATCGTCGACGAGACGCGTGGCCCGGCCGGCGTGTTGATCGCCCATGTCGCACGTGCCAATTCCATGTGGACGGCCGTGGCCGATGGCGATGCCGTCATGGTGGTATTCCGCGGCGCGCAGGGTTACGTCTCGCCGAACTGGTATCCGAGCAAGCACGAGACCCATCGCCATGTGCCGACGTGGAACTACGAGGTGGTGCATGTGCACGGCACGATACGGGTGATCGACGACGAAAAATTCGTGCGTGGCGCCGTGGCGCGCCTGACGCGTGAGCACGAGTCGCGCTTGCCCGCGCCATGGAAGATGAGCGATGCACCGGCAGACTACCTCGCGGAGGAACTCGCCCACATTGTCGGCATCGAGATCGATATCGCGAGGCTCGAAGGAAAGCGAAAGCTTAGCCAGAACCGGGATGCGCGGGATTTCGAGGGTGCCGTGGCCGGTGTAGAAGGCAGTGGAAACCCCGGCCTGGCTTATGCCATGCGCGTGGCCCGGACCGTCAGCTGACGACCGCCCCCGGCTCACCCCAGCCGAACACCTGCTCCAGCGGTTTACCCGCGGTCGATGTTGGTCCCGATCCGCCACATCACCCCGGCCGGGTCCATCAGCACGAAGTCCCGGATGGCCCACGGCCGGTCTTCCGGCGGATGCGCCTTCACCCCATAGCGCTCGACCAGCTTCGTCGCGACGACGTGCTGCCACCACGCGTCCACGTCGGCCACGAGCATGTGCATCATGAAATTCGACGCGTGATCCTCCACATAGAAAGCCTGCAGGAGGAACGAGCAGTCACCCGCGTGCAGGTAAGCCAGGTCGTCGGAGGAGAAGGCGACCGTGAAGCCGAGGTCGGTGTAGAAGGACTTCGAGAGTTCGAAATCGCGTGCAGGCACGAACGCCTTGATCTCGACCGTTTCCATGTTCATTGCGTGCTTCCTTCCGGGCGTTGGCCCCTGCATTCATTTGGCGCGTTTGGCGCTCGCTTTCTTCGCGGCGTTGAGTGCCGCCGCGGCCTTGACCAGTGCCTTGAACTTCGTTGCGTCCACCTGGACGCCTTCGGCGATGTCGATCGCGCGGCGCGCATTCCCCTCCAGGCTTGCGTTGAACAGCTTGCCCGGGTCCGCGAGCGAGGCACCCTTGGCGAAGGTGAGCTTCACCTTGTCCTTGTAGCTTTCGCCGGTGCAGAGGATGCCGCCGTGCTCCCACACGGGCGTGCCCCGCCACTTCCACGTTTCCACCACGTCGGGCAACGCGTCGTGGATGAGCTGGCGCATCCGCGCGAGCGTCTCACCGCGCCAGTCGCCAAGACTGGCGATGCGCTCGTCGATCAACGCGGATGCCGAGGCCGTATCGGCCGAGGTCGTTTTCATACGTACCCTCCCATGCCAGTCCCGTCCCGGAGGTTAGGTGAAAAGGCCTGGTGCTGTCGCGTGACCCACGGCCGGGCCGCAACGCGCGGCGGGCTGCTACGATCCGGCCATACCGACGCAAGGAAGCCGCCGCATGAACACCGATGCCACCCCGCACCCGGCGGCCCAGGCCGCGCCACCGGCTTCCGTCCCGCGCAGGCGACGCCGCTGGCTCGTGCATGTCGCGTGGCTGATCGTCACGCTGGCGGCCCTCGTGGGCGGCATCTACGTCGGCATGGGTTGGGGGACCCAGGCGATCATTGGCATCACGTCCGGCGGCAACCGAGCGGCGGCGATGCGCCGGCTGTATGTGACCCTCGATGCCGCCGACAGCGACGACGTGGCGAAGCTGCGGTTGGTTGACCGGTGGATGGTGAAGCGGATAGTGGAAGACCTCGCCAGCATCCCGCGCTATGGGGATTGCAAGCCCGAGGAGCGGGAGACGCTGGGGCGCGCGAAGGCGTGGCTTGCGGCTAACGATCCGGTGAAGTTCGAGGGACAGGGCTATATGCGGGAGCTGGCGTTCCGGTTTTGCGATAAGCCCGCCGAGGTGTTTCGGTTTTTTTAGGGGCCGCGGATGATTCAGGCCAGGTCGCCGGTGGCGTAGACGAAGTGCAGGACGCGTCGCGGGATGTCGGACAGTGCCCTGGCGGAAGCGTGGACGATCAGTGGGCGCATCGCGACGGCGCCGCCGCGCTCGACATGGCACGGCACCAGGCCACGATCCGCGGCGGCCAGCACTTCGGCGTGGGAGAGGCGACCGAGGCGATGGCTGCCGGGCACGACTTCCAGCGGTCCGGTGACCGCGCTTTCGGGGTCGAGTTGCACGCGGATCGCCACGACGGATTCCAGCGTGGGCACCGGCGGCTGTGCGAACCAGATGCCTTCCTTCACCGACCAGGCCGACCAGCCCTCGCGATCGTGGCGTGCCGGAACGGCGATGCTGAGGTCCTGGTGCGGGGTCACGTACCAGTTGGTCGCTGCCGATTTTGCGAACAGCGAGCACTGGATCGCCCGGGCTCCCTCGGGAAGCAGCGCGGCGACCGAGGGATGGCAGGCCAGCCGCTCGGCCACGCCGCGCACTTCCTCAAGATCCAGTAGCGAGCGGGATCCGGCCGCACAAGGCACCTCGGCGGCCACCAGGCCAGCCAGGTGCTCGCATTCGTGCTCGGAAATCAGCGGCGGCAGGATGGCGACGCCGTCTCGCGCGAAGGCCGTGGCCAGGGCGCCGGGCGCGGGAATGCTCATGGACATGCTGTTGCTCCTTGCCTGCGTTGCTCACACGCGCCCGTCCTTCCTGACGCACTCCACCCGAGTCTTGCGTGACGCCGAGGCGGGCGTCAAGGCAGCCGGTCGCTGCACATGAGACCCGCAGGCACTAGAATGCCGCCCCCGCCGCTCCACAGCCTGCCCTGCCCATGCACATCGTCGTCAACGAAGAACTCAAGGCTTACATCGACCCGCTCACCCCGGACGAATACGAGTCGCTGGAACGCAGCCTGCTCAGCGAAGGCTGTCGCGATGCGCTGGTGCTGTGGGGCGATACCCTCGTCGATGGCCACAACCGCTACGGCATCTGCCGCAAGCACGACATCCCGTTCAAGACCGTGCAGCACGAGCGCTTCCAGTCGCTGGAAGACGTGCACCTGTGGATGATCGAGCAGCACCTTGGCCGGCGCAGCGTCTCCGATTTCCAGCGTGGCGTGCTGGCCCTGCGCAAGCGCGAGATCCTGGCGACCCGGCGCGAGGCCGAGGCCCCGGCCGGGACGAACGAGCACGACCTGCCCTTCGACCCCTCCGGCTCGGAGCCCGCCCGGCCGAAGCCGCCGCGCGCCAACCCGGCGGATAGCCGCAAGGAAATCGCACGCGAGGCGAGGATCAGCGCCAGCCAGGTCGGCATGATCGAAAAGATCCGCAAGGAGGCTGCGCCCGAAGTGGTCGCCGCGGTGAAGTCGGGCAACCTGTCGATCAGCGCGGCCGCGGCCGTGGCCACCCTGCCCGAGGACGAACAGCGCGCGGCGGCGACCGGCGGCGACCAGGAACTGAAGGACGCCGCCAAGCGCGTCCGCGAATCGAAGCGCAAGCCGCGCGAGAAGCCGTCGGGCGACGTGGTGGCCCTGCGTGAGCAGGTGGCGGAGCTGGAAGCCGAGAACCGCAACCTGCGGCGCGAGATCGACGCCCTGCGCGCCCGCCTGGGCGAGCCGCCGCTGGCGACGCCCGACGAGGAATGATCTCCGCTCGCGGGAACTCTGCCGGGCGCGTACGATCCAAGGCCGGTACACCGGACGCTGCCTCGAGCGTTCATAGGCACGTCCCCCGGAGCGCACCATGAAGTCCATCCTCGCTTTTACCGCCCTTGCCCTGCTTGCCGGCGCCGCCGTCGCACAGGACGCGGGGAACAAGCCGCTCAACCTGAACCTGCCGCCGAACTACGTACCCGCGGCCTCGTCCAGCACGGCGGCCGCCCCGGCCCCGGCCTCCTCGGTGGCGGCCAGCGGCTCGAAGAACGGCAAGGAAAACGTGGCCGTCACCCCGGCCCATCCGAAGGATCCGCCGGGCACCTATTACGGCGATACCAGCGGACGGATGCCCGGCGCGGACGTGGTCGACGACCAGCCGCGCTGCGACGACGCCACCTACAACCAGCCGCAGGTGCACGGCAGCGTCAGCACCGGCGTGGTCAGCGCGAGCCACGGCGGCAGCGGCAGCTACCAGGGCGGCGCGGTCAGCCTCTCGCAGGCCTTCGGCAGCTGCGAGCATCCCACCGGTGGCGTCAGCATCTCGGTCGGCGGCACCACCGGTCGCTTCCACCGCTAAGCCTGCCTCACTTCGGTAGCGTCACCAGGGGTAGCATCGGGCTACCCCCGCCGCGCGAGCTGCCGCCATGCCCGTTCCCGCGTCATCGTTGTCCCAGCGCGGCCAGTTCCGCGCGCTCTACAACGGCCTGAAGGCGCAGAAGGCCCTCGACCACACGCCCGTGATCCTGTGCGAGGGCGATTCCTGGTTCTCCACCCCGCTGTACATGAACATGCTCGACTGGATCGTCTCTCCGGCGCCCCAGGACGAGGAACGCGGCGTGCCCCTGCTCGGCCAGGGCGGCCTCTTCTTCCGCGCCGAACACAGCGGCGACCAGGCGATCCCGCAGAAGGAAAACCCCAGCCGCTCGATGTTCACCCGCGACAACGTGGACGACCTGGTCGGCTGGTTCGGCCGCTTCAACTTCGATGCGGTGCTGCTCAGCGCGGGCGGCAACGACTTCGTCGACACCTGGCTGAAACAGGCGATGGCCGGCAAGGCCAATCTCTCGCCGCAGCAAGCCTTCGACGTCATCGTCGCCACGGGGCGCTTCGACGAACTACGCAAGGCCTATGCGTTCTTCCTGGATACGTTCCACGCCGCGAAGCCGGGTGTGCCGATCCTGGCGCACACCTATGACTATCCCCGGCGGATCGGCAGCGAAGCGAAGCTCGGCCTCGGCAACCTGGGCGCGGCCGCCCTGCTCAAGAAATCGATCGGGCCCTGGATCGGCCCCGCCATCGAGCCGGTCATCCCCGGCGGCCTGCCCGCGTGGCAGGCATTCGTCCGGCTGTTGATCGACGGCTTCACCGAACGCGTGCTCGAACCATTGAAGGCCGCCCCGGCCTACCACGGCATGTTCGATTACGTGGACCTGCGTGGACAGCTCACCCGCGACGATCAGTGGAACGATGAAATGCATCCGAACGAAGGCGGCTTCCACCTGCTCGCGACGGTGTTCCGCGCGAAGCTGATCGGCAAGCTGCCAGCGGCCAAGCGCTAGCTACGGAAGATGACCACGCGATCGGCGGCTTCCGGATCGGCGGCGTCGCTGCGTAGCCACGCCTGGCGAGCGAACGTGCGCGTGCAGGGACCGAGTGCGATGACACGTAGCGAACGGTGCGACGCCTCGCGGGCGATCCGCAGCACGACATCGCGCAATACCGTGCCGGTGAACGGCGTGAACAGGTAGAACACCGTCGTACGCGAATAATCCGCCTCGCGCGCGTCGGCGCAGTGGAACGACACATCGTGCAAGCCGAGTGCCGTCGCCGCGTTGCGCGCGCACTCGACGTACGCCGGCTCACGCTCGACACCCGACACGGAAGCGTCGCTGAGGACGCGTAGCAGCATCGGCACATGGCCAAGCCCCGAGCCCAGATCCACCACGTGGTCGTCGCGCGAAAGGCCGGCCCGCCCGATGGCATCGACGATGTGGCGTGCCGGGGTCGGCTGGTAGAAAACCATGCCGGCGGGTGGGGCCGCGTCGTGTGACGCCGGCTCGTCGATGGCAAACACGCCGGCGAGCAAGGCATCCAGGGCATCGTAATGCGCGCCCACCGGCACGCCCACGTCGAGCCACGGCGCCAGGGCCGCCCTGCCCTCGCCTGCACGGATCGCCCCGCGCAACTGGTCGAACAGGCTCTGGTCGACCGCGGCCATCGCGTCCAGCAGGGTTTCCGCGCGCTGCCGAAGGCTGGGGTCATCGAGCGACACCAGCCAGAGATCCAGCCGGTCTGCGGCATCGGCGCGCCAGCGAAATGCGCCGCGCGCGCGCCACGTCGCATCGTTTTCAAGCAGTTCGAGGAAGGCCGCCGGCGAATCGATCATCGGCGGCATGGTACATGCGCGGCCCTTGACGCAGTTCTCACGGCGCGCGCGTCTTGCTTGAGCGACCCGGCCGGGCTGTGGAATGCTCGGCCCCCCCTGAAGATTCGTCCAAGGAGCCCCCGATGAAGCCGTCGCGCTATCTCGCTGCCCTCGCCGCCCTGGTGGCATGGCCGGCATTTGCCACGCCGCCCCTGGCCACCGTGGTGTTCCGCGACGGGGGCCGTCCCGTGCTCAGCGTCACCGATCCGCAGGGCCAGGGCCTGGTCGACGCCACGCTCGGCCTGCGAATCGCCGGCAGCGACCTTACCCACGACCTGAAGCTCATCGGCACCACGCAGCGCACCCTGAGCGAAGACTATCGAATGACCACGGGCAAGCGCCTCGTGCGCAGCGCGAACTTCGCCGAAACCCGCTATGCCCTGCAGAACGACAAGGGCGAGAAGCTCGACGTCGTGGTCCGCATCGGCAACGACGGCGTCGCGTTCCGCTATGAATTGCCGGGCATGACGCGTGCCACCGTCACCGGCGAAGCCACGGCTTACACCGTGCCGACGGATGCGCGCGCGTGGCTGCTCCCTTACGACACGGCGAACGAACACGAACGGGTGGAAAGCCCGGCGGCCTCGGCCGCCGCGGGCGAATACGGGTACCCGCTGCTGTTCCGTAGCGGCGAGCGCTATGTATTGATCACCGAAGCCAATGCCGATGGCCGCTATGACGGCAGTCGGCTGGTGCATGCCACGGGCACGCCGACCTACGCGGTCGGGCTGGCCGATACGCGCATCGACAGCACGGGCATCACGCCATGGCGCACGTTCATCGTCGGCGACCTCGCCACGGTGACGCAGTCCACCCTGGTCGACGACCTCGCCGATGCCTCGAAGCTCACCGACACGTCATGGATCAAGCCGGGCCCGGTCGCCTGGTCGTGGATCAGCGACCACGACAGTCCGAAGAGCTTCGAGCGGCAGAAAGCGTTCGTGGACTTCGCCGCGACGAACCGCTTCCCCTACGTGCTCGTCGACGAAGGCTGGAGCGAAGCCTGGGTGCCCGAGCTGGTCCGCTATGCCAATGCGAAGCACGTCGACGTGCTGCTCTGGTTCCCATGGACGAAGCTGGATACGCCCGGGAAGCGGTCGGACTGGCTGACCAAGGTCAAGGGCTGGGGCGTGAAGGGCGTCAAGGTCGACTTCATGGGCTCCGATTCACAGGAGCGCTTCCGCTGGTACGACGCCACGCTCGCCGACACGGCGCGCTTGCAGCTCATGGTCAACTTCCATGGTGGCACCATTCCGCATGGTCTCGCGCGCACGTGGCCACACCTGATGACCATGGAGGGCGTGCGCGGCGCGGAGAACGATCCGCCCGCGGTCGGCAATACGATCCAGCCGTTCACCCGCAACGTCGTCGGCTCGATGGACTACACGCCCGTCGCGTTCGACGTGGGCCGCAAGGAGGCCAGCATCGCGCACGAAGTCGCCCTGCCCATCGTCTTCGAATCCGGCTGGACGCATCTTGCCGACAGCCCGGAAGCGTACACGCGGCGACCCAACGCGCTCGCCTTCCTCGACCAGATCCCCGCCGCGTGGGACGAAACGAAGCTGATCGGCGGCACGCCGGGCCAGGATGCGATCTTCGCGCGACGCAGCGGCGATCGCTGGTTCATCGGCGCGATCGCCGCCGGCCCGGCACGCCGACTGAGCGTGCCGCTGGCCTCGCTCGGCGTCGGCCCATGGCGTGCAGACATCGTCCGCGATGGCGTCGGTCGCGGCGACGTGCAACGTTCCGCGCAGAACGTGGGCGCGGATGCCTCGCTGTCGTTCGACGTCCCGGCTAACGGCGGCTTTGCCGCGATCCTGTGCCCGGTGGCGAAGGGTCAGTTCGCGAACGGCTGTTACCGCTGACCAGGCCCGGGCCACCACCCGCGCCGCCACCAGGCGCGCGCGGGCAGGACATGCGCCAGCGGCACATGGACGACCACCTCGGTACCACCGCGAATGCGTGACTCGATCGTCGCGTGGCCGCCGATCGTCTCCGCGCGTTCACGCATCCCGCGCAGGCCCCAGTGGCCCGGCCGCCCCGCCTTGAGGATGGCAGGATCGATCCCCTTGCCATCGTCGCGCACGGCGAGCAACAGGTCACTGCCGTGCCGACGCAGGCTGACGTCGATGAGGCTCGCGTCCGCGTGCGCCACGGCGTTGTGCACGGCTTCGCGCGCGATGCCGTAGAGCTCGTCGCGAGCCAGGGGATCCATGCCCTCCCAACCCGGCGAGAGGTCCACCCGGATCGGCATCCCGTGTTCGCCCGCGTAGGCGCGTGCCATCTCGCCCAGGCCCACGTCCAGCGCGACCGTATCGCCCATGTGGTCGCGCAGGTCGCGCACGCGATCCCGCGCTTCCACCAACGATTGTTCGGCACGGTCCAGCGCGCTTTCCATCGCGGTGCGCAGCGGATCGTCGCCCGGCACGCGGTTGGCCACGGCCTGGAAACGCATCATCAGGCCCTGGATGCTTTGCAGGAGGGTGTCGTGCAGTTCGCGCGCGATGCGCTCGCGCTCATGCAGGCGTTCGTGCAGGCGCTCCTGCATGCGCTCCTCGGCGCGACGGATCCGCAGCAACACCAGCACCCACGCGACACCCGCCCCGAACAAACCGCAGGCCACGGCGAACCAGGCGGTCTGGTAGAACGCCGGGGCGACGTCGATCCCGATCGACGCACCCTGTTCGTTCCAGACCCCATCCTCGTTCGCTGCGGTGACCCGGAAGACGTAGTGGCCGGGCGCGGGTGCGGTATACACCGCCTCGCGATCCGCGCCCGCTTCGCGCCAGCGCGTGTCGATGCCATCCATCCGATAGCGAAAACGCACGCGCTCGGGCATCGACAGGCTGGTCGCCGTGTAGAGCACGCGCAGGCGATCGGTTTTGGCCGGCAGGCGCAGGCGACCCGGGCCCTCCCACCAACCGGCATCGGTGGCGACGCCACGCACCGCTACCGGCGGTGGCAAGGCATTGCGCGGGACATCGGCCGGGTCGATCGAGACGACGCCACTGGTGGTCGCGAACCACAGCCGGCCGTCGTCCGCGGCGACCGCCGTCGGCAACGGCCGGAACTGGGCCGGTGTGCCGGGCAGGCCATCGAGCGAATCGAACACCGTCACCGGTGCGCGATAGTCCGGATCGCGCCGCGCGTGCGCCACCTCGTCGGCGCGAATGCGCACGATGCCCTGGGACGCATTGGCCCAGAAATCGCCCTGCCTGTCGCGGATGAATCCGGACACGCCTTGCAACTCCACTTCGAGCGACAGCGGATGCACCCGGCCGCCTTCGACCCGGCTGATGCCGCGTTCGCCGCCGATCCACATCACGTCCCCTTCGGGCAGCAGGGCGGTGACGTTGCCGACGTCCAGGCCATGGCGTGCGTCGTACACGGTATCGTGCCCTTCGGCGTCGCGCATGATGATGGTGTTGCGGGCGAAGCCCATCCACAGCCGTTCGCGCGAGTCGCGCGCGAGCACCAGCGGTGACGGATCGTTCGGCACGGCGGGCAACAGCTCCCGATGCCAGCTGCCGCGGCTGAAGTGATAGATGCCAGGGCGGTTGATCGATACCCATACGCCACCATGCCCATCGCCCGCCATGGCCTGGACGCCGGTGAAGTCATCGACCGGGAGCTCGGCGAAGCGATTTGGCTTTCCGTCTTCGATGGTCCAGACGCCGTTGGGTCCGCCAAGCCATGTCGCCTGCGCGTCGCGCGCCGCCGCCGTGATCGCCTGCGGGAAATCCAGCGAGGTGGAATGCGCCACGTCCACGCGCATCAGTGGACGGTTCTTGGTACCGATCCAGATGCCCGCGCCGGAGGCCGGCACGATCGCGAAGTCCGTCGCGCCCGACGGGGTCGGCGTCGGCAGCAGGCGACTTGCACGGAACCGGTCGAGGCCGCGGCTTCCACCCACCCAGATGTTGCCTTCGCGATCCTGCAGGATCGCGGTGATGTAGTCGGAGGTCAGGCCGTCGCGTTCGATGAAGGCCTGGGCGCCGCTGCCTCCGGCGTCGATCACCTGGCCGACGGCATGCTCGACGCGCGGCACGCGACGCAGCCCGTCGCCGAGCGTCGGCACCCACAGCGCACCGTCGCGATCGAACAGCAGGCCGGTCGACGACAGGCGCATCACCGGGCCGGACGCCGCCGGGTTGCCGGTGCCGTTCCACGCGGGCAACACGCCGCGGTCGACATCGGCAACCCACACCGTGCCGTCCGGTGCTTCGGCGATGCGGTTGATCTTGCCGACGTCGCGGGTGGCGACGACGAACCGATCGGCGCCCGGCGGCAGCCACGCCAGCGCTACGTCGGATGCCACCCACAGGCGCCCTTCGCGGTCGACCGACAGATTGCGCGCGCGTTCGCCAGGCAAGCCCATGGCGGGGCCAACCACCTGCCAGCGATTCCCCCGCAGTTCGACCAGGCCATTGAAGGTCGCGCCCCATAGACGGCCGTCCGGTGTACCGGCGAAGGCATAGATCGTGGCGGTGGGCAGTCCGCTCGCCGCGCCGTAATGGGTCGCCTTGTCGCCTTCGACGTAGCTCGCGATGCCGTAGCGGAAACCGACCCACAGGCCGCCTTCGGGCGGGGCGTATAGCGACGCCACGCTCGAGGCCGGGAAGTCGCCACCCTCGCGCGGCCGGAAACGCTCGAAGCGCACGCCATCGAAGCGATACAGGCCGGTCTGCGTACCCAGCCAGAGGTAACCGTCCGCGGTCTGCGCCAGCGCGGTGACCTGCCCCGGTGCGCCTTCGCGCACGGTCCACGCCGTGTGGTAGAACTGCCCGATCGCGCGATCGCGCGTGTCGATCGCCCACGCCGGGCAGGCGAAGGCCAGCCAGCCGGCCATGGCCAGCAGCACCGCCCGCGTTGCGGTGATCATCGTTCTTGCCCGCACTCCCCACCCCATCGCATGCACGCCGACACCATAGCGGCAATGCCGCCCGCCGTCGCTGCGACCTATGGCCGATGCGCGATGTCGAGCAGTCCGGCTTCGCCCAGGAAGCCGAGGGCATCCACCCGGACGCGTCCTGCCGCCGGGGACCGATGCGGATTCGCAAGAACGTGTGCGGCGTGGTCGTAAGCGATGAACCGGCGAGCTTCCCGAGGCGTGCCCAGCCACTCGAAGGCTTCGCGCATCGCCGCCACCGAGGTCAGCGTGTCACGGTCACCGTCACCGCCGTCCCATGCGCCGAACAGCACCGGGCAGCACACCTGTCGCAGCACCTCGGGGCGCATGCGTTCGTGGAAGAGCCGGGCGATGGCGCGGTACGCATCCGAGTGGACCACCGACGACCAATAGGCGCGCTGGTACGGCGAACGCTCGCCCGGCGGGACGACCGGACCTTCGAGCAACACCGCAGCACGCAGCTGGACGGGATCGTGCACGCGGATCCCGGGCGACCACGCCACCAGCCCGGCCACCGTGTCGGCATGCCGGGCGGCAAGGTCAAGCGCCAGCGACGCACCCATCGAGGTTCCGACCAACAGCACGCGCTCGCCCAACTGCAGGCCGGCCTGGTAGGCCACTTCGGCATCGTCGCGCCAGCGCTCGGGCGATGCGCCGGCCATCGCATCCGGCGCATCGCTGCCGTGGTCGTGCAGGCGGGCCAGGTAGAGGTGTGCGCCACAGGCCCGGGCGATCGCGCGATGAGCGGGGTCGCCTTCGGCCTGGCTCGCGGTGAAGCCGTGCACGTAGACGACGGCCAGCGGACGTCGCTCGCGAGCGACGCCGTCGAGGAACACCACGCGCGCTTCGTTGTCGGGTTTGAGTGCGGGGGCGCCCCGCTCGCGCTCGTCGATGGCCGACGCCATCGCTTCCAGCGGCGTCACGCAGGGCTGCCGGCGACGACATCCGGACGGCGACGCTGCATCGCCACGTAATGGCCGACCGATCGGCACAGCTCGTCCAGTTCCGCCACGGCCGGCGCCATGTCGCCACCCGCATCGATCAGCACGCCGAGGTCGTCGCAGACACGACTCGCCCCGGGCACGCCCAGGTTACCCAGCACATTGCGTAGCGCATGCAGGGATTCCGACGCCGAGGTGATGTCGTGGCAGAGCATCGCCTCGCGCAAGGCGTCCACGTGGCCATCCGATGCCGTCGAACACAGGTCGAGGAAGCTGGCGAATTCAGCCGGGCTGGACAGCGTGCGCATCTCGTCCAGCGGCACGGCAGCCGGCTGGCGTGTGTCGACACCGGGCAAGTCGGGTTGCCACACCCTGGCCGCGCGTGCCAGCGAGTGCTCAGCCGCGATGGCTTCGATGATGTCGAGCAGGCGCTGCGCTGCGATCGGCTTGGTGAGGTAAGCGCGGGCGCCCGCCTTGAACGCGATGCGCACGGCGTCCTGGCTCGAGTCCGCACTGAGCATGACGATCGGCGGCACCGCCTGGCTGCGGCGCATCACCTCGATGCGGCCAAGCACGTCCCAGCCCGAGCTCCCGGGCATGTGCAGGTCCATGAAGATCAGGTCGAACGCATCGTCGTCCATGCGCCGCAACGCTTCGTCGCCGCTCTCGCTGAACACGGGACGATGGCCCGCGCGCTCGAGGATGCGGCCTACGATCTCGCGGTTCGCCGCGTTGTCGTCGACCACCAGGCAGCGTTGCGACGCCACCCGGGCGCGATGGGTATCGAGCAGGTCCACCAGCGGCATGTCGGCCATGCTGCGCGCACCATGCGCCGCGCGCGGCAGCGGGAAGCGCCAGGTAAACACCGAACCGCCCAGCGGATTGTCGGTGACGTCGAGGTGGCCATTCATCTGGCCGGACACGTTGCGCACGATGTACAGGCCCAGGCCGACACCTTCCTGCCGCCGGCTTTCCCCCGCGCTCACCTGGTGGAACGGATCGAAGATGCGCTGTTTGTCCGCGTCGGCGATGCCGATGCCGGTATCGGCGACGGTGCAGACGATCACCGGGTCGCGCCCGCCGATGCCTTCGAAGAGCTCGACGCGCACATCCACCGTGCCACCGGGCGGGGTGAACTTGAGCGCATTGGAGGCGAGGTTGGACAGCACCTGCTCGATGCGGCCCGGGTCGCCGGTGAACACGCCCTCCACCGACGCATCGCGCGACACACTGAAGGCGATCCGCTTCTCGGCAGCGGCGGGGCGGCACACGGCGCCGACCGTCGCCAGCACCTCGTCGAAGGCGAACGGCTGCTGGCGCAGGTTGAAACTGCCGCCGGCGAACGAGGCCACGTCGAGCACGGCATTGACCCGGTGCAGCAAGGCGTTCGCGCTGGTGGACAGCAGCGCCATCAACCGGCGCTGGTCGTCGTTCATCGCGGCGGTGTCGATCAGCGAGGCCGAATGGATCACGGTGCTGAGCGGCGTACGCATCTCGTGGCTCATCATCGAGATGAACCGATGCTGGGCCTCGCGCGACGCGATCGCCTCGGCGGACACCTCACGAAGCGCGTCGATCATCCGGTACAGCGTCATCGGCAGGACGACGGTGAGCGCCAGCGCATAGAGCGCATAGGCGGGGCGGCCAAGCCAATACCCCTCCGGCGCGGTGAAGCCAAGGATCAGTACCGAGGCCACGACGCTGGCGGCGAACGCCCGCTGGCTGTAACGCATGCCGACGGCCACCGACAGGAACGGCAGAACGGCGGTCACGGTGATGTCGAGCATGAAGCCCGCTTTGAGCAGGAGTGCCACCATCGCGAAGTTCGCGACCTGGCCGATGGCGTCGACCCGCGGGGTGACCGTCATCCAGCGCGCGCGGACGAACAGCATCCAGAAGGTGCTGGCCACGAACAGGACCATGGCCACGGGGAAGGCAAGGTGGGATTCCCGCGCCATGGGCACGGGACCGTCCAGCCAGGCGGCTGTCCAGACGACGATGAATCCAAGCAACACCGTGCGCATAAGCGACACGTGATACTCGCGGAAGCTCGCCACGATGCGGTCGATGCGCGGATTGCGCAACCGCTCGGCGACCTCGCTGAGCATCACCGGCCCGGCACGCTTGCCGCTACCGCGATCGATCTTCATGCCAGGCTTGCTTCCACCCTTCCCCCGATACCCGCCTAGTCTATGTTTTGCGCGGAGAGCCGCAAGGGCCGTCGCACCAAAATACGGGGTTTGCATCCGGGTACAAATAGATTGTCGCAGTGTCGGTGAGAATTGCCACGATCCAAATGTCTAGGAGGTGTGAACTGACCTGACGAAAAATGGGTCTGCAGAAAAATTTTCTTGCGACTCCCCCTGGCCGCCCCGTGAGCGACAAAACGCCCCCGTACGGTTAACAGGAAACCGCACAAATACCCATAGTTACACGCGTTTCTGCTGCGTCGCAGCAAGTCGTTCGGACGGCTATACGGCCAACTAAAATGAACGAATCGACTCTGGACAAGCTCTGCGGGCTGCTGTAAATCTCGGGGTCAGTTCATTTGGATCGTGACAAATGGACGTTTGCGACGGAGCGCGGGGAGGGGCTCTTTGCCTCCGAGCAACGACAGCAGCAGGCATGAACCTGCGGCTGCGGCCCCGTGCTGCCGTTTTTGGTGACATTGGATATTTCGGGGAAGGCATGAAGAATCAGTTTCTGATCCGCAGGACCGCGCTGGCGCTGGCCGTGTGTACCTGCCTGGGTGGTGTCGGCACGGCATACGCCCAGTCCACCACCGGTAACCTCAACGGTTCGGTGCCAGCCAATGGCAACCAGTCCATCGTGGTCGAGAGCACCAACGGCCTCCGTCGCGAAACCGCCGTCGACGATCGCGGCCACTATTCGCTGACCCAGCTCCCGCTCGGCACCTACACCGTGACCCTGATGCGCGATGGCGCCGCGGTCGATTCACGCAAGAATGTTTCCCTGCGCGTCGGCGCCAGCACCGATGTCTCGTTCGCGGCACCGGCCCCGGCCACATCGGCGGACGCCACGGCGCTTTCGGGCGTCACCGTCACCGGCAACGCCCTCCCCTCCATCGACGTCACCACCGTCGACTCGCGCACCGTGCTCACCTCCGAGCAGCTCGCCAAGCTCCCGCTGGGCCGTAGCGCCGAGGCCGTGGCACGCCTCGCACCGGGCGTGGTCAACAACGGCGGTGGCTTCACCAGCGATACCGGCCGCTCGCTTGCCAGCTTCGGCGGCGCGGCGTCCAACGAGAACGCGTATTACGTCAACGGCTTCAACACCACCGACCCGCTGAACGCGGCCGGCGGCCTGCAGATGCCGTACGGCGCCATCGACCAGCAGGAAGTCTATACGGGCGGCTACAGCGCCCAGTACGGCCGCTCCGACGGCGGCGTGATCAACCAGGTCGGCAAGCGCGGAACCAACGAATGGCATTTCGGTGCGCAGATCATCTGGGAGCCGAACTGGGCACGTGCCGCCGGCCCGGACATCCATTACGTCAACACCCCGGCGTCCGCGCCCGCGGGTGACCTGTACCAGCCGAAGAGCCAGAACGACAAGTGGTCGACCACCGTCAGTGCCTATGCCGGCGGCCCCCTGATCAAGGACAAGCTGTTCTTCTTCGTCGCGACCGAGTTCGAGAAGCAGGGCTACCGCAACGTCAATGCCGTGGACAGCAGCACGCCGTCGTCGACCAACACGTATAACAACCCGCGCTGGTACGGCAAGCTCGACTGGAACATCACCGACAGCAACATCCTGGAATTCACCAGCGTCGGCGACAAGCGTTCCGGTAGCGGCACGCGCTACGGCTACGACTACGTCAACATGTCGCGCACGAACACCATTGGCCCGGTCAACGACACCAAGGTGGGCGGCTCGTTCTGGAACGGCAAGTACACCGGCTACATCACCGACAACCTGACCATCAGCGCCCAGTACGGCAAGATGTCGGTGAAGAACTACGACCAGCCGGGTGCATACGACGACACCCTCGCGCGCGTCGATGGCTCGGGCAGCCAGAACCCCGCACTCAACGGCGGCAGCGCGATCAAGAACACCCAGGTCGGCGACATCAGCTCGCCGGGCCGCGGCAACAAGTCGAACAATCTTCGCTTCGACGTGCAGTACGTCGCCGGTAACCACACCATCTCGGTGGGTATCGACAACGTCAAGTCGCAGGTGAACGACTTCGGCACTTTCAGCCCGGGCCCGGGCTATAGCTGGAGCTACGGCGTCCAGAAGGACCCGAACGAAGCCATCGACGGTACGCCGGGTCGCAACTTCGTGCCGGCACCCGCGCTGTTCCCGAACGGCCAGAGCGGCTACTACGTCAGCAAGAACGTCAGCTACAACCTGGTCAACGTCCGCTCCGACCAGAAGGCGCAGTACATCGAAGACAAGTGGCAGGTGAGCGATCGCGTCCTGCTGCAGATCGGCCTGCGCAACGACCAGTTCACCGACTACAACCAGTTCGGCAAGCCCTTCATCGAGCAGACCCGTCCGCAGTGGGCGCCGCGCCTCGGTGCATCGTGGGACGTGAACGGCGATGGCACGTTCAAGGTCTTCGCCAACGCGGGACGTTACTACCTCGGCCTGCCGCTCAACCCGGCCACTGGCGCCGCCGCGGGCTACACCGCCACGCAGCAGTTCTACACCTATTCGGGCATCGCCGCGGACGGTACGCCGACCGGCCTGACCCAGATGAGCGGCGTCGTGTCGGGTAACAACTCCTACGGCATCCCGCCCGACCCGCGCACGGTCGCCGGCAAGAACCTCAAGGCCGAAAACCAGGACGAGTTCATCCTCGGCTTCGACAAGACCCTGGGCGAGAACTGGACCTACGGTGCCAAGCTGACCCAGCGCAAGCTCAACTCGGTCATCGACGATTTCTGCGACATCGACCTCGTCACCGCCAAGGCCACCGCCGAAGGCCACACCGTCGGCTCGACCAACAGCTGCTACCTGATCAACGGTGGCCACGCGAACACCTTCACCCTGCTCGACCCGTCGGGCAATCCGTTCACGGTGGACCTGTCGCGCAAGGAAATGGGCATGCCGGCGACGAAGCGTCGCTACTACAGCGCCGAGCTCTTCATGGAGCACCAGTTCGACGGCGTGTGGTACGGCAAGTTCGACTACGTGTTCTCGCGTTCTTACGGCAACACGGAAGGCCAGTCGCGTACCGATTCGCGCCAGAACGGCGCCGCCGGCAGCATGGACTGGGACAACAGCTACGTCATGGACTACGCCAACGGCCCGCTGGGTAACGATCACCCGCACGTGTTCAAGGCGTATGGCTACTGGCAGTTCGCGCCCGAGTGGCAGCTCTCGAGCAACTTCCAGATCGCATCCGGCGCACCGGAAGTCTGCCTGGGCTTCTACGGCCCGGACCAGACCGACCCGGCGCATTACGGCAGCGCCTACCACTGGTGCGATGGCCAGCCTTCGCCCCCGGGTGAGAAGGGCCGCCTGCCGTGGACCTACCAGTGGGACCTGGGCCTGACCTGGCGTCCGGGCTGGGGTGACGGCCGACTGGCGCTGTCCGCCAACGTGTTCAACGTGACCAACCAGCAGCGCGCCGTGTTCCGCTACCCGACCGAATGGCAGTCGACCAGCACGCCGCACCCGCTGTATCGCGCACCGCTCATAACGCAGGATCCGCGTTACGGCCGACTGTCGGTTTCGTACGACTTCTAAACCGCTTTACCGCTGCAACCTCATCCCTGTGTGACGCTTGCGCCCACCTCCGGAATCGGCCACTCCCCTGCCGTTTCCGGAGGCCCGGGCGCTCTTTTTTTACCTCGGCTCGCCCGATGCGGCGACGACCATCTCGATGTAGCCGAGGATGTCGGCGACCGCGATGTCGAAGACCCCGGCGTCGCCGTTGTCGTAGGCCTGCCGCCACACGGCATAGCCGTCCATCCAGGTTTCGTCGTCCTCGCCCTCGCCGACGCACTCGAGCACGCTCTGGTCGAGCGTCGCGCGGTTCACCGCGGCGTGGTGCATGGCCGACTGGATGCCGCCAGGCACCCGGTGGTTGCGCAGCTTCACGTCGAGGATGGACACGTGGAAGACCTGGCCGTCTTCCGGCTCGACATCCACTTTGCGGATGACCAGGCGCGAGGCTTCTTCGCCCGGACGGGTGCGATAGGTCCAGGCCTGGCCCGGGGCATACTCGGGTCGCATCATGCGGGGGCTTCATCAAGGGTATGAGGGGCGATCTTAGACCAGCGCGAGACGCCTGGGGGCCCTGGGGCGGCGACCGTGCCGCAGATGCCGTATCCTTATAGGGTTGAGCCCGCACCCACACGGGGGTGCGGCGCCACGCGCGAGGCAGCGCGGCCCGTGGGTCGCTTCCCCAGCAGATTCCAGGGCTTCCGCGCAGCGCGGCGGCTACGTCCCCTTATTGTTTCAGAGGCAACGCACACCATGGTGGCACTGGCGACCGAACACGTCATCGACGTACATCACTGGAACGACTCGCTTTTCAGCTTCCGGACCACGCGTGACCCGGGTTTCCGCTTCGAAAGCGGGCACTTCGTCATGATCGGGCTGGAGGTGGATGGCCGTCCGCTGATGCGCGCGTATTCCATCGCCAGCGCGCATTACGAAGAGCACCTCGAATTCTTCAGCATCAAGGTCCAGGACGGCCCGCTGACCTCGCGCCTGCAGCACCTGAAGCCGGGCGACCCGGTGATCGTAAGCCGCAAGCCGACCGGCACGCTGGTGCTGAACGACCTCAAGCCGGGCAAGCGTCTCTACCTGCTGGGCACCGGAACGGGGCTGGCGCCGTTCCTGTCGATCATCCGCGACCCGGAAACCTACGAGCGCTTCGACAAGATCGTCCTTGCCCACGGCGTGCGCCGCGTGGAAGACCTCGCCTACTCGACCTACATCGAGGACGAGCTGCCGAACCACGAATATCTCGGCGAGCTGGTGCGCGAAAAGCTCATCTATTACCCGACGGTCACGCGTGAGGAATTTCGCAACCGTGGCCGCATCACCGACGCCATCGCCGACGGCGAGATGGCCCGCGTCACCGGCCTGCCGCAGATCAATCCGGCGGAAGATCGCGTGATGCTGTGTGGCAGCCCGTCGATGCTCGACGACATCTGCGTCCTGCTCGACGGCGAAGGCTTCCAGGCCTCCCCGCGCACCCGCGAGCCCGGCGATTACGTCATCGAACGCGCCTTCGTCGAAAAATAAACACGTTCATTTGCGGATGCGGCCCTGGCCCTCGTTGTCCCAGTACCCGAAGATCCGCCGGGCGATGAGCTTGTAGAGCCGTTTGCCCGTCGCGCGCCACAGCCGCGAATGCGGTGCGGGTTGGGAGAGGATGGCTCGCTGCCGGGCCGAGAGGCGCTCGGCAGCGTAGGTCCGCTTGTGCTTCAGCAGATGACGCAGGTCTTCGCGGGCGAGGATACGGAACAGGGTGCCGCGTCGGCCGCGGGTCCAGGCGATCTGGAAATCGACCAGCCCGGGCGAGCCGTCGGCCCGGACCAGCCAGTTCGGCTCCTTGGCCAGGTCGTTGTGGACGATGCCGCGCCGGTGCAGCACGGCGAGCAGGCGCAGCGCATCGCGGTAATAGCCCGGATCGAGCGGCTTGCCGACCTGCATCGGGTCACCGGCCATGTAGCTGCGTTCCAGCACCCGGCCATTCCACGCAAGCAGTCGCGGCACGCCGTCAATGCCATCCAGTCGGGCCAGGGCCCGCGCCTCGCGGGCGGCGGCACGGCGGGCGAACCAGCGCGCCCACCAGCGGGCGGCGGCGATGTCCCGGCGGATCAGCATCACGCCATCGCGCTCGACGCGTTCGATGCGGCCCAGTTCGTCGGACTTGAGCAGGGTGACGGTTTCCGTCATCGCGTTGTGCACGCTTTTCCTTCGATTCGTTGACATCCTCTCCCGCACACGATGGCTACGCTAAGATGCCAGCCTTGCAGGGAGAGACTGAAAAAATGTTGGTGCGACACATCCTGTCGCTGGTCATGGCCACCGCCGGGCTCGCCGCCTGCCGTGACGGCGCAGACCGGACGCACGGCGGGGATACGCCGCCGCCCGCCAGGGCCAGTGCCGCAAAAGCCGATGCCGGCAAGGATACCCGTTCCGGCCAGGATGGCCTGTATACGATCGAGCTTTCACTTCCCGACCTGCCCGCGCGGGCCGCGCCCCTGCGCCATGCCATCGACCGCTATGTCGACCGGCAGAAGCGGGCATTCCTGGAGAGCCTGGACGCGCCCGGCGCCAGCGAGCGGGCCCGTGAGATCCCGTGGGACCTCAACCTGGACATCGCCGTCTCCGCCCGCACCGACCGCTTCATCAACGTCCAGGTCGACGGCCAGTCCTTCACTGGCGGCGCCCATCCTGCGCCGATCGTGGACAGCTTCACGTTCGACACCGCGAGCGACCGCGTGGTCAACATCCGCGAACTGTTCGACGATCCCGCGGCAGCGGAGAACGCCTTCGCCGCCGAGGCACGCCGCCAGCTGATCACCCAGCTGGACGACCAGGACGAGCCGCTGGCGTCGGATACACGGCAGATCGAGGAAGGCACCGAGCCGGGCAAGGACCACTACCGCGTCTTCAGCCTGCTGACCGGCCCAGACGACAAGGTGCATGGGCTGACCTTCATCTTCCCGCCGTACCAGGTCGCCGCCTACGTCGCGGGTCCCCAGGCGATCGACGTGCCCAGCGAAGCCTTCTCGCGTTATCTCAAGCCGGAGTATCGCGGGGCGTTCCGCTGATGGAACTCGCCCTTTACCTGCTCTCCGCCGTACTGATCGTCGGCGGTATCGCCGGTGCCATCCTGCCGTTTTTGCCCGGTATCCCGATGATCTTCGGCGGCATTTGGCTGGCTGCCGCGGTGGACGACTACCAGCACCTGGGCTGGGGCTGGCTGGTCGCCATCGGCATCGTCGGCGCGTTCGGCGTCGCGCTGGATTTCATCTCCGCCTCGCTCGGCGCCAAGCGTATCGGCGCTACGCCACGCGCATTGTGGGGTGCGGGCGTGGGCACCACGGTCGGCATGTTCTTCGGCATCCCCGGGCTCATCATCGGCCCCTTTGCCGGTGCGGTGGTGGGCGAACTGTGTTCCGGCAAGAGCGTGCTGCGCTCGGCCCACGTCGGCGTCAGCACATGGGTCGGCATGCTGGTCGGCATGCTGGCCAAGGTCGTCATCTCCTTCCTCATGCTCGGGATGGCCGGCGTCGCCCTGCTGCTCTCCTGAGCACCCCCATCCGAAGACACATGGCGCGGCCCCCTCGCTCCCCGCTAGTCTCCCGCTACTACTACGGGGAGACACGCATGTTCCGACGACTGACCCTCGCTGCCGCGATCACCTTCACGATCGGCGCGCTCCACGCCGAACCTGCCCAGCCTGCCTGGATTGCAAAGAGCAACGCCGACGCGCAGCTACTGCTCGATGTCACCGCCCGTTTCAGCCCCGAATCGGCCACCGACATCGGCGTGAAGGGCTACGACGAGAAGACCGCCGACCTTGGCCCGGACATCGACAAGCGCCAGCGTGCCGCCCTGGTCGAGGTGCGCGACAAGCTCAACAAGCGCCTCGCCGAAGAAAAAGATCCGAACGTGCACCAGGACCTGCAGATCCTGCTCAAGCAGATCGACGGGAACATCAAGGGCATCGACCTCAACGACCAGTACATGCTGCCGTGGTTCGACGCCGGGCAGATGGTGTTCAGCGGTGAATTCTCGCTGCTCAATGCCGAAAGCACGCCCGAGCAGAACCAGGCCGCGCTGGGCCGCCTGAAGTGCTACGTGGGCCTCACGGCCGGATGCACGCCGCTGGTCGATGCGGCGAAAGCGCGCACCACCGAGAAGCTCGCCGACAAGAAGCTGATGGGGCCGGTCAAGGCCGACGTCGAGCAGAAGCTCGGCAACACCCAGCGTTATGTCGACGGCATCCGCAAGCTGTTCGCCGAGAAGAAGATCGCCGGCACCGACGAGGCGATGGCGAAGCTCGACAAGCAGCTCAAGGACTACAACGCCTGGGTGAAGAAGACGGTGCTGCCGCGTGCGCGCACGGACTTCCGCCTGCCGGAGCCGATGTACGCCTATAACCTGGAGCAGGTCGGCCTGGACATCGCGCCGCGCGACCTCATCGCGCGCGCCGAACTCGAATTCATGGAGACCTCGTACGCCCTGCAGCAGCTTGCCCCCGTGGTGGCGAAGGCCGAGGGCCTGCCCGATGGCGACTACCGCGACGTGCTCAAGGCGTTGAAGAAGAAGCAGCTGGCGAAGGACAAGGTCGAGCCGACTTACCACGCCGTGATTGGCAAGATCGAAGACATCATCCGCCAGCAGCGCATCGTCGAATTGCCCAAGCGCGACCTCGCCATGCGTCTTGCATCGGAAGCGGAAAATGCGCGCACGCCGGCGCCGCACATGGATCCGCCGCCCTTCATCAACAACACCGGGCAGCGAGGCACCTTCGTGCTCACGACGGGCAACCCGCCGGCGAATGGCGATGCCTCGCAGACGTATGACGACTTCACCTTCGAAGCCGCCGCCTGGACGCTCACCGCGCACGAAGGCCGCCCCGGCCATGAACTGCAGTTCGCGGCGATGGTGGAACAGGGTGTTTCGCTCACGCGCAGCCTGTTCGCCTTCAACAGCGTGAACGTCGAAGGCTGGGCACTGTATGCCGAAGCCGAGATGGTGCCGTACGAGCCGCCGGCCGGGCAGTTCATCGCCCTGCAGTTCCGCCTGCTCCGTGCGGCCCGCGCCTTCCTCGATCCGATGCTGAACCTGGGCCTGGTCACCCGTGACCGTGCGCACGAGATCCTCGTGCACGATGTCGGCCTGTCCGAGCCGATGGCCCGGCAGGAACTGGATCGTTACACGTTGAATTCGCCCGGCCAGGCCACGGCGTATTTCTACGGATACAGCCGCATCCTGCAGCTGCGCGCGGAAACCCAGGTGGCGCTCGGTGCGAAGTTCGACCGCAAGGCGTTCAACGATTTCCTGATCGCCCAGGGCCTGCTTCCGCCTGAGCTGCTGGCCGAAGCCGTGCGCACGCGGTTCGTTCCGTCGGTGCTTAAGGCCAAATAGGTGGGCGAGACATGTAGGAGCGCGCCCGCGCGCGAAAAACCAACAACGCGGTGACGCCGCGAACTGGTTTTCGCGCGCAGGCGCGCTCCTACAAAAGCCCTTTAGCCGTGCGCGTACAACAGCGTGCTAGCCGTGGGCGTCGGGGATGACGTAGAGCAGGATCGCCAGGTAATGCAGCACGCTGCCTGCGAGCACGAAGAAGTGCCAGATGGCGTGGCCGTAGGGCATGCGGCGGGCGATGTAGAACGGCACGCCCGCCGTGTACGCGATGCCGCCGGCGAACAGCAGTACCAGCCCGCCGGTTTCCACGTTCTCGCGTAGCGGCTGGATGGCCACCACGGCCACCCAGCCCATCAGCACGTACATGATCACCGCGGCCTTGCGGTAGCGCTTGAGCATGCCCAGTTCGGCCGCGCTGCCGAGGATGGCCAGGCCCCAGATGGTGCCGAACAGACCCCAGCCCCACGCGCCAGGCAGCGCCAGCAGGGTGAACGGCGTATACGTGCCCGCGATCAGCAGGAAGATGGCGATGTGGTCCAGCGTGCGGAACACACGCTTGGCCACGCCGCCCGCCGGCACCGAGTGATACAGCGTCGACGCGGTGTAAAGCAGGATCAGCGTCGAGCCGAAGACCGAGCTGGCGACGACGGAACGCACGCCGCCATACATCGCCGAAAACGACACCAGTACGGCGAGGCCGGCGATGCTGAGCACGATCCCCAGGCCATGGATCACGCTGCTGGCGACTTCTTCAGCGAAGGCGTAACGCGGTTGGGCGTTGTCGAGGGTCATGGGTTATCGCACTGCACAAATGAGTCCCGAGGGTACTCCATGGGGCTTCCGGTTGCGAAGCATTCTCAACTGGTGTTGTATGCGGGGATGACCCTCGAACTCCTCCTGCATGTTCCGCGCCTCCCGCCCCAGGGACCCGGCCTCCGCGCCGCGCTCGCCATGGCGTCGCGCATCGACGCCCGGCTGGACGCCATGCACGTGGTGGACATGCCGGCCGCGGCGTTCACCGTGCCCGAAGCGGTGCCGATGCAACTGGACGCCGTGCGCCAGCGGGCCACCGAGGCCAGGGCGGTCGCGGGCGACTGGGCCGACCTGCTCGCGGCGCAGGGGCTGCGCGGCAAATGGCGGGTCGGCAACGGCGACACGGTGACCGTGCTCACGCACGCCTCGGCGGGGTATGACCTGGTCGTGATGGAACGCTCGTCCACGATGCGTGGCGATGCACCGATCGGCTTCGGTGTCGTCTCGCGCACCGTGTTCGGTGCCAGCCGTGGCGTGCTCGTCGTACCTGATGCCGCATCGGTGGAAAGCCTTGGCGAGCACGTGCTGGTGGCATGGAGTGGCAGCCGCGAATCCGCCCTCGCCTTGCGCTCGTCGCTACCGTTGTTGCGCAAGGCCGCGAAGGTCACCGTCATCGACGGTAGCCACGACGAAGAGATCGGCACCTGCGCCCTGCCCGACACCGACATCCGTGGATGGCTGGACAGCCATGGCGTCACCGCGGAAGTGCGCAAGCTGGATGCCGCGGCTTTGTCGTCCCCGGGACCGGAACTGCTGAAGATCGCCCACGAGGACGGTGTCGACCTCATCGTGATGGGCGCATGGGGCCGGTCGCGGTTGTCCGAGCTAGTGCTCGGAGGCACCACGCGCTACCTTTTCATGCAGTCGGACGTGCCCATGCTGGTCGCTCACTGACCGTTGCTTTTCGCTCGACATCCTGCCTAATCTGGCATCGGACCTGAACACGATCCCCGCCGGTCCCCACCGGCCGTGTTCCCGACCATGTAGCAAGCACATACGCAACGCCTTCCCCACATCGTCATGGAGGTGGCTCATGTCGTTCGCCCGTCCGCAGGCCTTTGCCGGGGTTCACCCGGATGCCGCCCGTATCGCCGCCATGAGCGCGGCGATTGCCCTCAACGTTGCCGTCCTCGTCGCCGTCATGCGGCCAATGGTGGCCGATATCGCCACGTTCACGCCGGAGCCCCGGGCGATCGTCCTGGTCGACCATCCGACCCCGCCCAAGGTCGTCCCGATCCCCGACATTAAACTGCCCGTGCTGCCGAAGCACACGCAGGCGGTCCAGGCGAAGCCGCGCCAGGCCACGCCCCAGCCGCCCGTGGTGGAGTCGGTGCCGACGGATGAAGGATCCGCGCCACCGCAACCGATGGTGGAGGCGCCGGTCACCCAGGCACCTGCCGTGAATGCGGCGCCGGCGGAAACCACGCTCGCTTACGTCGCGGCGCCAGCACCCAAGTATCCGACCCAGGCCATCCGCGGTCACATGCAGGGCACGGTGACGCTACGCGTGCTGGTCGATGAAGCCGGCAAGCCGCTCGACGTGGTGGTGGAGAACAGCAGCGGCCACGCCGTGCTGGACGACGCGGCACGCAAGCAGGTGCTGTCGAGCTGGCGGTTCCAGCCGGCCATCCAGGATGGCCAGCACGTGAAGGCCTGGGCGCGGATCCCGGTGACGTTCGACCTGCGCTCGCTTTAACGCGAGGCGGTCATCACCACCACGTCCGGTTTGCGGGTGGCGCGGGCGATCAGCCAGACCAGGCCGACGACCAGCGCCACCGGCACCAGCACCGGCAGCAGGGCCAGCGCCACCACCGGCGCGATGGCCAGCATCAGCACGCCGCCGACCAGGGCACCGACCAGGCTGGCGACGACGTGGAACACACCGCCGATGATGCCGAAGACCAGCTTCAGCAGCGCGCCAACCAGCGCAAAGGCCAGCCAGAAGCCGGCGAAGAGGACGACAAGCGAGGTCATGACGATCATGGTGGTTCTCCGTGCTCCGATACCCGCCGCGGTGGGCGGTATGGCAGTTCGATGCAGCCGTGGCTGAAAGCGTTTAAAGCCCATGCGAAAGACCGGGGTTACGCCTGTTTAACAGGCGCCATGGTCCACTGGCGCCAGTCGATTTACCGGGGCGGCGCGTTGCATGGGTAAGCGTTCTTCCATCATCAAAACCTTGCGGGACATCGCGTTCGACCATTCGGACGCGACGATGCCCGACCTCGCCTCCATGGGGCGGGCGCTTGGTAGTGCGCTGCATTCCCGCCAGGACGAAGTGTCGGCCGCGCTGGGCAGCCTGCGCGAGCGCCGGCGCGGATTCGAGCGCTGGATGGTCGCCGAGCGCAACAAGCCCGGCACCAGCGTGCTGATCCTGGCCTGGCCACCCGGCTATGCCACGCCGGTGCACGACCACGGTGGCCTGTGGGGCCTTGAAGCGACCATCGCCGGTGCGCTCGAGGTTGAGTCCTTCCTTAAGGATGGCACCGACGAGACCCTGCGCAGCACCGGTCGCACCTGGCTTGGCCCGGGCGACGCCACGTGGTTCGAAGGTACCGAAGAGCATGCACACCGCTGTCGCAATTTGTCGCGGCACGACACGGCGCTCACGCTTCACGTGTACGGTGGCGATCTGGCACAGTACCTCGCGTATGAGCAGCCCGGTCCTTCGGGACACTGGATCGCACGACCGAGGCAATCGATCATTGCGGGACGCCTGACGGCCTGACGGTCTCACGGCCCTCCACCCCAAACCAACGGGCGAAGGACCAGTACACATGTTTCATAAGGTCGCCATCATCGGCGGTGGCGCAGCGGCGGCAACGCTGGTGAGCGAACTGCTCGAACGCCGGACGCCAAAACCTCTGCACCTGACCTGGTTCGCCGGCAGCGCGCAACCGGGGCGCGGCGTCGCCTACGGCACGCCATCGGATCGCCACCTGCTCAACGTGCGGGCGGCGTCGATGGGCATGTTCGTGAGCAAGCCGGGCGGCTTCCTCGAATTCGCCCAGTCCCTCGATCCCACGGTGAAGGGATCCGATTTCCTGCCGCGCAGGCTCTACGGCGACTTCCTGCAGACGCGGGTCGACGCGGCGATGAAAAACGCCAGCCAGCTCGGCCACGACATCAACATGGTGCCTTTCGCGGCCGAGTCGCTCGTGCCGTCCAGCGAGGGCGTCACCATCGGCTACGGCGAGGAGGAAGCGCACGCGGATGCGGCCGTACTCGCCATCGGTTCGCTCCCGCCGCGCCCGCTCCCGGGCGTGCAGGACGCGGCGATCGCCAGTGGCCGCTACGTCACCGATCCCTGGCCGTACCTCGCCGCGGCGGAAGGCGACGATCGCCCGTTACGCGTCCTGGTCATCGGCCTCGGCCTGACCGCGGTCGATGTCGTGCTCGAACTGTCCGCACGCTGGCCGATGGCGCACTTCACCGCGCTGTCCCGGCACGGCCACCTGCCCGAGCCGCACCTGGCCGCGGCATCGGCGCCGGGCGACGATGGCAACGACCTCGCCGACCAGCTGCATGACGACCCGAACGTGCGCGGGTGGCTGCACCGCCTGCGCGATGCGGCCGAGCACGCCGACGACTGGCGCACCGTCGTCGACGGCTTGCGTCCGCACACACAGTCCCTGTGGAACGAGCTACCGCCGGCCGAACGCGCCCGCTTCCTGCGCCACGCTCGCTGGGCGTGGGAACGCGCGCGCCATCGCATGCCGCCGCAGGTCGCCCGGAACGTCGAAAAGCTGGAGGCGGCCGGCAAGCTCACCCGCCTGCGCGGTCGCATGCAGTCGGTCGCGTTGCGGATGGACGGCGACCTCGACGTCGTGCGCCGCGAAACCGGCAAGGACACCACGCTGTCGGAAACCTACGACATCGTGATCCAGACGGTGGGCCTGAACACCGACACGCTGCGCACGGACCACGTGCTGATGCGCCAGCTGGTCATCGACGGGCTGGTGAAGCCCGACGCGCTGGGCCTCGGCCTTTCCGCGCAGCCCGACGGCCACGTGCTGGACGCCGACGGCAAGCCGCGTGGCAACCTGTTCGCCATCGGCAGCCTGCTGCGTGGTGCGTTGTGGGAGTCGACGGCGATCCCGGAGATCCGCAAGCAGGCGCAGGCGGTGGCCAACATGCTGGTCGCACCGTAGCGCCTGCCGGGCGCAGGCCTTACTGCGCCCATCCCTCCAGCACGACCTTGCCGATGGCCGCGCCGCTCTCCGCCAACGCGTGCGCGCGGCGCAGGTTGGCGGCATCGATCCGGCCCAGGTGCTCGCGCATCGTGCTGCGGATCACGCCCGCGTCGACCAGGTTGGCTACCTCGCCGAGCAAGTGGCCCTGCTCGCCCATGTCGTCGGTATGGAATCCCGAGCGGGTGAACATGGATTCCCAGTGCAGGGAGATGCTTTTGGCCTTGAGCAGGCGGATGTCGATCAGCTCCGCCGGGTCGTCGATGATGCCGATCTTGCCCTGCGGCTTCATCAGCCTGGGGAAGGTGGCGAAATGCTGTTCCGTCCGGGTCAGGCTGAGCACGTAGTCGACGCCGCCCGGCGCCACCGCCAGCACTTCGTCGTCCAGCGGCTTTGCGTGGTCGACCACGTGATGGGCGCCCAGCGCCTCGACCCACTCGCGCGTTTCCGGCCGCGACGCCGTGCCGATCACGGTCAGGCCGGTCAGCCGCCGGGCGAGTTGCACCGCCATGGAACCTACCCCACCCGCGGCGCCGATCACCAGCAAGGTAGCCGGCTGGCCCTGCGTGCCGTGGGGGATGCCGAGGCGGTCGAACATGAGCTCCCACGCGGTGATGGTGGTTAACGGCAGCGCGGCCGCTTCTGCCATCGACAGCGTGGACGGCTTGCGGCCGACGATCCGCTCGTCGACCAGGTGGTACTCGCTGTTCGCCCCGGGGCGTGAGCGATCGCCCGCGTACCACACCGCGTCGCCGGGTTTGAACCGGCTTGCCTCCGGACCCGCCGCGATGACGATGCCGGCGACATCCCAGCCGAGCACGCCATCCTTGCCGGCGGGATCCACCCGCTGGCGGACCTTGGTGTCCACCGGGTTCACCGAGATGGCCTCGACCTTGACCAGCAGGTCGCGAGCGGAGGCCACGGGCGTGGGCAGTTCGGCGTCGAGCAGGCTCTGCGGATCGTCGATCGGCAGGGACTTGCGGTAGACCACGGCTTTCATGGATGGCTCCGGCTTGGGGATTCAGGCGTTCCCGGTAGCGGCCAGCACGGGGCGGCGACGCTCCAGGGCACTGCTGGCCATCGTAGCAACCAGCCCCGCCACCGTCACAGCCGCGCCGGCCAGGCTCACCATCGGCAAGGCATGGCCGGCGGCGATGATGGCACCACCCAGCCAGGCGCCACCGGCATTGCCGAGGTTGAATGCGGCGATGTTAAGGGTCGAGGCAAGGTTCGGTGCGTCGCCCGCGACATGCACCACGCGGGACTGCAGCGGCGCCACCGTGGCGAACGAGGCCACGCCCCAGACGAAGATGGTGACGATGGCGGCGACCGTGTCGTGCATGGTCCATGCGAACAGGGCCATCAGCAACGCAAGCACCACGAGGATACCGACCAGCGACGGCATCAGGCGCCAGTCGGCCAGGCGTCCACCGAGCATATTGCCAATGGTCGTGCCCAGGCCGAACAGCACCAGCACCGCACCGGTCCAGCGTGGGCTCACATGCGAGACGTCCTGCAGGATCGGGGCGATATAGGTGAACACGGTGAACACGCCACCGAAGCCGAGCACGGTCATGCCCAGGGCGATCAGCACCTGCGGCTCGCGCAACACGCGTAGCTCGCGACCCATGTGCGGCGCCTTGAGGTTCGGCAGCGCGGGCACGAAGCGCGCCACGGCCAGCGCCGCCAGCACGCCGAGCACGGTCACCGCCCAGAAGGTCGAGCGCCAGCCGGCCCACTGACCCAGGAAGGTGCCGAACGGCACGCCCAGCACATTGGCTAGGGTGAGCCCGGCGAACATCAGCGCGATGGCGCGGGCGCGCTGGCTGGCCGGCACGAGGTGCGCGGCGACCACGGCACCGATCCCGAAGAACGAGCCATGGCAGAAGGCGGCGACCACGCGGGCCACCATCAGCACGTCGTAGTTCCAGGCCACGGCGCAGAGGGCGTTGCCGACGATGAACAGGCCCATCAGCAACAGCAGCGCGCGCTTGCGCTCCAGCTTCGCGGTCAGCGCGGCCAGCAGCGGCGCACCCACGGCCACGCCCAGCGCATAACCGGACACCAGCATGCCGGCGGCGGGGATGCCGACGTGGAGATCGGAGGCCACCTCGGGCAGCAGGCCCATGATGACGAATTCGGTGGTGCCGATGGCGAACGCGGCCACGGCCAGCGCCAGCAAGGGCAGACGGGACGATGACGAATCCATAGGATAGGCTCGGAAGAAAGGGACGATGGCGTCTATTTTCCGGATCAGGCAGGCATGCAAATACTCCCCCACGCGACAAAGACTCTTGCCGCAGACTTGAATATCGAGGGTCGCGCGGCATGATCGCGACGCTGATCGCGGTGGCGGCGCTGGCCCTGCACGGCGCCGGCGTGCTGGCTGCCATGCATGCGGTGATGAATACCCGGACCGCCCAGGGCGCCTTCGCGTGGGTGCTTGGGCTGGTCCTCGTCCCCTACGTCACCCTGATCCCCTACCTGTTCCTCGGTGCCAGCCACTTCGGCGGCTACGTCGACCTGCATCGCCAGCGCCAGGCGCGCTTTTTCATGTTGCACGACGAAGCCGAGCACCCGGCACGCCCGGGCCTTACGCCGCACGAGAAGCCCGTGCACGACAGCCGCTACGATGCCATCGGCTTCATGCTGAAGACGGCAATGCATGCCGGCAATGCGTTGTCGCTGCACATCGACGGCAACGCGGCCTTCGACGCGATGCTCGGCGCCATCGCCCGCGCCGAACACTACGTGCTGGTGCAGTTCTTCATCATCCACGACGACGGGCTGGGCCGGCGCCTGCGCGATGCGCTGCTCGAGCGGGCAGCGAAGGGCGTGCATATCTGCCTGCTCTACGACAGCATCGGCAGCCATGCGTTGCCCGACGCGTACGTCGAGTCGCTGCGCAAGGGCGGCGTGGACGTGCACCGCTTTGCCACCCGACGCTTCCGCAATCGCTTCCAGCTCAACTTCCGCAACCATCGCAAGGTGCTGGTGGTGGACGGTGAGCGCGGCTTCGTCGGCGGGCTGAATGCCGGCGACGAATACCTGGGCCTGAAACCGCCGCTCGCCCCCTGGCGCGATACCCACATGCAGATCGAAGGGCCCGCCGTGGCCGACCTGCAGCGCGTTTTCGCCGAAGACTGGTACTGGGTGACTGGCGAGCGGCCGCCCTCGATGCCGCCGCCGGAGCGCTGCGGCCGCGCGAGCACCATGATCGTCGCGACCGGGCCGGCCGACCGCCAGGAAAGCTGCTCGCTGTTCTTCACCCAGGCCATCCACGCGGCGAAAAAGCGGGTCTGGATCACGTCGCCCTACTTCGTGCCCGACCAGGCCGTGTTCGGCGCATTGCGCCTGGCCGTGTACCGTGGCGTGGACGTGCGCATCCTGATCCCGTCGCGGCCGGACCATCGCACGGTGTTCATGGCCTCCACGCTGTACGCGCACGAAGCCACCATCGCCGGCATCCGCATGTTTCGCTACCTGCCGGGCTTCGTCCACCAGAAGGTGATGCTGATCGACGACGACACCGCCGTGGTCGGCAGTATGAACCTCGACAATCGCAGCTTCCGGCTCAACTTCGAGATCACCGCGCTGAACGTCGACGTGCCGTTCGCCAGTGAAGTGGAAGCCATGCTCAAGGCCGACTTCGCGCAGAGCGACGAGGTGAACCCCAACGATTACCGCCGCCTGCCCTACCTGCGCCAGGTGGCCCTGCACGTGGCACGCCTGTTCGACCCCGTGCTGTAGCGTCCCTTGCCGTAACGCCATTACTGCGTTCCACTGGCACCGCCGCTTCCCGTTGGCATCGATCCCGTGGGAATGCGCCCCGACATCCTGGAGATAACGTCTTATGCTCCGCACCCTCGCCTTCCTTACCGCCGCGATCGTCGCGGGCAGTGCCAGCGCGGCCCCCGCGCAGTTCGCCGAACGCAGCGTCGACGTGCACGGCAAGACCTACCGCTACCAGGTGTTCATCCCCGCCAACGTCAAGGCGCATCCGTCCGTGGTGCTGTTCCTCCACGGCAGCGGCGAGCGCGGCAACGACAACCAGAAGCAGATGTCGCAAGGCCTGCCGCCGTGGCTGAAACAGCACATGGACTTCCCGGCCGTCGTCGTCATCCCGCAGGCACCGGACGACACCGAGTGGACGGACAAGGCCGACGCGGAGATGGCGATGGCCGCGCTGGAGAAGAGCGTGAAGGAATTCGACGGCGACCGTAAGCGCCTCTACCTCACCGGCCTGTCGATGGGCGGCTACGGGTCCTGGCAGCTCGCCGCCGATCATCCGGACACCTTCGCCGCGGCCGCGATCATCTGTGGCGGCATCGTCCCGCTACCCGACGAGGAAGGGCGCCACCTGTTCGTCCACGGCGCACCGGCCGGCACGGATCCCTACGCGTGGGTCGCCAACGCCATCGGCAAGACGCCGGTGTGGATCTTCCACGGTGGCGACGACAACGTCGTGCCGACCGAGGAGTCGCGCAAGATGAACGCGGCGCTGAAGAAGCGCGGTGCCGAGGTGAAGTACAGCGAGTTCGCAGGCGTGAACCACGGATCGTGGATGCGGGCGTATGCGGAGCCGAGCCTGTGGGAGTGGATGTTTAGCCACACGCGGTGATGTAGGAGCGCGCCTGCGCGCGAACCACCCTCACGGATTGCGCAAATGCCCAATCAAATCCTTCAACCCACCCGAAAACGCCGCCCACCCGATGCTCGCGCCCACCAGCGCACCCAGCATCTCGAACAGCACCCGCAGGCCCATCGAATCCGGATCGTGCACCGCGGCCAGCTTCACCCGCAGCAGCTGCGGTGACTGGATCGGCACGAAGTTGAAGTAGAACGAGTTCCAGATGTCTTCGCCACCGGCGATGACGAAGGCGAGGATGACGGCGACCGCCAGCTCGGCGCCGTGGCTCCAGCCATTGGCCTTGCCGAACATGCGCACCAGCACGTAGATGACGATGCCCACGAGCAGCGCGATGCCGCCTACTTCCAGGGCGCCTTCGATGCCGTAACCCATCCAGCTGCGATCAAATGGCATGTTGGCGACTCGTGGGGATCAGGCGGCCATTATGCCCGTGCGTCGGCCACATCGGTGCGCTGCGCACGGCCGTGTCGCGCATACAGGGCGAACGACAACACCGCGGCCGCCAGCGAGGCGCCACTGGCCAGCAGGAAGATGGCGGGGTAATCGTAAAGTCCCGCGATCCAGCCGCCGACCGGCCCGGTCAGGCCGAGCGCGACGTCGAGGAACACCGAGTACGCACCGAGTGCCGCGCCGCGATTATGGTTGCTGACTCGGCTGACAGCTTCGACGCCCAGCGCGGGGAACACCAGCGCGAAGCCCGAGCCGGTCAGCGCCGCACCCGCCAGCGCAGCGTCCTGGGTGGTGCCGAACCACAGCAACAGCAGGCCAAGCATCTCGACCACCAGCGACACGATGGCCACGCGGTAGCCACCGAAGCGATTGATCGCGTTGCCGAAGACCAGGCGCATGCCGATGAAGCAGCCGCCGAATACCGACAGCGACAACGCCGCACCCTCCCAGCCACGGCTGGCGTAGTAAAGCGCGACGAACGTGGACAACGAACCGAAACCGATCGAACCCAGTGCCAGGCCGATGCCATAGGCCGACACGCGCGACAGCACGCTCTTGAACGGCAGGCGTTCGCCGTGGCTCGGCGCCACGCGTGCCTTCAGCATGGCGAACGGCAACGCGACGGCGCCCAGCACGAAGCCGACGATGCCCAGCGAGATCAGGCCGAACGCATGCTCGAGCGCGACGCCCAGCGGGGCACCCAGGGCGATACCGCCGTACGTGGCGATGCCGTTCCACGAGATCACCCGCGCCGTGTGCTCGCCACCGATACCGCCGATGCCCCACGTGATCGCGCCGGTGCTGACCCAGCTCTCGGCGAAACCGAGGCCGAGCCGGCTCATCAGCAACAGGCCGAGCGACAGGCCCGGCATCCCCGGCACGAGTGCGCCCAGCGAAAGGAAAAGCCCGGACAGCGCGAGGACGATCAGGCCCGCGACGACCGTCCGCTTCGGCCCCATCGCATCGGCCATGCGCCCTGCGTGCGGCCGGCTCAACAGCGTCGCAAGGTATTGCGCGCTGACGGCCAGGCCGGCGATCACGGTCGAATAGCCCAGGTTGTTATGCACGAAGCCCGGCAACACCGCGAGTGGGATGCCGATATTCAGGTAACAGACGAAGGAGAAGACAACCGCGGAGAGGATGCGCGCCGTGACGGCGAGGCGCCGTCCGCGCTGGGGGACGAGATCGGGGAGGGACATGATGTCCTCATTATAAGCCCCGATGTTGCGGTGCGACATCGGGGCGGATTAAGGGTTTTTCATGTTGGCGCTGGGACGCGATCAGGCCAGGAGGACGGGCTGGCCGGTTTGCTGGGATTCGCGCAGCGCCACCGCGATGCGGGTGGCCTCGACGGCGTCGTCCATGGTCAGGTCGAACGGGGTGTCGTCGAGGACGGCGTCCACGAAGTGCCTTGCCTGGGTGACGAAAGCGGGGGCGAAGCGTTCGTAGAACGACGGCAGCACGGCGTTGCGGACGCCGTTCGCGTCGGCGATCTCGACCCGGTCCAGGCGCGGGTTACGCCCGATGCTGACCTTGCCACCGGTGCCGGTGACGTCGGTCTGCGTGTCGTGGCCATGCGCCTGCGTGCGCGAGGCGTAGAACATCGCCATCTGGCCACCTTCGAATTCGATGATGGCGATGCCGTTATCCACGTCCCCGATCGCCTCCAGCGGTGGGTACATCGCCACGGTGCCGGTGGCGTAGACCTTCTTCGCCTTCGGGCGGCCCAGCAGCCAGCGGGCCAGGTCGACGTCGTGCACGCTGCAATCGAGGAAGATGCCGCCACTGGTCGGGGCAAACTTCAGGAAGGCACCGGTCGGATCGGCCAGGTCCGTCGTCTGAGAATAGACGAGGAAGGGCCGGCCGATGCCGCCGGCTTCGATGTGCATGAAGGCATTCCGGTAGCTTTCGTCGAAACGGCGGACGAAGCCGACCATCGCGCGCTTCGAGGCCTTGGCGGCGTGGGCGGCGGCGCGCCGGCAATCGTCCAGTTCGAGCGAGAGCGGTTTCTCGCAGAACACGTGCTTGCCCGCATCGAGGGCCTGCTCGATCTGCGTCGCATGCAGCGATGTCGGCGTCACCAGGACGACGGCATCGATGTCGGGCGAGGCGAGCATCTCCTCATAAGTGTCGAACACGGTGCCGATAGCCAGGCTGTCGCGCGCCCAGGCGCGCTCGCTCTCCACCGGGCTGCAGACGGCGACCAGTTCCGCGCGCGGAACGGCACGGGCGAGGTTTTCGGCGTAACGTTGGCCAAGCCGGCCGAGGCCAGCCAGGCCGATACGAAGCTTGCTCATGGATGCGTCCTCAGATGTTCACGGCCACGGCCTGGCCTTCGCGCCAGGAACGCGCGGCGGCCTCGGCCAGTTCCAGCGCCTTGATGCCATCGGCGATCGTCGTGCGCACCGGCGAGCCCGATGCCAGCGCGTCAAAGAAATGGGCGATCTCCGCCGCATAGGCTTCGCGGTAGCGCTCGAGGAAAAAATGCTCCGGCAGGTCGTGCGCGATATGCGCCGCCGTGTGCGAAACCACCTGGGTCGGCGTGACATTGCCGGCCTGGAGCATGCCCTTGCTGCCGAGCACTTCGAAGCGCTGGTCGTAGCCATAGGCCGCGCGGCGCGAGGTGTTGATCTGGCACAGCCTGCCGCTCTTCGTACGGATCGTGACCGCCGTGGTATCGATGTCGCCGGCCCCTTCGATCGCCGGATCGGTCAGGCAGCTGCCCGCCGCGTGCACGCTCACCGCTTCCTCGCCGAGGATCCAGCGGAAGATGTCGAAGTCATGGATCAGCATGTCCTTGAACACGCCGCCCGAACTCTTGATGTAGTTCACCGGCGGGGCGCCCGGGTCGCGGCTGGTGACGATGAGCACTTCGGGCGTGCCGACCTCGCCGTCGTCCAGGCGCTTCTTCAGCGACGCGAACGTGGGGTCGAAGCGACGCTGGAACGCGATCATGCAGGTGACGCCGGCCTTCTCCACCGCCGCCTGGCAGGAGCGCGCACGCTCGACGTCCAGGTCCACCGGCTTCTCGCAGAAGATCGCCTTGCCGGCCGCGGCCGCACGATGGATCAGGTCGGCATGGGTGTCCGTGCTGGAACCGATGACCACCGCACCCACGGCCGGATCGTTCAGCGCCTCGTCGACGCTGGCGACCTTCGCGCCGTGCTTTTCCGCCAGCTCGCTGGCCGACGGCGCGTGCACGTCCACCACGTAGCGCAGGCGCGCCTGCGGGTGGCGTGCCACGTTGCCTGCGTGGATCTTGCCGATGCGACCGGCACCAAAGACAGCGACTTCAATCATCGTATTCTCCTCGGGGAAGCGTTTCTTCGACGGTTAGTTCGAGCTTGTAGGCCAGCGCCACGAACAGCGCCTGGCAGAGACACATCGTGCTGGTGAGGCCGCGGAAGGCAAATGCGCTGCCCTCCTTCACCTTCAGCAACACGTCGGAATGGCGGGCCAGCGGGCCCAGGTCGCTCTCGGTGATGGCAAGCACGCTGGCGTGGTGCTGCTGGGCCACGCGCATCGCGTACAGCGTTTCCTTGCCGAACGGCGGGAAGCTGATCGCGATCAGCGCATCGCCCTTGCCCATGCTGCGCAACTGTTCGCGGAACATGCCGCCGAGCCCGCTGACCAGGTGCACGCGCTTCTGCGTGTGCTGCAGGGCATAGGCGATGTAGGTGGCGATGGCGAACGAACGGCGCACGCCCATCACGTAGATGTTCTCGGCGCCGGCGAGCAGGTCGACGGCTTTCTGGAACCGGGTTTCGTCCAGCTCCGCGGCCAGTTCGTCCAGACCCATGCGGCTGGCGTCGATGAAGCGCGAGGCGATTTCCACGGCGGGCATCGCACCGGGCCGGTCCTGGATGACGCTGCGGATGCGTTGCTGGTAGCTGCGCGAAGGCGATGCCTGCGCCGTGAAGGCGTCGCGGAACACCGCCTGCATCTCGCTGAAGCCGGAATAGCCGAAGCGCTGGGCGAAACGGACCACCGCCGACGCATGCACGCCCGAGCCCTCGGCGATCTCGCCGACGCGCTGGACCATGATCGAACTCCGATGTTCCTCAAGGTATCGGGCCACCCCCTGCAACTGGCGCGGCAAGGCCTCGAATTCGTCGGCAATGCGCTTCATCAGCAGATCGGCTTCGCTGCGTTTGGCCATCGTTGGCTCCGGTGGGGGTCCGGCGGCATTGAAGCACGGCATGGAACATATTTTCCATTTATTTCTATGTTGCAATGCAAATTGCAACCGTGGAACGGCAGGTCCATGCTCGGCCCGCTTTCCGGCAAAACAGCGGCCGCAGGGCCGTCATCGCTTCGTCCGTACCCATCCCGACCGGCCTGCCCGGTCCCACGTGGAGGCAATATGCGATTCAAACCGTTCCACGCCACGCTGGCAGCTGCCCTGGCCCTTGGCCTCGGCCTTGCCGCCCCCGCCTCCCAGGCGGCACCCGGCGACCGCTACGTCCTCGTTTCCCACGCCGCCGATTCCGATTCGTGGTGGAACACCATCAAGAACTCGATCAAGCAGGCCGGCGAAGACTTCAACGTCGCCGTCGATTACCGCGGCTCCGGCAACGGCGACCTTTCCGAAATGGCCCGTCAGCTCGAGTCCGCCGCCGCCCGCAACTACAAGGGCGTCGCCTTCGACATCGCCAACTTCTCCGTGCTGCAGGGCCCGGCCGCGAAGGTCTCGGCCAAGGGCATTCCGATCGTCACGATCAACTCGGGCACGCCCGACGAGAGCAAGAAGATCGGCGCGATCCTGCACGTGGGCCAGAGTGAATACGATGCGGGCAAGGCCGCCGGCGAGCGGGCCAAGGCCGCGGGCATCACCAGCTTCGTCTGCGTGAACCACTACGCCACCAACAACGCCTCGTTCGAGCGCTGCCAGGGCTTCGCCGAAGCGATCGGCGTGAAGGACTGGCGCAAGACCTCGATGATCGACAGCGGCATGGACCCGACCGTGGTCGCCTCCAAGGTCAGCGCCTACCTGCGTTCCAACCCGAAGACCCAGGCCATCCTGGCGCTCGGCCCCAATGCCGCCGAGCCCACGATCAAGGTGGTCCAGGACATGCACCTGGCCGGGAAGATCAACTTCGGCACTTTCGACCTGTCGCCCGCGATCATCGCCGGCATCAAGGCCGGCACGATCCAGTACGCCATCGACCAGCAGCCCTACCTGCAGGGTTACATGGGCATCGCCGCACTGGTGATCGCGCATGACCAGAACACCAAGGACCCGGCGAAGATCATCGCGGCCCTCAAGGCGAACCCGAAGTTCCAGGCGCGCCTGAAGGAATACGACCTCAAGCCCATCTACACCGCCACCGGCGTCAGCTCGGGCCCGGCCTTCGTCACGAAGGAAAACGTCGCCACCGTCGAGAAGTACGCCGGCCAGTACCGCTGACCGCCGGGAGTAACCCATGAGCGCCATCAACGAGAGCGTTACCAACATGATCCAGCGTCAGCGCGCAGAAGCGCAGGAAACCGCGGCACCCACGGATGAACGCGTACGGCGGGTTTCGCCGTGGCGCATCCTGCTGGACCGGCCCGAACTCGGGTCGATCGCCGGCACGGTGCTCGTCTTCGTCTTCTTCGGCATCTTCGCCGGTGATTCGGGCATGTTCGCCCTCGATGGCGTCATCAACTGGGCACAGGTGGCAGGCTACCTCGGCATCCTCGCCGTGGGCGCCTGCCTGCTGATGATCGCCGGCGAATTCGACCTGTCCATGGGCTCGATGATCGGTTTCGCCGGCGTGCTCGTGGCCATCCCACCGATGTACATGGGCTGGCCGCTGTGGGCGGCGGTGATCTTCGCCTTCGCCGGCTCGATGGCACTCGGCGCGCTCAACGGCTACCTCGTCGTGCGCACCCGGTTGCCATCCTTCATCGTCACGCTCGCCTTCATGTTCATCCTGCGCGGCCTGACCCTGGTGCTGTCGACCCGCTTCGCCAACAGCACCATCGTCAGCGGCGTAGGCGACAAGTTCGCCCAGGATCCGGTGATCAACGCGCTGTTTTCCGGCACGACCTTCCACTGGCTGTTCACCGCACTGGCCGGCATGAACCTGATCGAGAAGCTGCCCAGCGGCGACCCGGTCGTGCAGGGCATCCCGAAGGTGCTCGTGTGGTGGGCCGTGATGGCCGTCGCCGCCGGTTTCGTCCTCGCCCGCACCCGCTTCGGCAACTGGATCTACACCGTGGGTGGCGACTCCAACGCGGCGAAGAACGTGGGCGTGCCGGTGCGCCGGGTCAAGATTTCGCTGTTCGTGCTCACGGCATTCTGCGCCTGCCTGTTCGGCGTGCTGCAGGTGGCGGACGTGGGCTCGGCGGCGGCGGATCGCGGCCTGCAGAAGGAATTCGAGGCCATCATCGCCGTGGTCATCGGCGGCACCCTGCTCACCGGTGGCTTCGGCTCGGTGATCGGTGCCTGCTTCGGCGCCCTCATCTTCGGCGTGGTGCAGATCGGCATTTCCTACACCAACATCGATTCGGACTGGTACCGCGTCTTCCTCGGCGGCATGTTGCTGCTGGCGGTGCTGTTCAACCACTACATCCGCAGCCGCGCTGCGAGCACGAAGTGAGGACACCGGACATGGCTACCGACTACATCCTGGAACTGGACAACGTCAGCAAGTTCTTCGGCACGGTGATCGCCCTGCAAGGCGTCACGCTGAAGCTCAAACGCGGCGAAGTGCACTGCCTGCTCGGCGACAACGGTGCCGGCAAGTCCACCCTGATCAAGACGCTGGCCGGCGTGCACCAGCCCAGCCAGGGCGAATACCGCGTGGATGGCGAGGCGGTGAAGTTCAATTCGCCGCGGGAAGCGCTCGACCGCGGCATCGCCACCGTCTACCAGGACCTGGCCCTCGTGCCGCTGATGAGCGTGGCGCGCAATTTCTTCGCTGGCCGCGAGCCGCGCAAGAAGATGTTCGGCGTGATCCCGGTGCTCGACATGCAGTACGCCAACGAAACGGCGCGCGAGAAGCTGGCGGAAATGGGCATCCACGTGCGCGATGCCGGCCAGCCGGTCGGCACCATGTCCGGCGGCGAACGGCAGTGCCTGGCCATCGCCCGCGCGATCCATTTCGGCGCGAAGGTGCTGATCCTCGACGAACCCACCGCCGCGCTCGGCGTCAAGCAGAGCTGCAATGTGCTGAAGCTGATCCACAAGGCGCGCGAACGCGGCATCTCGGTGATCTTCATCACCCACAACGTGCATCACGCCTATCCCATCGCGGACAGCTTCACCCTGCTCAACCGCGGCCAGTCCATGGGCACCTTCGAGAAAACCAGCATCACGAAGGAAGAAGTGCTCGACATGATGGCCGGCGGCACTGAGATCCAGAGCCTCGTCGATGAACTGGAAGGCCGTGCGGCCTGAAGAACACACATAACCATGCGTAGTCCCCTGCCCCGCTCCACCTCCCGCCCCATCGACGTTGCCTGCCTCGGCCGGCTCGCGGTGGATCTCTACGCCCAGCAGATCGGCGCCCGCCTGGAAGACGTCACCAGCTTCGCCAAATACCTCGGTGGCTCGTCCGCCAACGTCGCCTTCGGTACCGCGCGGCTTGGCCTGCAGTCGGCCATGCTCTCGCGTGTCGGCGATGACCAGATGGGTACCTTCCTGCTCGAAACGCTGGCCAACGAAGGCAGCGACGTGAGCCAGGTGAAGGTCGACCCGGAGCGGCTGACGGCACTGGCCATCCTTGGCATCAAGGACAGCACGACGTTCCCGTTGCTGTTCTACCGCGAGAATTGCGCCGACATGGCGCTCGACGCGGCGGATATCGACGAGGCCTTCATCGGCCGCTGCCGCGCGCTGGCCATCACCGGCACGCACCTGTCGCAACCCGGCGTGCGCGCGGCCAGCCAGCGCGCGCTTGAGCTGGCGCGAAGCCACGATGTCCGCACGGTGCTCGACATCGACTACCGTCCGGTCCTTTGGGGCCTCACCGGTCGCGGCAACGGGGCGCAGCGCTTCGTCGCCGCCGAGCATGTGACGCGCGACCTGCAGGCCATGCTTCCCCTGTTCGACCTGATCGTGGGCACCGAGGAAGAATTCCACATCGCCGGTGGCAGCGAAGACCTGCTCGCCGCCCTGCGCGCCGTCCGCGGTATCACCGCCGCCACGCTGGTGGTCAAGCGTGGTCCGCTGGGCTGCACGGTCATCGACGGCCCGATCCCGGGCGATATCGACCACGCACCAACCTATCGGGGCGCACGGGTGGAAGTGCTCAACGTCCTCGGTGCCGGCGATGCGTTCCTGTCGGGCTTCCTCGCCGGCTGGCTGCGTGACGAAAGCATCGAGCGCGCCTGTGCGTGGGCCAATGCCTGCGGCGCCATCGTGGTGTCGCGACATGCCTGCGCGCCGGCCATGCCCGCCCGTGCCGAACTCGACGCCTTCCTCGGCCGCGAGGGTGGCATCGCCCGGCCGGACCTCGATGCCGAACTCTCGCACCTGCACCGCGCGGCGATCCCGCGCAAGGCATGGAACGAGCTGTACGTGTTCGCCTTCGACCATCGCACGCCGTTCTTCGAACTGGTGCGCGAGGCCGGCGGCGACGAAGCGCGCCTGCCCCGCCTGAAGGAACTGCTGGTCGAGGCGGTGGCCGCCACCGAGCGTGCTAACGGCCTGCAAGGCCACGTCGGCCTGCTCGCCGACGACCGCTATGGCCAGGACGCGCTGAACGCCGCCACCGGCCGCAGCTGGTGGATCGGCCGTCCGGTCGAAGTGCCGGGCTCCAACCCGCTGGAATTCGAACGCGGCCGCTCCATCGGCAGCCAGCTGGTCAGCTGGCCGCGCGAGCACGTCATCAAGTGCCTCGTGCAGTTCGACCCCGACGCCGAGCCGCTGCATCGCGTCGAGCAGGAAACCCAACTGCTCGCGTTGTACGACGCGGCGAAGCTCAGTGGCCATGAGCTCCTGCTCGAAGTGATCCCGCCGGGTTGCACCAGCCACGCGCAGCGCGACGAGCTGGTGCTTCGCTCGATGAAGCGCATCTACAACCTGGGCATCCAGCCCGACTGGTGGAAGCTTTGCCCGCCGCGCCGCGAGGCATGGCCGGCCATCGATGCACTGATCCATGAACGTGACCCGTTCTGCCGCGGCGTGCTGCTGCTCGGCCTCAACGCACCGGCGGAATCCCTCGCCGCCGGCTTTGCGGACGCGACCGGCAGCAGCACGGTCCGTGGCTTCGCCGTGGGCCGCACGCTGTTCGCCGAGCCCTCGAAAGCCTGGCTGGCCGGCCGGATCGACGATGCGACCCTGGTCGACCAGGCCCGTACGGCCTTCGAAGCGATGATCCGCGCGTGGCAGCAGGGCACCCAGCGGCAGCCCGAAAGCCGCGTTGCCGAAGGTGCCGCGGCATGAGCGAGACCATCCGCCTCACCTGTGCCCAGGCCCTCGTTCGCTACCTGGAAGCGCTGCAAGCGCGCGACGCGGACTCGGACGAAGCCCATCCGCTGTTTGGCGGGGTGTTCGCCATCTTCGGCCACGGCAACGTGGCCGGGCTGGGCGAAGCGCTGTACGAAGCACGCGACACGCTACCCACGTTCCGCGCCCACAACGAGCAGGCGATGGCGCACGCCGCCATCGCCTACGCCAAGGCCAGCATGCGTCGACGCATGATGGCCGTGACCACCTCGATCGGCCCGGGTGCCACCAACCTCATCACCGCCGCCGCGCTGGCCCACGTCAACCGGCTGCCCGTGCTGCTCCTGCCGGGTGACGTCTTCGTCTCGCGCGCCCCCGACCCGGTGCTCCAGCAGCTGGAGGACTTCAGCGACGGCACCGTGTCGGTCAACGACTGCTTCCGCCCGGTTTCGCGCTACTTCGATCGCATCGTCCGGCCTGAGCAGTTGCTGACGGCGCTCCCGCGCGCCGTGCGTGCGCTCACCGATCCGGCGCTGTGCGGCCCGGTGACGCTCGCCCTGCCGCAGGATGTCCAGGCGGAAGCGTACGACTACCCCCTGTCGTTCTTCGAACCGCGCGAAATCGTCTTCCGCGCGCCGCAGCCAACCGACGACGAACTGATGGAGGCGCTCGATGCGATCGAGGCCTCCGAACGCCCGGTGATCATCGCCGGCGGTGGCGCGCTCTATGCGAAGGCGACGCCAGAGCTGCTCGCGTTCGCCGACAAGCACGGGGTGCCCGTTTGCGAAACCCAGGCCGGCAAGGGCGCGATGCCGTGGAACCATCCGCTGCAGCTCGGCCCCGCTGGCGTGTGCGGATCCACCGCGGCGAACGACATGCTGGCCGAAGCCGACCTGATCATCGCCGTCGGCACGCGCCTGCAGGATTTCACCACCGGCTCGAACGCCCACTTCCGCCACGTGCCGATCCTTTCGGTCAACGTCAACAGCTTCGATGCCCTGAAGGGCGACGGCCTGGAAGTGATCGGCGACGCGGCACAGGTCCTTGACGACCTGAGCTTCGCGCTGGAAGACTGGGCTGCGCCCGAAGCGTGGAGCACGCGTGCGCGCGAAGCGGCCACGGCATGGGTCGACACTGTTTCGCGCATCACCGGACAGCGCGAGGCACCCACCGGCCGGCTGCCTTACGACGGCGAAGTGATCGGCGCCGTGCAACGCTCGTCGACGAACTCGGCCATGAGCGACATCGTCGTCTGCGCCGCCGGCACGCTGCCCGCCGAACTGGAAAAGCTGTGGCGTACGGAAACGCCGGGCGGCTACCACATGGAGTATGGCTACTCGTGCATGGGCTATGAGATCGCCGGTGGCCTGGGCGTGAAGATGGCCGAGCCCGATCGCGAGGTGATCGTGATGGTCGGCGATGGCAGCTACCTGATGATGAACTCCGAGATTGCCACCTCGGTGATGCTCGACGCCAAGCTGATCATCGTGCTGCTCGACAACCGCGGCTACGGCTGCATCAATCGGCTGCAACAGGCCACGGGCAGTGCACCGTTCAACAATATGTTCGACGACTGCCTGCAGGGTCGGCACGGCGTGCCGCGCATCGATTTCGCAGCGCACGCCCGCGCACTGGGCGCCGTCGCCGAGCATGTCGCCGACATCGCTGGCCTCGAGGCCGCGATGGAACGGGCGCGCGCCGCCGACCGCACGTATCTCATCTGCATCGACACCGACCACACGCGCACCACCGCCGAGGGCGGCGTATGGTGGGACGTGGCGGTGCCGGAAGTCTCCACGCGGGAAGCGGTGCGCACGGCGCGCGCCGGCTATGAATCCGCCATCGTGGGCCGCAAGGCCGGGAACACGCCAGCATGAAGAATGATCCCATCCGCATCGGCATCAACCCGATCTCATGGAGCAACGACGACCTGCCCTCGCTGGGCGGTGAGACGCCCCTGTCGACCGCGCTCAGCGAAGGCAAGGCGATCGGCTACGAAGGGTTCGAGCTCGGCAACAAATTTCCGAAAGATCCTGCGGAATTGCGCGACCTGATGGCCGGTTACGGCCTCGACGTGGTCAGCGGATGGTATTCGGGGCGCGCCGCGACCCGTCCCGCCAGCGAAGAGATCGTTGCCGTCGGCAAGCATCTGCGCCTGCTCGCGGAGAACGGTTGCAAGGTGATGGTCTACGGCGAAGTAGCCAACGCCATCCAGGGCGAGCCGCAGCCGCTGCACAAGCGGCCACGTTTCCGCACGAGCGACGAGTGGAAACGCTACGGCGAGAACCTGACCGATTTCGCGAAGTTCACCCTGTCGCACGGCGTCCGCCTCGCCTATCACCACCACATGGGCGCCTACGTCGAATCGCCGGACGATATCGACCAGCTCATGGCGCACACCGGCGATGAAGTCGGCCTGCTGTTCGACAGCGGGCATACCTATTTCGGTGGCGGCGATCCGCTTGCCGTGCTTGACCGGCACATCGATCGCATCTGCCACGTCCACTGCAAGGACGTCCGTCCCGGCATCGTCCGCATGGCGCGCAACCGCCACTGGACCTTCCTGGAGTCCGTCCTCAACGGCGCCTTCACCGTGCCGGGCGACGGCGTCATCGACTTCGCCGGCATCGTCGATCGGCTCAAATCGCATGGCTACCGGGGCTGGCTCGTCGTCGAGGCCGAACAGGATCCGTCCGTGGCGCCCAGCTACGCCTATGCGGAGAAGGGCTACCAGACATTGCGTTCCCTGCTCGACCGGCAACCGGTGAAGGAGGTCGCATGAGCCTGCTCGTCAAGGCCGCGGCGCAAGGCGAGGCCATCGTCAAGGTCACGCCGGAGTCCGCACGGTGGAAGCACGTGGGCTTCGAGGCTCGTCGCCTGAAGGCCGGTGAATCCGTCACGCTTGCCCTCCCCGCCGATCGCGAAGGTTGCCTGGTCGTGCTGACCGGCACCGTCGACATCAGCGTCGCCGGGCACGCCTGGAAAGGCCTCGGCGGCCGCGCAAGCGTGTTCGAGGATCGCTCGACCCACGCCGTGTACGCGCCGCCGTCGTCCACCTATACCGTCACGGCACATGACGCCGCCGAACTCGCCCTCGCCAGCGCACCGGCCACCGGCCAGTTCGAAGCACGGCTGATCGAACCGCAGGGCATGAAGCGTTCCGTGCGCGGTGCGGGCGCCAACACCCGCTACGTCTGCGACATCCTGCCGGAGACGGAGCATGCCGAATCCTTGCTGGTTGTCGAGGTCCTGACCCCGGCCGGGCATTCGTCCAGCTATCCGCCGCACAAGCACGACACCGACAACCTGCCGGAAGAGAGCGTGCTGGAGGAAACCTATTACCACCGCATCGACCCACCGCAGGGCTTTGCATTCCAGCGCGTCTACACCGACGAGCGCGACATCGACGAGTCGATGGCCGTCGGTGACCACGACGTGGTGATGGTGCCGCGCGGCTACCACCCCGTGGTGATGCCGCATGGCTACCGCGGCTACTACCTCAACGTCATGGCCGGACCGCGCCGCGAGTGGCACTTCCGCAACGACCCCGCCCACGAATGGATGATCGCGCGCTGAGCGCGCGACCGGAGACACACGAATCATGTCCGCACAGCCCGAAACCCACGACCTCTATCGCATCGGCCACCACATCGGCGGCAAGGCGTACGCCGGCTCCCCCACGGGCACGGCACCGGTCTATAACCCGGCCAGTGGCCGGATCGCCGCGGAAGTCGACCTAGCCTCGGTCGCCGACGTCGATGTCGCCGTGCAGGCGGCCCACGCCGCGTTCCGCAAGTGGTCCGAAACCCCGCCGCTGAAGCGCGCCCGCGTGATGTTCCGCTTCAAGGAACTGATCGAGCGCGACATGGACAAGCTCGCCCGCGTCATCGTCGCCGAGCACGGCAAGGTGCTCTCGGATGCGAAGGGCGAAATCATCCGCGGCCTGGAAGTGGTCGAATACGCCTGCGGCATCCCCGAATTGCTCAAGGGTGAATACACCGAGCAGATCGCCAACGGCATCGATGCGTGGACCATGCGCCAGGCGATCGGCGTCTGCGCCGGTATCACGCCGTTCAATTTCCCCGCGATGGTCCCGATGTGGATGTTCCCGATGGCCATCGCCTGCGGCAACACGTTCGTGCTCAAGCCGTCCGAGCGCGATCCGTCGCTCGCCGTCGAACTGGCCGTGTTGCTGAAGGAAGCGGGCCTGCCCGACGGTGTGTTCAACGTCGTCCACGGCGACAAGACCGCGGTGGATGCACTGCTCGACCACGACCTCGTGCGCGCTATCAGCTTCGTCGGTTCGACGCCCATCGCCGAGTACATCTATGCGCGCGGCACCGCCAAGGGCAAACGCGTCCAAGCCCTGGGTGGGGCCAAGAATCATATGATCGTCATGCCCGATGCCGACCTGGACAAGACGGCCGACGCGCTGATGGGTGCAGGTTATGGCGCCGCAGGCGAGCGCTGCATGGCGATTTCCGTCGCCGTGGCGGTGGGCGAGGCCACGGCTGACGCGCTGGTCGCCAGGCTCAAGCCACGCGTGGAAGCGCTACGCATCGGCCACGGCCTGGACGAAACGGTGGAGATGGGCCCGGTCGTGACCGCGATCCATCGCGATCGCATCACGGGCTACATCGACGATGGCGAAGCGGCTGGCGCGGAGCTCGTCGTCGACGGTCGTGGCTACCAGGTGGCCGGTTGCGAACAGGGCTTTTTCGTTGGTGGCACGCTGTTCGACCACGTCACGCCGGCCATGCGGATTTACAAGGAAGAGATTTTTGGACCCGTGCTTTGCGTCGTTCGAGCGCCGGATTTTGCGAGCGCGCTCAAGCTTGTCGACGACCACGAATACGGCAACGGCACGGCCATCTTCACGCGGGATGGACAGGTCGCACGCGAATTTGCGCATCGGGTCCAGGTCGGCATGATCGGCATCAACGTGCCAATTCCTGTACCGATGGCTTTCCACAGCTTTGGTGGGTGGAAAAAGAGCCTCATGGGCGATCACCACGCGCATGGCCCTGAATCCGTACGTTTCTACACGCGGCAGAAAGCCGTTACACAGCGTTGGCTGAACCACGATGAAAGCGCTGGCGCCGAATTCGCGATGCCCACGCATTAGTCTGACAAAACGTCTATGATTCGCCGGTTGTGAGCACAAGAAACATGGTGCATCGCAACTGATATAAACAAAAACCATGTACGAAAAAGCGTAAATTTTCAGGGAGAAGGGTTCATGCTTACGAATCTGATCAAGCGTCCCCTCGCAGGCGTTGTGTTAGCTGGACTCGCGTTCGCCGGTGCTGCCCACGCCGACGATGCGACGACGTCCGGAACTGGTGATCTGTCCACCAGCAAGTATCTGTTCGGCGATTGGGGCGGCGAGCGTAGCCGTCTCGCAGACAAAGGCATCACGTTTGACTTCGGCTACGGTTTCGAAGCCGCGCACAACTATTCCGGTGGTACCAAGAGCATCACCCGCTACACCGACCAGTGGAAACTCGGCACCGCATTCGACCTGCAGAAGCTTTGGGGTTGGGACGGCGCGAAGTTCACCATCATGGTCACCGACCGTAACGGTCGCGACATCGGTGCCGATGCGCACATCGGCAACAACCAGCTGATCCAGGAAGTCTACGGTCGCGGCCAGACGTGGCACCTGACCATCTTCGCCCTCGAACAGAAGTTCTTCGACGGCGCACTGACCTGGAAGGTCGGCCGCCTGCCGGTGGGCGAGGACATCAACCAGTTCTCGTGCGACTTCCAGAACCTTTCGTTCTGCGGCGCGCAGCCGGGCAACATCGTCGGCGACTACTGGATCAACTGGCCGACCAGCCAGTGGGCCACGGTCCTGAAGCTGAACACCAGCAGCGACACGTTCGTGCAGATTGCCGGCTACCAGATGAATCCGAAGTATGCGGACGATTCCTATGCCGTGCATCACGGCCTGACGCCAGGCTTCCCGAGCGGCACCACGGGTGCGTTGATCCCGCTGGAGTTCGGCTGGAAGCCCACGCTCAACGGCCTGCCGGGTTCGTATCGCGCCGGCGTCTGGTACAACACGTCGAAGGGTAACGATCTGTATCTGAATACGGATCACCAGCCGCTCGCCGAATACGGCGGCAGCGCCCTGCAGCACGATTCGCGCCGCGGTGCGTGGATCACGTTCCAGCAGCAGGTCTCGGGTGTCGCGGGTGGCAAGGGTACGACGGTGTTCCTCAACGTCACCTCGGCCGACCACGCCACGTCGGCGACGAATAACCAGATCGCGCTCGGCATGGAGTACAAGGGCATCTTCGATCGCCCGAACGACTTCATCGGCGCGGCCATCGCGGGTTCGCACGCGAATGGTTATGCCGCGAAGAACCAGCGCCTGATCAATGCGCTGAACCCGGATAACCCGGGCATCGTCAACGATGGCTACGAGAAGGTGGCCGAAGTGTTCTACAGCTGGTCGCCGATTCCGTCGGTGGCGATTCGTCCGAACCTGCAGTACATCAAGGATCCGGGCGGCAGCAAGCAGAACGACGATGCGTTCGTGCTTGGCCTCAAAACCAGCGTCGCGTTCTAAGTCCCAAAGGCCCGGCAACCCCGGGCCTTTTCTTGTCCGACCTCCGCGCGGCACTCCGGCCGCCCTGTAGGAGCGCGCCTGCGCGCGACCGACCGTACCGCCATCACCGACCGCTCCGCAGCGCTCGTACGTGGTCGCAGGACCAGCCCTCGGCGCCCACCCTCGCTGCTCAGACAGGTCCTCCGCGCTCGACAGGGTTGGCCGCAGCCGCGGCCCATGTACTTGATCGGCCTACGGCCGCTCGCTTGTGCGGAACTCGCCTCGAGGGTGGGCGCCGAGGTCTGTTCTTGCAGCCCGCATAGCTCTTGTAGGAGCGCGCCTGCGCGCGAAAATCCAACGGAGCGGGGATGATGGGACCTGATACACCGGTTCATGCGGACGCCTTCGAATCACATTGAAATGATGATCCCGGGCGCCGGTACCGCAGTGTTTAGGCCATTCGATTCGCGCGCAGGCGCGCTCCTACAGGAGACACCGCGGTGCCTCGGCTGTCCAACCCAGCCCGCGGGAACGTGGAAGAAGAGCCCTCGGCGCCTACCCTCGAGGCGAGTTCGTGGCGGCGAGGGGGCCGGGCGGAAGAAGCCCGCAGGGGGCCGGCCACGATGGCCGGCCGTTCTTGTTGAGGCAGGATGCCGAATCAAGAACCTCCGCCCGGCACCCGGTGCGCGGCCGCAGGCCAAATCAAAAAACGGGCTGCGGAGCAGCCCCTCCCTGTCGCACGCCAGAACGCTGTCTGAGCAGCGAGGGTAGGCGCCGAGGGCTCTTCGTGCCAGAACGCCCGAGCGCCGCGAGGAGGCCGGATCAGGCGACCACGCCCGAGCGCCGCGCAGCCTCAGGAGTCGTTTTCGGCGGAGGCGGTGAGGTCGAAGGAATCGTCGGCCTCGTCGACCAGCAGGCGCATCACGATGGGACGGCAGCAGACCTGGCAGTCCTCGATGTACGACTGGCTACCCGCCGAGGTATCCACCGCCACCTCGATGGTCTCGCCACAGTACGGACAAGCGATATCGGTAAATTCATACATGGCGCTATCCTAGCGCGGTAGACCCACGAGATACCCCCATGATCGACCTGGTCGGCTTCGACGGCGACGACACCCTCTGGCACAGCCAGGAATTCTACGATCGCGCCCAGGACGCGTTCGAAGCCATCCTCGGCAAATACGTCGACCTCGCCGTCGGCGGCCTGCGCGACAGCCTGCTCGCCACCGAACGCGGCAACATCGCCCTGTTCGGCTACGGCGCCAAGGGCATGACCCTGTCGATGATCGAATCGGCCATCGAGCTCACCGACGGCCGGATCGAAGCACGCGATATCCACCGCATCGTGCGCCTGGGCAAGGAGGTGCTGGCCCACCCCGTCGAGCTGCTACCCGGCATCCGCGAGGCCGTGGAGCACGTGGCCGAACACCACCGCGTGGTCCTGATCACCAAGGGCGACCTGTTCCACCAGGAATACAAGGTCGCCCGCTGCGGCCTCGCCGACGTCTTCCACCGGATCGAGATCGTCTCGGAGAAGGATCCGGCCGCCTACGAGCGGCTGTTCCGCGAGTTCGACGTGGTCCCGGGGCGCTTCGCCATGGTCGGCAATTCGCTGAAGTCGGATATCGCCCCGGTGGTGGAACTGGGCGGCTGGGGCGTGTACATGCCCTACCACAGCACCTGGGCCCACGAGGTGGTGACCGGGTTCAACATGACCGACCGGGTGATCGAGGTCCGTGGGGCCGAGGGGATCGCCGAGGCGATCGGCCGGATGGACCTGGCGGCCTGAGTCCACGTTTTTTTCGCGCCGGAAGACCCACCCTGTCCTCAATTCCAAGTGAGGATCCCCGGTGGACCGCAGGATCAACCTCGGCTGGCAGGTCGTTAAAACCACGGCGAAGGGCTTCAGCGACGACGAGCTGATGACCCGCGCCGCCGCGCTGGCCTTCTACTCCGCCCTCTCGTTCGCCCCCTTGCTGGTGCTGTTGCTCTGGGTCGTCGCCTCGCTGCGCCCGGAATGGCAGGCCCAGCTGGTCGATGGCCTGAACGGCCTGGTCGGTGCCCGCGCCTCCGACGCGGTGAAGCTGGTGATCGAGAACGCGAAGCAGCGCCCTAGCGTCGGCAGCGTGGCCGGCCTGATCGGCCTCGGCGTCACCCTGGTCGGCGCCTCGGCCGTGTTCGCCCAGCTGCAAGGTGCACTCAATCGCGTCTGGAGCCTGCAGCCGCGGCCGGGCAACACCAGCCGGGCCATCCTCGGCTGGCTGCGTGCCCGCCTGCATGCGTTGGGACTGCTGCTCTCGCTCGCCTTCCTGCTGGTGATCTCGTTCTCGGCGAGCGCGTTGATCGCGGTCTTCGTCCGCGGCGGCACGGTGGGCTGGCATGCGCTGGAAATGGTGATCTCGTTCGCCGTTTTCGTGCTGATCTTCGGGGCGATCTACAAGGTGCTCCCCGACGCCATCATCGAATGGCGCGACGCGATCATCGGTGCCTCGCTGACCGCCCTGCTGTTCGTCATCGGCAAATACGCCATCGGCATCTACCTGGAACGCAGCAACGTGGGTGGCCCGTACGGCCCCGCAGGCGGTGTCGTGGTCCTGCTTGTGTGGGTCTATTACTCGGCGCTAATCCTGTTGCTGGGCGCGGAACTGACCGAGGCCGTGGCGGAGGCGCGCGGTACGCCAATTAAACCGCGGCCATACGCGATGTCGGTGCGGGCCGCGAATCGGGCCGCTGTTGACCCGTCCATCACGACGGCGGCGGTATCCCTGAAAGCCGTCGATAAGGAGGACACGCCATGAAGAAATCCCTTACAGCCGTTGCAGCCCTTAGCCTCGCCTTTGGCGTGGTCGCCCCCGCTTTTGCTCGCCACCAGGTCTGCGAGGACGTAGAAACCAAGCAGATCCAGTCGAAGGACAACAACCGGCTGATCGGCACCGGCGTCGGCGCGGTAGCTGGCGGCGTGCTCGGCCATCAGGTCGGCGGCGGCAAGGGCAAGACGCTGGCGACGGTGGGTGGCGCCGTGGCCGGTGGCTACGTGGGCAACCAGGTCCAGAAGAACCACCAGGACAAGAATGCGACCTACAGCACCGAGCGTCGGTGCCATTGGGTCGACGATTGATGCGTCGGTCGATCGGGATGTAAGCCGGGGCCGGGTTGGCCGGTCTGTGTTGGAGGGCGCCCCGTGGCGCCCTTCCCTGCTTCCGGAGGTTCCATGCGCACCGATCCTGATCGCCGCCGCTTCCTGACCGTCTTCGCCGCCACGGCCGCGGCTTCGATCTCCCTCCCGTTCATCTTCCGCGCCAGCCGGCCGGCGATGGCCGCCGAGGCACCCAAGCCGGCCCAGGCCGGCGGCAACGTGACGCTGGACTGTTTCGCACCTGACAAGAAGCCGCTCGGCACCTGCGTCGAGGCGAAAGTCGTGCTCAGCGACGACGAGTGGCAGAAAAAGCTTGATTCGCGCGCGTATTACGTCACCCGACACGAGGGCACCGAGCCGCCGTACACGGGCCCGGGCTGGAATCGGCATGACGATGGCCTCTATCGCTGCATCGGCTGCGATACGGCGCTGTTCGACGCGAAGACCAAGTTCGATTCCGGGACGGGCTGGCCAAGCTTCTGGCAGCCGATTTCCAAGCGGAACATCGTGCAGACCACCGACCGTAGCCTGCTGGAAGAGCGCGTCGCGGTGAGCTGCGCCCGTTGCGGGTCACACCTCGGCCATGTGTTCGACGATGGTCCGGATCCGACCGGGCTGCGTTACTGCATGAACGCGGTGGCGATGCATTTCGTCCCGGTGCCCGGCGTACACATCACCCTATCCTGAAACGAGTGTAGGAGCGCGCCTGCGCGCGACAGGCGTGGCTAACGCCTGCCCCGAAACGAATGTAGGAGCGTGCCTGCGCGCGACGGGCGTGGCTAACGCCTGCCCCGAAACGAGTGTAGGAGCGCGCCTGCGCGCGACAGCCTTTCGCGAGGCCAATCGCGCGCAGGCGCGCTCCTACAGTGGTGGCGCTCGACTATCGTTCGATCGGGGTCAGCTTGAATTCCTTCGGCGGCGTTTCACCCTTGAGGTAACGCACGAAGTAATCCCAGCGGCGGCGGGTCATGTATTGCGTGGCCGCGCCGTAGCCGTGGTGGGCGTTGGGGATCATCACCAGGTCGAAGTCCTTGTTGGCCTTGATCAGTGCATCGACCACCAGCAGGGTTTCGTACGGCGGCACGTTATCGTCGAAGGTGCCGTGGGCCATCATCAGGTGGCCCTTGAGGCCGTCGACCCACTTCTGGTTGGCCTGGTCGTCGTAGTTCGACTTGCCGTCCTTGTCCTTGACCAGCAGGCCCTGCCACTTCTCGGCCCAGTCGTCTTCGTAGTTGCGGTTATCGTGGTTGCCCGACTCCGAGATGCCGACCTTGAAGGTATCGGCATAGCGGAACATCGCCGTCGCGGTGGCGTTGCCGCCGCCGGAATGGCCCCAGATGCCGACCTTGTCGCCGTCGATCCAGGCGTTCTGCTTCACCAGCTGTTTCACCGCCGCGACCTGGTCGGGCAGCGTGTTGTCGCCGATGTTCTGGAAGTACGCGTCGTGGAACGCCTTCGAACGCAGCGGCGTGCCCATGCCGTCGACCGCGACGACGACGAAGCCGAGTTCGGCCAGCGCCTGGTTGTCACCGTGCGAGGGGGCGAAGCTGCGCGTGCGCACCGAACCCACCTGCGGGCCCGGGTAGATGTAGACCACCAGCGGATACTTCTTCGACGGATCGAAATGCGACGGCTTGAACATCTGGCCGTACAGGTCGGTCTTGCCGTCGCGCGCCTTCACCGTGAACGAGGTCGGGGCGACCCAGCCGGCGGCCTTCAGGCGCGAGACGTCGGCGCGGGCGATCTCCTTCACCGTGGCCCCCGTATCCGAACGACGGACTACCGCAACAGGCGGCGTGTCGATCGTCGAATAGGAGTCGAAGAAATACGTGCCGTCCTTCGACACCGACACCGTGTGGTCCGCCTTTTCCGGGGTCAGCAGGGTCAGGCCCTTGCCGTCGAAGCCGACCTTGTAGAACTGCTGGTAGTAGGGATCGACGCCCTTCTCGCGGCCGACGCCACGGAACCAGATCGTCTTCGTCTTGGGATCGACGTGCAGCACCTGGGTGACGTTCCAGTCGCCCTTGGTGATCTGCTGCTCGAGCTTGCCGGTCTTCAGGCTGTACATGTACAGGTGGCCCCAGTTGCTCCGTTCGGAGAACCAGACCACCTGGTCGGTCTCTGGCACGTACTGCCAGTTGGCCATTTCGTTGCCGCCCTCGAAATAGGTCTTCGCCTTTTCGTCGAACACGGTGCGCACGTCACCGGTTTCCGGGTTGGCGACGCGGAACCATTCGTGGGTGTGGTCGCGTGCCGTGGAGACGAAGGCGATGCTCTTGCCGTCGGCCGACCAGCGCACGTCGTCCCACACGCCGGGGCTGCACGACACGTCGTCGCAGATGGTCGAGCGATGCTGGTCCGGCTGCATCTTGAAACGGACGAGCTTCTTCGTCGGCACGTCGATCACGACGCGCTCGATCATGGTCACGTCCTGGTCGCCCGGCAGCGGGTATTTCCAGGTGTCGACCTTGGGGTGGCCAACGTTGACGCTGACGAGGGTCATCTCGCCGGTCTTGCGCTGGTCCTGCTGGAACGTGGCGACCTTCTTCGAATCCGGCGACCAGACCAGGATGGCCTCGTCGGTGTGCTTCCAGCCGGCATTGTCGGTGGCGTAGCCGTAATCCTTGATGCCGTCGGTGGTCAGCTGGGTTTCCGCGCCGGAGGCCACGTCGCGCACCCACATGTTCCAGTCACGCACGAAGGCTTCGGACTTGCCGTCCGGCGACTTCAGGCCCGGCTCTTCGCCGTAGGCCTTGCCGTTCGGATCCTTCTTCACCGCGGCCAGCTCGCACTTACCCATCGCCTTGTCGCAGGTGTAGTGCTTGCCACCCGAGGTGATGTCGAGGCCATCGTCCGGACGGACGACGAAGTCGGTAACCGGGATCTTCGCCGGGTCGACCTTCTTGCCGGTGGCTTCGGATAGTGCCTTCGCGACCTTGTCGCGGTCGAACGCCGGGGTGGCGTTGCCGGTGGCGGCGTCGACGGTCAGGTACTGGTCGCCATCCTTCGAATGGTCGCGGTACCAGAAATGGCCGTCGTCGACCCACTTCACGCGCTGCACGGAGTGATCCACGAGCGGCATGGTGTTGTTCGCCAGCATCGCATCGGCGCGACGGTAATCGTCGACGCTGACGGCCTGGGCGGAAACGGCCCCGGCAAGGCCGAGGAGGACGGCGCCAGCCAGCGCCGGATAATGTTTGGACATCGTAAAACCCCATGACGGAACGTGTCGGCGCGGATCGCGCCGCGAACCGGACGAGGCTAGCCCCCGGCGCGGGGCCGGGCGTATGCCAGAGGTCATGGTCGCCGGTGGCGGCTTACCCGGTCTTGCCGTGGACCCGGAAACGACGGCCCTGGCGTTCGACCATCTTCAGCGCAAGGGCGTCGGGCAGCAGCTTGAACAGCGCCTTGACCGCCCGGTTGACCCGGCCATTGACATAGACCGGCGTGCCGGCCTCTACGGCATCAAGGCCCTGGCGGGCAACCGTCGGCGAATCCATCCACATGAAGCCGGGCATCTTCGAGACCAGCGGCCGCGAGCCGTTCACGTCGTGGAATTCCGAGTAGGTGAAACCCGGGCAGACCGCGGTGACCTGCACGCCCGTACCCTTCGTCTCAAGAGCCAGCGATTGCGAGAACTTGATGAGGTAGGCCTTGGACGCGGCATACAGCGTGTGCCCCGCTGATCCCGGCACGTGGCCGGCCAGCGAGGCCACGTTGATGATCCGGCCATGCCCGCGCGCTTTCATGGCCGGGAGCAAACGCCAGCAGAGCTCGGTCGGCGCGGTCATGAGCACCTGGATGAAGGCGGCGTGGGTCTGCCAGGGTTGCTCGTCAAGATAGCCGGTGACGCCGTAGCCGGCGTTGTTGACCAGCGTGTCGATCTGCAAGCCCTGGGCCTCCAACGCGGCGACAAGCGCTTCCACGCCGTCGGTGCGCGCGAGGTCGAGCGGAGCGACGATCGCTTCAATCCCATGCCGTTCGCGCAACTCCGTCGCAAGTGCTTCGAGACGATCGGCGCGACGCGCCGTGAGGACGAGGTCGTGGCCACGCCGCGCGAGTTCGCGCGCGAACGCTTCACCGATGCCTGCCGATGCGCCTGTAACCAGTGCGCGACGCCTGGATGTCATTTCAATCTCCGGAAAAACACATGTATGAACCGCTTGCCCGCGTGGTGGAACCCGCCACGCGTATTTCACGCGCCGCATCCGCCCCCGGACGCGATGCTGGCACTCCCCGACGACACCCATACCAAGGAGCACGACTGATGACTGCAACGACCGAACATGACATCAAGGTTCTCAACAACCTGATCGAAACCACGATCGACAGCGCCGAAGGCTATGGCGAGGCGGCCAAGGATGCTGAAAACACCCGTTATGCGGCGTCGTTCCAGCAGCGCGCTTCCGAGCGTCGCCAGGTCACCCAGCGCCTGCAGCAGCAGGTCCGTTCACTGGGCGGCACCCCGGAAGACGACGGCACCGTGCTGGCCAAGGCCCACCGCATGTTCGTCGAGCTGCGCGCGAAGATCGGCTCGAAGGACGATGTCGCGATCGTCGACGAAGTCGAACGCGGCGAAGACCACATCAAGGCGAAGTACGAAGACGCGCTGAAGGACAACGATGTCACTGCCGGCACGCGCTCGCTGATCAACGAAGCCTACGTTTCGGTGAAGAGCGGCCATGACCAGATGCGTGATCTCAAGCACGCCCTGCACGGCACCAACTAAGCATCATTACCTGTAGGAGCGCGCCTGCGCGCGATGGGGGTTACATCAGCCCCCATCGCGCGCAGGCGCGCTCCTACATTTACGTTTACTGCTGCGCGTCGTCTTCCGACATCAGCGCATTGATCTGCGCCTTGTGCGATTCATAGAAGGCGACGTTCTTCTGGTTGACCTTCGACTGGTCAACATACTGCGCCATCTGAGGGTTGTTCTTAGCTTCCGACGCGATCGCCGCATTGGTGACGGCGAGGTTGGCGAGCATGAAATCGCGCGGCGTGAAACCGTTCTTCTGGATCAGCGGCCCGATACGCGGGTCGGAGTCGGTCACCGTCTTCGCCAGGTCGTCCAGCGAATGGATCTTCGAGAAATCGGTCGGCGCGTCCTTCGGCTTGATGCCCTGCTTCTTCGCTTCCTTCGACACCGCAACCAATCGGTTGAACACGTCGTCGGTGAGATTGAAGTTCTGGATCGCCTGCCTGTCCGATGCAGGGATCTGCGAGGCGGGATTCGCGGCCGGTGCCGGCGTGGCAGGCTGGGCCTGCTGGGCGAAACTGGCCGGGGCGATCGAGGCGGTGGCCAGCAGGGCGGCAAAGATGTAACGAGACTTCACAGGCATCTCCTTGGTTGGCTGTCCGTGGCTGGACGATGGGCCAGCATAAGTGGCCGGATGTTAGCTATGTGTCTGCACGCTCACGTTTTCTTCAGGAACCTTCGGCGCGTTCCAGCCCATGGCGTTATACAGGTGGTAACGCCACACGCCGACATATTCGTGGATGGCGAAATCGGCGAAGAACAGGTTCTCGCTGCTCGGCAACCAGTCGTAACGCGCCTGCACATAATCGCCGCGCACCGGCTCGGCGCGCATGCCGAAATGCGCGAAGTAAAGCAACGATCGCTTCAGGTGCACGGCCGACGACACCAGCACGACCTTGTCGGCGCGGTAGGCCATGACCAGTGGGCGGCTGTTCTGTGCGTTGGCGAAGGTGTTCATGCTGTTCGCCTCGAGGATCAGGTCGGCGCGCGGCACGCCCAGCCGGTCCAGCGTCACGGCGTACGTATCGGCCTCGGCCACGCCGTTATGCGCGGCATCGCCGCCGCTCACCTCCACCTTGCAATCCGCGCCGGTGGCCTTGCACGCCCGGTATAACTCGGCGCTGCGCAGGATCCGTCCATTCGCGTACAGGCTCGGTTCGACCGACCCTGCCCCGCCGCGTACCGTGCCGGCGCCGAGCAGGATGATCACGTTGCGCTGGCCCCAACCGGTCACGTCGGGCGAGAAGCCCGATTGCAGGTTACCCAGCAGCAGGCCGGTCAGTGGTCCGCAGCCGGCGAAGAACAGCCACGCCACGGCGAGCAACAACATGCCGCCTCCGGCGCGGCGGCGACGGCGCCAGCCCAGGAGGACGGCGAGGAGGAGCAGGATCAGGAAGAGAGTCAGTGTCATGGGCCCGGAGCGTAGCAAACCCCGGTGCCGAAACCACGACAGGGCGCCTAGTGGCCGCTGGCGAGGGCCTTTTCCAGGCAATGGACCAGGGTGTCGCCGACGTAGGGCTTGCCCAGGTAGCAGAACGCACCGGCGGCCATGACGCTCTCGCGCACCGTGTCATCAGGGAAGCCGGAGACGAAGACGATGGGATAGGTGCGCCCGCGCTCCATCAGGCGGCGCTGCAGCACGGTGCCATCGATGCCCGGCATGTGCACGTCGGTCACGAGGCAGTCGACGCCCTCGTCGCCGCCGGGGCGGAGGAAATCTTCGGCGGACGCAAACCCGCGTGCTTCGTGTCCCAGCGATCGGACCAGGCTCACGGTGGCCTGGCGCACCGCTTCGTCATCGTCAACGATCGCCACAATCCTGTTCGCGGCCAAGCTGTGATCCTCATCACGCACCCGATGCTCGCCACAGTGCGCCGCTGGTTTGCGGATGGGAATCATACGGAGGTGTGTGGCGCCGCTTTTTGTTCAGCCACGGTCGCCCAGCGCTTCGGCGTGCCGGACCAGGTCGGCCAGCGAACGCACGCCCATCTTGCGCATCACGTTGCCGCGATGGATCTTCACGGTGATTTCCGACAAGCCAAGCAGCGCACCGACCTGTTTGTTCATCAGCCCGGCAGTCACGTGGCGCATCACCTCGCGCTCGCGCGGGGTCAGCGATGCATAGGCGGTGCGCACCGACGAGAGTGCGTCGGCATCGCGACGGCCCGCCGCATCGCGCTCGATCGCCGCGGCGACGGCGTCGAGCATGTCCTGGTCGCGGAATGGCTTGGCCAGGAAGTCGAGCGCCCCGGCCTTCATCGCCCGCACCGACATGGGGATGTCGCCGTGGCCGGTCATGAAGACGATCGGCAGGCTGTTTTCCATCGCGGCCAGCTGGGCCTGGAAGTCCAGCCCGCTGACCCCCGGAAGGCGCACGTCCAGCACCAGGCAGCCCGGCGCGGCGGCGTTTTCGCGGACAAGGAAATCGGCGGTGCTGCCGAAGGTGGCGACGGCCAGCCCGACGGAGCGGAACAACGATCCCAGCGCTTCACGCACGGCCGCGTCGTCGTCGACGACGCAGACGATCGGCGCCTGTGCCACGGCGGGCTGCGGACAGTTCATGCGCGGGCCTCCTCGGCCACCGTGACCGGCAGCGTGAAATGGAAGGTCGCTCCCCCCTCAGGGCGATTGGTCGCCCACAGGCGCCCACCGTGAGATTCCACGGTGGAGCGGCAGATGGCAAGCCCCATGCCCATGCCGCCACCGCGGCTGGTGACGAAGGCATCGAACAGGCTGGCGGCGATGTCGTCGGGGATGCCCGTGCCGGTGTCTTCCACCTCCACCAGCAGACCCTCGCCGGCGTCGGCCCTGGCCCGCACGGTGAGCTCGCGCCGGCCGGGCACGCTGCCCATGGCGCGGATCGCGTTGCCCATGAGGTTGATCACCACCTGCTGGAGCTGGACGCGATCGCCGCGCGGCAGCGGCGCGGCGCGATCGACCTCGACCGTGAGGCCCACCCGGTGGCGCACCAGCTCGCCATCGAGCAGCAGCGCACATTCGTCGACCAGCGCCCGCAGGTCGAAACGGACGTGCTGGCGCGGCTCCTTGCTGGCGAGGCTGCGGACCCGGTGGACCACTTCGCTCGCACGCCGGGCGTCACGCACCACCCGTTCGATGCCATCGCAGGCCTCGCCCAGGTCGGGCTGGTCGCGGCGCAGCCAGCGCAGGGCCGCCTCGCCGTGGGTGACGATGGCGGCAAGCGGCTGGTTCACTTCGTGGGCGATGGACGCGCTCATCTCGCCCAGCGCGGTAACCCGTGCCGCCTGCGCCAGTTCGGCCTGCACGGCCATCAGGGCGTGCTCCGCGCGCTTGCGGTCGGTGATGTCGACCACGCTGATCAAGACACGGTCGTAGCGCGAGGTGCCCAACGGCATGCTCAGGGCGAACAGGACGTTCAGGCGCTCGCCTTTCAGGTTGACCAGGTGGGTCTCGCCCTCGGCCGTGCCGGCGCCTTCGAAAACGCAGAGCAGGGTCTGGGCAAACGTGCGGTCGCTTCCCGGCAGGAAACGGTCCAGTGGCCCGAGCAGGTCATCGCGGCGCTGGGCGCCGAGCAGGCGTACCGTTGCGGCATTGACGTCGGTCACCATGGTCAGGGCACAGGCGTCGCGCACGAAGCCGGGGTTTGCTTGTAGGTAGGCGGAGAGGTCGACGACGCCCTGCCTGCGCAAAACGGCGATGCGCTCCATCACCAGGGTGTAGTCCTCTTCCCAGAACGAGAACCTGGCGCTCTCGAAAATCGCACGGTAGCGGCGCTCGCTCTCGGCCAGGGCGGCATCGGCGGCGCGCCGGGCGGTGATGTCGGTGCCTGCCTCGAGGATCTGCTGCGCACGCCCCGCCGCGTCGCGCAGCAACGCGCAGCGCGCTTCGACCAGCACGATGCGGCCATCGCGGTGTTGCTGGATCAGCTCGCCTTCCCAACGTCCTTCGGAAAACAGGTGGGCGTCCATGTCGATGCGGCTGCCGGCGAAGGCCGTGGCCAGCAGCTCGCTGGCCCGGCGGCCTATGGCCTGGCGCGCAGTCCAGCCGTACAGCACTTCCGCACCACTGTTCCATTCCACGATGACGTCATCGGTGTCGCGCACATAGATCGAATCGTGGGTGAGGTCGATCAGGCTGGCCTGGCGGCTGATGGTGGCCATGCGCTCGCGCGCGCGAAGCGACAGCACCCCGGTGACGCCGATCGCCGACAGGCTGACCCCGCAGCGCAGCATCGCCGCGTCCGCGCCGGTCCAGCCATGCCCGCGCACATACGAGGCCACGGTCAACAGGCTGCACCCGACCACCGCACCGACGATGGCCAGGCGACTGGAAGTGGCGGCCACCAGCAGGACCACGACGAGATAGACGACCGCCACGGCGCCCTGCAGGGGGGTAAAGGTATCGACGATGAAGACCGCCAGGGCGAGCATCGCCCCGGCCACCCACTGCCATCCCGACCGCCCACGGCGAGGCCCCATGACGGACCTGGCAGGTGCGTGGATCGGTTCACCGGGATGGGGCATCAGTCACTCTTTCTTGGGCGGTCTTATACAGATTCGGCCAGAAGCGTGGCGAAACTCACCCTGGCAGTCTTGCACGCTGGTGATGGTTTTTGACCGTTACGGCACGACCGTTACAAGAAAGGTGTCATCCGTCCAAATCATCCTTAGGTATGGGCCGCCACGGCCCTTCGTAGAATTCAGTCCACCCCCGGCTCGCGCATAGGCTGCAAGGGTGGGCGGCAGTGCCCATGCCTGTCCCTCCCCGTGGAGCCAAGACCATGCGCTACGAATCGAATGCCTACGCCACGCCGGCCCCTGCGGCCGATGCCGTCCATGTGCTGGCGCCCTTCGCCGCGACCTCGGCCGACAACGAGCCGACGGTCGCCCGCCTGCTGGAACAGGCCTTGACCGCGGTGCAGACCGACCTTGCCACGACCCGCGCCTGCGTGGCCCGGGTCGCCGCCTTGCTCGAGCATGCCGATGCCCCCGTGATGGACGAGCCGCTCGCCCCGCGGCGCCGGGTCGGTGCCGGCCTCGCCCCGTGGCAGGCCCGCCGGGTGGCGGCCCATGTCGACGAGAACCTCGGCCTGCCGATCACCATCGACCACCTGTCGACCCTGGCCGGCCTGTCGAGCAGCTATTTCTGCCGGGCGTTCAAGGACACCTTCGGCGAGCCGCCGCACGCCTTCATCATGCGCAAGCGGGTCGAACGCGCCCAGCAGCTGATGCTGCAGACCCGTGAGCCGCTCAGCCAGATCGCGCTCGCCTGCGGCCTCTCCGACCAGGCCCACCTGTGCAATCTGTTCCGCCGCCTGGTCGGGCAGAGCCCGAGCCATTGGCGGCGGTCGCAGTGGCAGGAGGCGTGAAGCGCTAGCCGAACAGTTTCGTGGCTACTTCGGCCACGAGCTTGCCCTGGAAACGGGCGCCGGCCAGTTCGTTTTCCGTGGGTTGGCGCGAGCCGTCGCCGGCGGCGATGGTGGTGGCACCGTAGGGGCTGCCGCCGGAGATTTCCTTCAGGGTCATCTGGCCCTGGAAGCTGTAAGGCAGGCCGACCGGGATGAGGCCGAGGTGCATCAGGTTGGTGATGATGGAGAACAGCGTGGTTTCCTGTCCGCCGTGTTGGGTGGCCGTGGAGGCGAAGGCGGCGCCGACCTTGCCGTTGAGCGCACCGCGTGCCCACAACGGGCCGGTCTGGTCGAGGAAGTTGGCCATCTGGGAGCTCATGCGGCCAAAGCGGGTTCCGGTGCCGACGATGATCGCGTCGTAGGCTTCGAGCTCTTCCGGACGCGCAATCGGTGCCGCCTGTTCCAGCTTGAAATGAGACGCGCGTGCCGTGTCTTCCGGCACAAGCTCAGGGACACGCTTGATGTCTACGCTGGCACCTGCGTCGCGTGCGCCAGCGGCGACGGCTTCGGCCATCTTCTCGATGTGCCCGTAGGCCGAGTAATACAGCACAAGTACTTTCGCCATGGAATCGCTCCTCGCTGAAAGGATCAGGACAGGGAAATTAGGCAGTTTGCCGTGCAGGTCACGTGTGGATGCCAGCGCACTGGGATCCAACGCATCGAGGTTATGGGTATGTCGTACGCGCCGATTGTCGATATCCGTTCCGCCGCTCCGACGCCACCGAGCAAGGCCCACGCATGGCAGGTGCTGCGCGAGGCATCGCGCATCGAGCCGGACGAGGCCGCGCGCATCGCGTGGTATCGCGAGGAGCCGATCGCCCTGCTCGGCCGTTTCACCGCTGAAACACTGGTGGCGATGGGCCGCCACGCCGAAGTACTGGAGTTCCTTCGTGGCGTGCGGCTGGACCTGGGGCTGGAGCCCTCGCACGGGTTTGGGGCGTTCTAGCCGGTAACGCGATAACCTGCGGGCATCGACCTGCCTGGCCGCTCCCCCGTGACCATCGAAGAAGCCCTGTTCGCCGAGCGCGACGAACGCCTTAGCGCCGAGCGCGCCTACGAGCTGTACTGGGCCGAGTTGCTCGGCGATGCACCGCGGTTCACCTGCGTTGGCGAGGGCTGCCACGCTCCGATCACCTGCGCGTGCCTGCGCAAGCCCGAACAGAACCTGCTGATCCGACCCTATTTCCGCTCGCATCGGCGGGAAGACCACGCTGCCACGTGCGAGGTGGTGAACGGCCGCGGGGAGGCGAAGCCGAAAGAAACCGCCGACGTGTTCGACGCGGAGCGCCCGGCCAACCACTTTCGCCGCGAGCCTCGCGCCGATACCACGGTCGCGGCGCGTCCGCGCGCACCGGCGGCGCAAGGCGCTGGTGCGACCGCGCCGGCACCGCGCGCGAGCCACTACTACCGCCTCTCGTCGCTGGTGCAAAAATTCCTCGAGCACCGTCGCGACCACGACCTTGCCGAAGCCGCGGTCACCATCGGCGGCGAGACGACCACTTATGAAGCGCTGTTCCGCAATGTCTATCGGCAGAAGGTCGCCGACCACCTGCAGACGCGCGCGGTCTGGTGGGGCACGGCGTCGCTGCGCGCCACGAAGGAAGGTGGCTATTACCTGCGTTTCACCCGCCCCTTTCGGCATGGCGACGAGTTGCTGAAGCCGACGATCACGCTCACGGCGAAGGACATCGACGCCTATCCGGTACGCAAGCTGCTACGCGCGCGGCTGGACAAGCTGATCGCCGAGCACGATGGCTATTGCGTGCTGTTCGTCTGGGCCCGGCCATGGATGCCCAGGGATTCGGACAAGCCCTTCGTACGCTTCTACGTCGATAATCCCGACCATCTCGACGTGCGCGGCCCGGAGATCCTGGAAGAGCTGAAGAACACTTCGCGGGTCGCGTCCTGACCGGCCTACACCCGTGGCACACACCTGCTGACCGACCATGGACCCCATGCCCCGCAAGCCCCGCCGCTTCCGCCTGCCCTTCGTCCGCCATCCGCGCGATGCCTCGCACGACTACAACGACGCCAGCTACGACGGCGGCGTGTCGGGCGGTGCTTATACCCGGCACATCGTGATCGGCGTCATCGTCGTGGTCACGCTGGTCGCTGTCCTGCGCTGGGCGCTCTGACGATCCGCGCTTCGTTGGCGCGCAACCCGGGGCCGCCCTCGTCGCCATGCGTCGAGAGGACCAGCGTGCCATCCAGGGCCACAGGCGACGGCGCGTCCTGCGCCGTGAAGTTCAGCGCCACGACGAACCGTTCGCCATCGCCTTCGTTTTCGCGCGCATAGACCAGCACGGCGTCGTTGCAGCCCAGCACCGTGATCGCGCCCTGGTTCAGCGCGTCGTGTTCGCGACGCAGGCGCAGCAGCTGGCGATACAGGGCGAGCAGCGAAGCGGGATCGTCGTCTTCGCTCGCCACGTTGATGGTCGCGACGTCGGCGCCCAGCGGTAACCACGGCACGCCTCGCGTGAAACCCGCGCCTTCGCGTGCGAACCAGCGCATTGGCGTGCGCTGTGGATCACGCCCCAGCCCCTTGCCGGGCTCGTTGTGTTCGAACGGGTCGCGCACCGCCGCGGGCGGGATCGTCGCGTCGTGCATACCGATTTCGTCGCCGTAGTACAGCGTGGGCGTACCGCGGAGCGTCAGCAGGAGCACGGCGGCAAGGCGTGCCTGGGCGTCGCCCACGCGCGAGGCGATGCGTGGCTTGTCGTGGTTGCCGAGTACCCAGTTCGGCCAGCCGCCCTTCGGCAGCGCGGCCTCGTAACGTTCGACCAGGCCGCCGATGAAGCGCGCATCCCACGGCGCGCCGATCAACAGGAAATTGAACGGAAGGTTCGCGCCCTCCAGGTCCTTGCCGTAGTACGCCACGATGCGTTCCAGCGGAAGATACAGCTCGCCGATCAGCACGCGATCGGGGAATTCATCGACCACCGCGCGCATCGCCGCCACGATGCCCTGCACTTCGGGAAGATCGGCGGTGTAAAGCGGCAGGAAGCGGTTCGCATCGGCGTCGATGCCTGCGCGAAACGCCGGATCCAGCGGGTTGTCGCGGAACGCCGCATCTTTCATCAGGTGATAGAGCACGTCTACGCGGAATCCGTCGACGCCTCGCCGTAGCCAGAAACGCATGGCGTCGTACATCGCCTCGCGCAGCACCGGATTACGCCAGTTGAGGTCCGGCTGCTTGTCTAGGAACAGGTGCAGGTAGTACTGGCCGGTGGGCTCGTCGAAGGCCCACGCACTGCCGCCGAAATTCGACAGCCAGTTGTTCGGCACGCCACCGCCAGGCGCGGGATCCCGCCAGATGTACCAGTCACGGAACGCGCTGTCGCGCGAACGCCGGCTCTCGCGGAACCAGGGATGTTCGTCCGAGCTGTGGTTCGGCACGAAGTCGAGGATGACCTTCAGGCCTAGCGCATGCGCGTCGGCGAGCAGTCCATCCATTGATTCGATGTCGCCGAACAGTGGATCGACACCACGGTAGTCACTCACGTCATAACCGAAATCCGCCATCGGCGACGGGTAGATCGGCGAGATCCAAAGCGCATCCACCCCCAGGCCCGCGAGGTACGGCAACTTCCCGCGGATACCTTCCAGGTCCCCGATGCCATCGCCATTGGCATCGGCAAACGACCGCGGATAGATCTGGTAGATGACGCCGTTGCGCCACCAGGTGCGTTGAGGCATGGCAGGACCTTTCGTGGGAGGCGGGAGGCGGGAGGTGGGAGGTGGGAGGTGGGGGCGGGATGCATGACGGTGGCGTGGCGCGCCGGCGCACGATTGCAGCGAGAAGTAAGCGATGCCCGGTGAAGCGGACGCATACCGCAGCTTCACCGGGGCCATCGCAAGCTCCGCGCAAACGAAACTGCCCCAGGCCGCCACCCACCTCCCACCTCCCATCTCCCAGCCCCCTCCCAATGATCAACGACCTCTGGTACAAGAACGCCGTCATCTACTGTCTGTCGGTCGCGACTTTCCAGGATTCCAACGGCGATGGCGTCGGGGACTTCCAGGGGTTGGGGCGAAGGCTGGATTACCTGCATGGGCTGGGGGTGACGGCGGTATGGCTGATGCCGTTCCAGACCTCGCCGGGTCGGGATGGGGGCTACGACATCGCCGATTACTACAACGTCGATCCGCGCTTCGGCACGCTGGGTGACTTCGTCGAATTTACCCACGCTGCACAGCAACGCGGGATGCGGGTGTTGATCGACCTGGTGGTGAACCACACCTCGGACCAGCACCCCTGGTTCCGCGAGGCCTGCAGTGACCCAACGTCGCGCTATCGCGACTGGTACGTATGGTCGAAGACGAAGCCGGCAAACGCCGACGAAGGCATGGTCTTCCCGGGCGTGCAGAAGAGCACCTGGACGTACGAGAAGCGCGCGAAGGCGTGGTACTTCCATCGCTTCTTCGACTTCCAGCCGGACCTGGATACCTCGAACCCGTATGTGCAGGCCGAGATCCTGAAGATCATGGGCTTCTGGACGCAGTTGGGTGTCTCCGGCTTTCGCATGGACGCGGTGCCGTTCGTCATCGCGACCAAGGGCGCGGACGTACGCCGGCCGAAGGAACAGTTCGACATGCTGCGCTCGTTCCGCGAGTTGCTGCAGTGGCGCAAGGGCGACGCGATCATCCTCGCCGAGGCCAACGTGTTGCCGAAGGATGACCTGGCCTACTTCGGCGACGACGGCGATCGCCTGCAGATGATGTTCAACTTCCAGGTGAACCAAAATCTGTTCTACGCGCTGGCCTCCGGCGATGTCCGTCCGCTGGCGGGTGCCCTGGAGAAGACACGGCCGCGACCTGCGACGGGACAGTGGGCGCTGTTCCTGCGCAACCACGACGAGCTCGACCTCGGGCGGCTGACGGCGCGCCAGCGCGAACGCGTGTTTGCCGAATTCGGGCCGGACAAGGACATGCAGTTGTACGACCGGGGCATTCGCCGGCGCCTGGCGCCGATGCTGCGCAACGATCGTCGCCGGCTGGAGCTGGCGTACAGCCTCATGCTGACCCTGCCCGGCACGCCGGTGCTGCGCTACGGCGACGAGATCGGCATGGGCGATGACCTCGCCCTGCCCGAGCGCGAGTGCGCGCGCACGCCGATGCAGTGGTCCGCCGAGCCGTTCGCCGGCTTCACCGATGCGAAGCGGCCCGTCGCACCGATCATCAGCGACGGGCCGTTCGGCTATCCGCATGTCAACGTGGCGGCCCAGCGACGTGACCCGGGGTCACTGATGAACTGGATGGAACGGGTCATCCGCGCGCGCAAGGAGATCCTCGAAGTGTCATGGGGCGACTTCGAGGTATTGCCGCTGGATGACAACGCGGTGCTGATGATGCGCTACACATGGCGCGGCAACGCCGTGGTGTTCCTGCACAACCTGGCCGATGCGCCGGTGGAGGTGGCCTTCCGGCTGCCAGCAGCGCTGACCAACGTGCTTTCCGGCGACCACAGCGAGCCAGGCAAGGACGGCGTGCACCGGATCATGCTCGAGCCTTACGGCTATCGATGGTTCCGCGAGGGCGGCCTTGGCTACATCCTGCAGCGCAAGGAAGTCGACGGCGTCTGACCCCTCCCTGCAAGGGATTGCAGATTCCACGCCGCGCATACCCCTTTTGGGGGTAGGCATCGATCCTTGCGTGCGCAATGCTTCGATCCTATTACGATACCGTGGGGATCGGCCATGTACCGCGCCGAGATCACCTGTCCCGTCAGCTTTCCACGCACGCCGACGCTGGTCATCGACCTCGCGCTGCGTTCTGCCGCCCTCGACCGGCCCGCGGAAGGGACCCACATCCAGGCCCTGCGAGACCGCTCCGCGCTGACCGAGATCGTGCTGGGCGCCGATGCCGGTGCGGACGACGACCTGCTGCTGGTCTATCGCACGGGTAACCGCTGCGACCAGGGCGCCAACGCTATCCTGTTCCGCCGTCATCCGGTCGGAGCCGAAGCGGTGCACGCCCCCGCCGTGCGCAGCCTCGCCGAGGTGCTGTTCGACACGCTGCGCTCCGAGTCGCCCAACGCCGCCTTGCTTGCCCACGTCGCCATGGCGCTGCGCTCGGTGGTTCCCGCGCCGTCGCGCGATGACGGTGCGACCGTGCGCGGTGGACTGGCGCACTGGCAGGAGCGCCGCGCGCTGGCCTTCATGGAGCAGCGCCTGGACCAGTCGTTTCCCGTTTCGGATGTCGCCGACGCATGCGGCCTGTCGGTCAATCATTTCTCGCGCGCCTTCCGGCGCACCCTCGGCAAGCCACCGCATCGATGGCTGCTTGACCGGCGCATCGAGCGTGCCCGCGAACTGCTTCGCACCACGCCGCTCGCCCTTGCCGACATCGCCCTTGCCTGCGGCTTTGCCGAGCAGAGCCACTTCACCCGCGTGTTCACCCGGCTGGTCGGCATGCCGCCGGGTGCATGGCGTCGATCGGCGGAATAAACAGCACCAAGGCTCGCGAGGATCCACCAAGGACACGCGTTTTAATCAATTACGTTCGGCCGCAGGTTGCGTATGATGGTGTGTATACCATCCACCGTTATCCCCTTCCGGGGCGCGAGAGCCAGGCAGGAACATCCATGAGCACGGAAACCGCAAGCCCATGAGCGGCGATACCTCCACACCCGCCGCGACCTTGCACCTTGGAAGGGACCTGATGCTCGCGGGCTCGCGGTTGCGTGATGCGGTGGGTCGTCGTGCGCAGCGCGAGTTCGGGATCACGGCGCTGCAGGGCGACATGTTGCTGTTGCTCGCCACCCGCGGCAGCATGATCTCGACCGAACTGGCCGCCGCCTGCGGGGTGAATGCAAGCACGGTGACCCATGCCGTCGATGCCGGGATCGAACGTGGCCTGATGAAGCGCACGCGCAACGACGCGGATCGCCGCCTGGTCGACATCGGCCTGACCCCGGCGGGCAAGCGCATGGCCGAGCGCGTGCGCGCGCTGATCGCCGACGTGGCACGCAACGCGCTGGAAGGCGTGGGTGCGCCGCACCTGCTGGTGCTGGCCGAGAGCCTGGCCCAGGTCAGCAAGAACCTCGATCGGTACTAGATCGCCCGGCGCGCGAGGATCAGGTGCAGGCCGAACAGGGTGAAGATCGCCCCGGCGCCGCCGTCGATCCAGCGGCTGGCGCGGACGTAGCCGCGGCGCATGGCCGGGAGGGCGAAGATCGCCGCGACCACCCCGAACCAGAGGAAGGTCTCGGCGGTGACCATGGCCCACAGGCCCCAGCGGGCGCCGGCCTGGATGCCCTCGCCGACGAAGGCCGAGAAGATCGACGCGAAGTAGATCGCCGCCTTCGGGTTGGCCAGGTTGGTCAACAGGCCGCGCAGCAGGGCCCGGCCGGGACTGGAGCCACGTACGTCGACAGTCGGCACCGCGGCATCCGGCCGCGCCTTCCACGAAGCCCGCAGCATCTGGATGCCCATCCAGCAGAGGTAGGCGCCGCCGGCGATGGCGATGCCACGCTCCAGCCAGGCCAGGCGGTGCAACAGTAGCTGCAGGCCAAGCAGGGCCAGCGCCGCCCAGACCGCCACGCCCATGGCGATGCCGACCACCCCGGCGATGGCCTCGCGGCGCGAGCGGCTGGCGGCCAGCTGGCTGACGAAGAAGAAATCCGGGCCAGGCGTGACCAGGGCCACGAGCTGGACGATCGCAAGGGTAAGGAAGGTCGAAGCCATGGCGGGAGTATAGCGACCACGCCGTTCCTGGCGGCCTCGACGCCCCATCCCGGCGCCCCCACTTCCCACCCGCACCCCCTCTTTCACGCTTTTTTCGCACCGCGCCTTGCCCCCCACGGCCACCTCCCGTAACCTCGCGTTTTTTAAAGCGGTCACGGGGCTACCCCCGGCCTCCCATGGGGTAAGTCACGATGCTGGGTATGCTCGGCCACGTTCTGTTTGGCCTGTTCGGTTTGGCGGTGCTCGTCGGTATCGCTTTCTGCTTCTCCAATAACAAGCGGTCGGTGGACTGGAAGCTGGTCGCCACCGGCATCAGCCTGCAGATCGTCTTCGCCGCCATCGTGCTGAAGGTGCCGCTGGGCCGCGACGTCTTCGACGCCATCGCGACCGGCTTCGTGCACCTGCTCGACTACGTGGAAGTGGGCTCGCGCTTCATCTTCGGCTCGCTGCTGGACACCGATAAGTTCGGCGTGATCTTCGCCGTGAAGGTGCTGCCGACCATCATCTTCTTCGCCGCCCTCACCGGCGTGCTGTACCACATCGGCGTCATGCAGCAGATCGTCAAGGGCATGGCCTGGGTGATCACCAAGGTGATGCGCGTGTCCGGTGCGGAAACCACCAGCGTCTGCGCCAGCGTGTTCATCGGCCAGACCGAAGCGCCGCTGACGATCAAGCCGTACATCGAACGGATGACCCAGGCCGAGCTGATGACCGTCATGATCGGCGGCATGGCCCACATCGCCGGCTCGGTGATGGCCGCCTACGTGGCGATGCTCGGCGGCGACGACCCGGCCTCGCGCCTGTTCTACGCAAAGCACCTGCTCACCGCCAGCGTCATGGCCGCCCCGGCGACGATGGTGCTGGCCAAGATCCTGGTCCCCGAAACACAGGAACCGCTGACCCGCGGAACCGTGAAGATCGAAGTCGAGAAGACCACGGCCAACGTGATCGACGCGGCCGCCACGGGCGCCGGCGACGGCCTCAAGCTGGCGCTGAACGTCGGTGCCATGCTGCTCGCCTTCATCGCCCTGATCGCGCTGGTGAACGGCCCGGTGCAGTGGGTCGGTACGATCGGCGGCGACCACAGCATCAATGCGTGGCTGACCGCTAACGCCGGCCATCCGGTGGTGTTCAGCCTTGAAACCATCTTCGGCTGGGTGCTGGCCCCGGTCGCCTGGCTGATCGGCGTGCCCTGGCACGACGCCAGCCTGGTCGGCAGCTTCATCGGCGAAAAGGTCGTCATCAACGAGTTCGTCGCCTACGCCGACCTCGCCAAACACCTGCCCGACCTGTTGCCGGAAAGCCGCCTGATCGCGACCTACGCGCTGTGCGGCTTCGCCAACTTCTCGTCCATCGCCATCCAGATCGGCGGCATCGGTGGCCTCGCCCCGAACCGTCGTGCCGACCTCGCCCGCCTGGGCCTGCGTGCGGTGCTCGGCGGTTCCATCGCGACCTTCATGACGGCGACCATCGCCGGCGTGCTCGAGCGATTCTGATCGATGGCCGATATCCGCCTGCTGGTGGTGGGCGGGTATAGCGAGGAAGAGCGCTGGCAGACGCCGCGCCTTCCGCGCACCGGCGAGCCGTCCTACGCCGACGCCTTCGAGCGCCGGCCGGGCGGCAAGGCGTTCCACCAGGCCGTCGCCGCATCGCATGCCGGCGTCGGCACGGGCCTGATCGCCGCGATCGGCGACGACGTCATCGACCCCTCGGGACTGCCGCCGCTGGTCGACGCCCGCTGGCAGGTCACCACCGGGGTCCGCACGGGGCGCACCGCGCTGATCGTGGACCCGGCCGGGCAGACCCTCTCCGCGTTGTCTTCCGGCGCCAACGACCGGCTGGACATGGCCTTCGTCGCCGCGCAGACCGATCTGTTCGAAGGCGCGTCGGTGCTGCTGGCGTCGACCGAAGCCAACATCGACACCATCGCTGCGACGCTGGACCTCGCCGGCGCGCATCGCCTCCTGCGCATCCTCGATCCGGGTCCGCTACCGCCGGGCCTGTCCGTGCGCGAGTTCGCCAGCACCGACGTGTTGTTGCTCAGCCTGCACGAGTTCGCCCGCTGCTGTGCGCGCTTCCTGTCGATCGAGATCACCGCCAGCGCGGTCACCGCGATGGACGACACCACGATCAACGCCCTCGCCCGCCGCCTGTGCGCGGGCACGGTGGTGGTGTCGCTGGACAAGAGCTGCCTGGTCTCGCACGGCAGCGATCGCCACGGCGACCACGCCGACGTCTATCGCGTGCCGATGTGCGGCCACGGCGATGCATTCAAGGGAACGCTCGCCGCGCGACTGACCCAGGAAGGCTGCTTCCGCGACGCCCTCCAGGCCGCCTGCACCGCAGTGGTGTAGGAGCGCGCCTGCGCGCGATTGGGTGCACCGATTCCTCGCACGCTAGATTGGGCGCATCATTCTTAGCTCGCAAGATTGGGCGCATCATTCTTAGCTCGCGCGATCGACCGCACCGTTTCCTCGCTCCGTTGGCTTTTCGCGCGCAGGCGCGCTCCTACGGGTGCAGGCGGATTTCGTAGAGGGTTTTCCAGCGTTTGCCGGTGACGAAGAGCCGATCGCCCTTCGCGTCGTAGGCGATGCCGTTGAGCACGGCGTCGATGTCCGCCTGGTTGGGCTGTTCCTTCGCAAGCGCCGTGAGGTCGAGCCAGCCGATGACGTGGCCGCTCTTCGGATCGATCTGCGCGATGCGGTTGGTCTGCCACACGTTGGCGTAGATCACGCCCTTGACCCATTCCAGCTCGTTGATCTTCTGCAGCGGCACGCCGCCGGCGGTGACGCTGATGCTGCCGGTCTGCCGGAACGTGTCGGGGTCGAGCACGCGGATCACCGGGGTGCCGTCGCTCATGTACAGGTGGGTGTCGTCGCGGGTCAGTGCCCAGCCTTCGCCGCTGTAGCGGATACCTGCTTTCAGCTCGAAGGTGTTGCGGTCGTAGAGGAAGCCGACGCCTTGCTGCCAGGTGAGCTGGAGCAGGTAGGGCCCGCTGAAGATGATGCCTTCGCCGAAGAAGCCCTGGGGTACGTCGCGTTGCTGCACCACTTCGCCGGTTTCCAGGCGCACCTTGCGCACGCCGGCACCTTCGTACTCGCCGGTGCTCTCGTAGAGGAACCCGTTGTCGTAGACGAGGCCTTCGGTGAAGGCTTTCGGGTCGTGCGGGTAGCGGTGGACGACGGTATAGGCGTGGGTGGGCGCGTCTTTGGCGGCCGCGGGCATCGCGGCGGTGGCCAACGCGAGGGCGGCGGCGACCAGGGAGGCAGGCTGTGGCATCGGTCGTTCGAAGGTCAGACTACGCGGACTTGCGCGCGACCGAGGTTACCGTAACCTCGATCGCGCGCAAGGTGCGCTTTTTGCGGTGTGGCTGGGGGCGTGCATGGGGCACGCTCTCGCCATGGGGCAGTCGCGCGCGGGCGCGCTCCTACAATTACTTGCTGTTGTTCTTCAGCCAGGCGTCGACGGCGGGGAGGCGCTGGTCGCGCACCATCACGCGGTAGCGGATGGTGGTGGCGACGGTGTCCGCGTCACGGCGCGAGCCTTCGGCGATGTTCTTCGTCGCGAACGCCTGGACCTTGTCGATCGTCTTCAGGTCCAGCGAGCTCGAGGCCAGGGCCGGGTAGTAGCGCGCCGCCGAGGTGGAGTCGACGAAGGTGTTGACCTTGTCCATGTGCGCGACGGCGAAGTCGAAGCCCAGCTCCGGATGGCGGTACGAGACACCGCGGATCATGCTCGCGCTGTTGGTCGCGCCCGGCTCGTCGGTAAGGGCGAGGTCGAGCGCACGCTTTGCGAGGGCTTCGTCACGCGCCGCGGCGAGCAGCGCGTACAAGCGGTCCTTCACCAGCGGGGTCTTCTCCGCCTTCGCCTGCTCGTGCAGCTTGTCCCACGTGGCCGCATCCGCGTTGGTCGCGACCACGCCGAGGATGACCTTGCGCAGTTCGGTCGGCATGGCGTTGCTGGCGTAGCGCTTGCGGGCCTCGGCCACCACCTTCGCATCGCCGAGCGTGCCCAGCGTGCCGATCAGGTGCGAGCGCAGGATCGCGACAGGGGCTTCTTCGCCCTGCTTCGCTTCCCAGCCCAGCTGGTCCATCTTCGGCGACAGGCGTGCGATGGCGTACTTGCGGAACGCCGCCTGGCGCTTCGCGTCGCCGTCGTAGTAGCTGTCCAGGCTGGACAGGTCGCTGGCGATGTCGTCCCACAGCTGCGGCGTGGCGTCGACCTGCGCGGCCTTTATCAGGTCGAGCACGTCCGAGGTCGGCTGCTGGCCGACCATGCCCAGCGCCCAGGTATCGGCCATCACGCCGAGCTGGTCGATCGGGTCGAGCTTCGCGAAGGCACCCTGCACGGCCTTGGCCTGGGCCGGCGCATACAGCGTGCGGAAGTAACCGGTCTGGCCGGCATTGACCACGACCGGGCCACAGCCGGCGACGGTGATCGAACCGCTGCCGTTCTCGAGCAGCGTGGTCGACGGCGCGCCGCCGACGGTCTTCGCGATCACCGGCACGTGCCAGGCCAGGGCCTTCTTGTCCGGGCGGTCACGGGTGAACTCACCCTGCGACAGCTTCACGGTGGTGGAGCCGTTCGCGCAGGTGACCGATTCCACCTTCACCAGCGGGATGCCCGGCTGGAGGGTGAAGTCATGGGCGATCTGCGACACCGGCTTGCCCGCCGCCGCGTCGATCTCTTTCCACAGGTCGTCGGACACCGTGTTCGAATAGGCATGCGCCTTGATGTAGGCCTGCACGCCCTTGCGCCATGCATCCGGGCCCACGTAGGCCTCGAGCATGCGGATCACCGACTCGCCCTTGGCATAGGTGATGGCGTCGAAGGCCTGGCTGGCCTGCTCCACCGTTTCCACGTGCTGCACCACCGGATGCGTCGTGGCCACGGCGTCGCGGCTCATCGCGCCTTCGCGGGTGCCGACGGCGTCGAGGTTGGTGTGCCATTCCGGGTGCAGGCGCTCGGTGGTGCGCGAGGCCAGCCACGAGGCAAAGCCTTCGTTGAGCCACAGGTCGTCCCACCAGCGCATGGTCACGAGGTCGCCGAACCACTGGTGCGCCATTTCATGCGCCGCGGTGTTGAACACTTCCTGCTTGTCGCCCTGGGTGGAAATGCTCGGATCGAGCAGCAGCGCGTATTCGAACGTGTAGATCGCACCCCAGTTTTCCATCGCCGAGAAGAACTGGCTCTGGCCCGGCGAAGCGATGTTGTCGAGCTTCGGCAGCGGGTACGGCACGCCGAAATAGCTGTTGTATTCCTGCAGCACCGCCTTGCCGGAGTCCAGCGTGAACTGTGCCTGCGAGGTCAGGCCCTTCTGGGTGATGACGCCGATTTCGACGCCTTCGCTCTTGGTGGTGATGCGATCGAATTCACCGGTACCGAAGAACACCAGGTAGGTCGACATCTTCGGCGACTGGCCGAAGGTCCAGGTGGTCATGCCGTTTCCGACGTCTTTCTTCGAGGCGGCTGGCATGTTGCTCACCGCCATGTCCTTCGTGGGCACGGTGGCGCTGAGGGTAAAGGTGGCCTTGTAAGCCGGCTCGTCCCACGAAGGGATGAAGCGGCGGGCATCGGAGTTCTCGAACTGCGTGTACAGCGCGCGCTTCTTGCCGTCGGCCTTGGTGTCGTAGTCGATCGCGAACAGGCCGTTGGCCTGGGTGCCGATCTTGCCGGTGTAGTCCATCGACAGGCGGTAGGCGCCGGCGGGCACGGCGTGGTCGAAGGTGAACGTGGCGGTCTGGTTCGCCGCATCGACGGAGACCTTCGGCGCGGCGAACCTGGCCTTGCCCTTCACCGGGGCGAGGACGACGTTGGCGAACGTCATGTCGATGGCGTTGAGGGTGATCGTCGCGGTGGGCTCGAGCACGTCGATGTCGATGCCGACCTTGCCATCGAACGCCAGCTTGTCGGCGTGCGGTACGACGACCACGTCGTAATGCGACGGGCGGACGCTGCGCGGCAGCTGGGTGGTGGCGAGCTGGGCATCGGCGGTGGCCGGCGCGGCGACGGCCACGGTGGAGAGGCCGGAAAGCGCGAAGGCGATCGCGCTGACGAGTGTTTTACGCATGGGGAACCCCTGGTGGTGGACCCAGCGATGGTCCGCCGCCGATGGGGTGGTTAGATAGCGCCGGAAGTCATGCTCGCAGGATCCTGCGAGTCGACCGGCTCACCAGAACTTCCACCAGCGCGGCCGGTCCAGCTTGCGCAGGGCCTGCAGGTGGCCGCGCGAGGCGGCCTTGCGGAACCAGGCCCGGGCGAAGGCCGTGTTGGCCGGCACCCCGTCGCCACGCTCGTGCATGCGGCCGAGGTCGTACTGCGCCTCCGGCACGCCCTGGTTGGCCGATAGGCGCAGCAGCCGCAGCACTTCCTCGACATTGCGCGGCACACCGCGGCCACCGTCGATCATCCGGGCCAGCGCGTGCTGGGCGTTGGCATGGCCACGCTCGGCGGCCAGCGCCAGCCAGCGGACCGCGTCGGGGTCGTTACGCGCGATGCCATCGCCGGTCGCCAGGCGCATGCCCAGCTGGTACTGCCCGGCGGCGTCCTGCGGGCCGGTCGCGACCTGTCGCGGCGTGGCCTCGGGCAGGGCTTCTTCGGCGTCCAGCTCCGCCAGGCGCTGCTTTGCCTCACTGTCGCCCTGTGCCGCCGCCTGGCCGAACCAGTGGCGAGCCTGCTCGATGTCGCCGGGGAGGCCGCTGGCCTCCAGGTACATCTTGCCCAGCGCGAATTGGGCGATGCTGTTGCCCAGTTCGGCGGCGCGACGGTAATGCCGTGCACCCATGACCGGGTCGCGGGCCACGCCCACGCCGTCGCAATACATGTGCGCGATGCTGCACAGGGCATCGGCGTAGCCGCGGCTGGCCGGTTCGCCGCGCTCGACCGCCTTCATGTAGAAGGCGAAGGCGAGCTCGGCGTCACGCGGCACGCCGCGCCCGAAATAATGCGAGACACCCAGGTTCACGCAGGCCTGGGCGTGGCCCTGGTCGGCGGCGAGGCCCCACCAGTGCAGCGCTTCGCGGCGGTCGGCGGTGACCCCATGGCCACGCGCATAGAGGGTGCCCAGCGAGCACTGCGCTTCGGCATGCCCGGCCTCGGCGGCACGCCGGTACCAGGCGGCGGCTTCGACGCTGTCGCGTGCCACGCCGCGGCCTTCGGCGTACTGCGTGCCGAGGCGGAACTGGCCATCGAGGTGGCCCTGGTCGGCGGCACGGCGTAGCCAGTGCGCCGAACGTGCCGGGTCTTCCGCCACGTGGTCGCCGGTGAAATACATGACGCCGACGCGAAACTGCGCCTGCGCGTCACCGAGCTGCGCATCTTTTTCGAGTCGCCCGAATCTCTGGAGGGCGTCCATCTCGGCGACGAATCGATGATCGCCGAGCACACCGCCCCTGGTCCCTTCCGACATTGCCGTCCCCTGCAAACGCCTGTCGTCGCTGTGGACGCATCATAAGGCCTTGCAGGGCCTTGGGATATCGGCAATTTCGGTGGAGCCCCGGCGGCCCCACCCCTCGGTCAGGCGAGCATCCCGCGCACCCGCAGCAGCAGGGTGTCGACCTCGAACGGCTTCAGCAGCATCTCCATGCCCGCGCCGAGGAAGCGCCCTGGCTCCAGTGCGTTCTCGGCGTAGCCGGTCATGAACAGCACGGGCAAGGTGGGCCGCCACGCGCGTGCGGTGCCGGCCAGGTCGCGGCCGTCCATGTCGGGCATGCCCACATCGGTGAGCAGCAGGTCGATGCCCTCGTCCCCACGCAGGTAGCGCAGGGCCTGGTCGATGTTGCCGGTGGAAATACAGTGGTAGCCCGCGCCTTCCAGCGCCGCGCAGGCCAGTTCGCGCAGCGAATCGGTGTCTTCGACCAGCAGGATGGTTTCGCCCCGGCCGCCCTCCACCTCGGTGTGGCGTGGCCGTACGGGCTCGATCTCGCCCTCGTCGGCCGGCAGCCAGAGCGACACATCGGTGCCCCGGCCCACCTGGCTCTCGATCACCGCGCGGCCGCCCGACTGCCGGGCGAAGCCGTAGATCATCGACAACCCAAGGCCGGTGCCCTTGCCGATCGGCTTGGTGGTGAAGAATGGCTCGAAAACCTTCTCCAGCAGCTCCGGATCGATGCCGGTGCCCGTATCGGACACGGTAAGGACGACGTAGGTACCCGGCTGCAGGTCGGTATCCGGGCCGGCGATTTCAAGCCGGGTGGAGAGGCGAATATTGCCGCCCGACGGCATGGCGTCGCGTGCATTGATCACCAGGTTGAGCACGGCGTTGTCGAGCTGGTTGCCGTCGACGCTGGCGACCATCCGCCCATAGGCCAGCTCGGAACGCAGCGTGACGTTCTCCCCGAGCGTGCGCCGCAGCATGTCCTCCATGGAGAGGACGCGTTCGTTCACGTCGGTCGCCTTCGCATCGAGTGGCTGCTGGCGAGCGAAGGCGAGCAGGCGATGCGTGAGCGCGGCGGCGCGACGGGCAGAACCCAGCGCGGCGTCGGCGAAGCGCTGCACGCCGGCGGGCCGCCCGGCTTCCACCTGGCGGTTGATCAGGTCGATGCCGGTGATGATGCTGGTCAGCAGGTTGTTGAAGTCGTGAGCGATGCCACCGGTGAGCTTGCCCAGCGCATCCATCTTCTGCGCCTGCACGAGCTGCGATTCGGTGCGCTCGCGGACGGCGATCTCCACGGCCAGCTGGGAGGTCGCCGAGTCGATCTGTTCCAGCTGCTCGCGTTCGCGGCGGCGCTGGTCGGTCACGTCTTCGACCGAAACCATGCCGGCGTGGTCACGATAGGGCGTGACCCGCCATTCGGTCTCGCGGATGCCATCGCGCGAATGCATGCAGAGCACGCCGCGCCAGCGGCGCATGCCATCGAGGGCGGCGCGCATCGCATCGAGCAGGTCGTTCTGGTCGGGTTCGAAACAGGCTTCGAGGTCGCCGCCGGAGCGCTCGAGCAAGCGGGCGAAGGCGTCGTTGCTCTCGATGACGTTGAGGCTGCCATCGACCACGGCCATCGGCGCACCGATGGTGGTGAAGATCTCGCGCACCCGTGCCTCGGATTCGCGCAGCGCCCGCTCGGTATCGCGCACGCGCAACAGGGTGCGGATGGTCGCCAGCAGCACGCCCGGATCGACCGGATGCGGCAGGTAACCGTCGGCGCCGTTGTCGAGGCCGGCGATCAGGTCCGCCGTGTCGATCGAGGCTGCGGAGACGTGCACCACCGGAAGCAACTGGGTGTCCGGGTTCGCGCGCAGGTCGCGGACGATGTCGAAGCCGCTCATGTCCGGCAGGTTCACGTCGAGCACGATCGCATCGATATCGTTCGCGCCGAGCATGGCCAGGCCGTCGGTGCCGGTGCCGGCTTCCAGCACGGTGTAACCGCCACGCTCCAGGGTGCGGCGCAGCGCATAGCGCGTGGGGACATTGTCGTCGACGACGAGGATCGTGTCAGGCGTCGCCATCGGCAGCCTCCATGGCCAGTTCCAGCGGCAGCAGGACGTGGAACACCGAGCCCTCACCGACGGTGCTGGAAAGGCCGACCTCGCCACCCAGCAGGTGGGCGAACTTGCGGCAGATCGACAGGCCAAGGCCGGTGCCACGCAGGCGCTTTTGCAACGGCGAATCGACCTGGGTGAAGTCTTCGAACAGCAAGGGCTGCAGGTCATCGGGGATGCCGATGCCGGTATCGCGCACCGAGAAGCGGACGTGGTCGTTGCCTTCGAGCGTGGCAGACACCCGCACTTCGCCACGCGGGGTGAACTTCAGCGCGTTGGAGATGAAGTTACGCAGGATCTGGGCGAGCTTCTTGTCATCGGTGTACAGCCGCGGCATGCCCTGCGGATCCTCGAAGATGAGGTCCGCGTCGGTGCCGTCGACGATCGGACGGAACATGCCGCGCAAGGCGGCGAACAGGTCCATCAGCTCGAACCAGGCAGGCGAGATGGTGATCCGGCCGGCCTCGATCTTTGCGAGGTCGAGCAGGTCGTCGACCATGTCGCTGAGCTCGCGCGCCGCACCGCTGACGAAGCCCACCTGCTTGCGCTGTTCGTCGTTGAGCGGGCCATCGAGCTCGTCGGTCAACAGCCGCGCGATGCTGAGGATGGAACCCAGCGGCGTGCGGAATTCGTGGCTCATGTAGCTGAGGAAGCGGCTCTTCAGCTCACTCGCCTGGCGCAGCTGGTCGGCCTGGTTGTCCAGTTCCGAGTACAGCGCCAGCACGCCCTGGTTGGTCTCGTCCAGTTCGGCGCGCAGTGCCGCGTTCTCCGCCTGCAGGCGATCGGTGTCAGCGTCGGTCATGGCTGGCCTCCAGTCGGATGGCGAAAACGGTGACATCGTCACGGCCTCGGCAGAAGTCGCGATGCAGCACCGAGGTAATCACGGAGGGATGGCGGAACAGCAAGCCCGGATAGTCGCGCAGGTTCCAGCGCGACTGCAGGCCATCGGAAAACATCACCAGCAGCTTACCGGTGGAATCCGGGAAATCGAACGCCTGCGCCGCGCGCGCTTTCGCGCCCACGATGCCGGGATGGGAAGCCAGGCCACGCGACTGCTCGGCAGTTTGCAGCGAGCCGGAGATGTTGCCGATCCCCACGTAGCGAAGTGCACCGCCGGGGCGATCGAAGCTGGCGAGGGCGACCGCGCCGCCGCGGGTGCCGGTCATCGCATCGTTGAGGCTGGCCATCAGCCCGATGGACTCGGCGTACGGATCGGCACACCACGCCGCGACGCACGCCTGCGCCGCATCATTGGCGGCGAAGCCGTGGCCAAGGCCATCGACCAGGAGCACGCTGATGCGATCGTCGCGCAAAGCCATGGCCCAGCCGTCGCCACAGACGGTTTCGTCGTGCAGCCGCTGCTGGCTTGCGCCGAAGCGGATGTCGGCCCTGGCGAATCCACGCGGATACATGCGCGCGAGCACCACGGCACCCCGATGGTCGGCGTGCAGGTCGAGGACGTCGGCCTGGCGCTGGATGGCGCCGAGGCCTTCGCCGCGCGAGCCGGCCGTGGAGTAGCCGTCGGGCATGCACTGCGCCATGTCGAAACCGGGGCCACGATCGACGCCGATCACCTCGACGCCGCGCGCGCCATTGCCGGGCACCACGTTGATGTGGATCTCGCCACGGCCGGCGTGGCGGAACACGTTGGTGGCCAGCTCGGTCGTCACGAGGGCGACGCGTGCCGCGTCGGTCTCGTCGAAACCGGCCACCACGGCCGCCTGGCTTGCCTCGCGACGCGCCTGGCCGACCTGGCTTGCATCTTCGATCGCCACGACGAGCGTCTGCTGGCCGGGATGGGTCACGTCCATTTGCAGATCGTCACGCGCGTTCCCGTGCCGGGGGCACTCTCCAGAGAGAATTCGTCGACCAGGCGGCGCGCACCGGTCAGGCCCAGTCCAAGGCCGTTGCCCGAGGTCCAGCCATCGGTCATGGCCAGCTTCATGTCGGCAATGCCGGGCCCTTCGTCGCGGAAAACCAGGCGCAGGCCCTTGCGGGTGCCCTCTTCCAACAGCTGCCAGTCCATGTCGCCGCCGCCACCGTAGATCACGGTGTTGCGGGCGAGCTCACTGGCCGCGGTGATCAGCTTGGTCTGGTCGACCAGGCGCAGGCCGGCTTCGACCGCGAGTTTGCGCACCAGCTGGCGCGCGAGCACGACGTCCTGTTCGATGCGTACGGGATGCGTGCCATGCGACGCGGTCATCACGAAAGCACGCGTGCGCGCAGCAGGTGCATGCCACGCTCCACGTTCAGGGCGGTGAGCACGCCGGGCAGTGTGAGTCCCAGTTCGACCAGGGTGATCGCGACGGCAGGCTGCATGCCGACCAGCACGGTCGAGGCGTCCATCACCTTCGACAGCCCGGAGATCGTGCCGATCATCCGGCCGATGAACGAGTCGACGATGTCCAGGGCGGAAATGTCGATGAGGACGCCCTTCGCCGAGGTCTTGCTGATCATGTTGGAGAGGTCGTCCTGCAGGGTCAGCGCAAGCTGGTCATGCATGTCGACCTGGATGGTGACGAGGAGGAACTCGCCCATGCGCAGGATCGGGATGCGCTCCATGGGTCAGGCTGCCTTCGTGACCTGGAAGCCGGTCCGCTTCAGCGCCAGCGACAGCGCATCGGCAAGGTTAGCCTTGGTGACGATGCCCTGCAGGTCGAGGCCAAGGTGCACGATGGTCTGCGCGATCTGCGGACGCACGCCGCTGATGATCGCATCGGCGCCCATCAGGCGGATCGCGGTGACCGTCTTCAGCAGGTGCTGCGCCACCAGCGTATCCACCGTAGGCACGCCGGTGATGTCGATGATCGCGATCTCCGAACCGGTGTCGACGATCCGTTGCAGCAGCGATTCCATGACCACCTGGGTGCGCTGCGAATCCAGCGTGCCGATCATCGGCAGTGCGAGCACGCCGTCCCACAGCTTCACCACCGGCGTGGACAACTCAAGCAGTTCTTCCTGCTGGCGGTTGATCACTTCCTCGCGGGACTTCTGGTAGGTCTTGATCGTATGCAGGCCCAGTCCGTCGAGCAGCTCGGATACGGCCCAGGTCTGCGAGGCAAGCGAAGCGGAATCGTCCGCGTACTCGCTCTGGAGCAGGTCGAAGATGGGGCGCTTCAGCGAGAAGATGAAGTTCGCCGTGCTGCCCGAATCGAAGCCCTGCACCGCGCGGGAGCGCGAGAGCTTCTCGAGGAAGCCGCGGGTCTCGCTCCATTCGTTGCTGGCGATGCTGCCGGCGTCGCCCGTGGCCGAGCCGGCGACCAGCAGGCGAAGGAAGTCACGCGTCTGCGCCTCGAACTCCGCCGCGCTGATGCGCGAATCGCGCGACGCGCCGGTCGACTCGAGGTTGGCCGACCAGCCAGCCAGCAGGGTCGGCTCGTTCTTGCGGATGGAATCGATGGTGCGCTGGCTGAGTGCGGACATTGGGAACCCCCTTGGTAAAGCACTATGATGCGGCGCACACGCGTGCAATGGAATAGCGCGACCGGGATGGCTCCTGTTGACACGCCTTTCACGCAGCGCACGTTATCTGCCTCATCGATCATTGACCAAAAGCGCTCCCATGCCGACTGAACCCCTGGTTGTCCTCCTTGTCGAGGACGACGACACCATCCGCGAAATCTCCGCCATGATCCTCGAGGGCGAAGGCCACGTCGTGCATACCGCGGCCAACGGCGATGCCGCCGAACGCTGGCTGGAAACGGGCAAGGCCGACGTGCTTTTCACCGACGTGCGCATGCCGGGCTCGGTATCGGGACAGGAACTGGCCACGCGGCATTCGGACATGCGCGTGCTGGTCACCTCGGGGGAAGTCCGCGAGCAGCACGACTGGCTGTCCTCGCGGATGGAATACCTGGCCAAGCCGTATGACCGGAAGTCGCTGCTGGCGGCCGTGGGGCGGGTGGCTGGGGGTTAGGTCAGGGTTTGTGCCCAGGCCTGGCCTTCTGGGTGGCGATCCAGCCGAGCTCCGCTTCTGACTTCGGTTCGTTGGGGATGACCTTCAGGCACTCGCGGTAGGCTTTCTCGGCATCGTCGAAGCGGCCCAGCTCCGCCAGGTCGTAGCCCTGGCCACGCCAGGCCTTGCAGGTGAATTCGTTTTTCATCGCGTCCGGCCAGTCGTCCATCAGTGGCACGTTGTCGACCATGGACGTGTAGAGCGCCAGCGATTCCTGGGTGCGGTGCTCGGTCTGGTAGACGTACGCCAGTTCGCCCTGGAACTGAGCGTCGTTCGGCGAGAGCGCCAGCGCTTTTTTCAGTTCGGCCTCCGCTTCCGGGTACCGGGCCATCTCGGCGTACGCGTAACCGCGTGCCCAGTACGCCATGCCCCATGCCGGGCCGAGCGCGACGGCGCTGCGTTTGTCGGTACCGTCCCCGATGTCTTTCGCCGCGCCGCCCAGGTAGATGAGCGTCTGCGTGAAGCCTCGCGCGGAATACATGCGCTTGTCGCTGTGCCCGTACTTGGTTTCATAGCGACTGACCACGTCGGTCAACGGGCCGTCGATCGCCGCCTGGATCTGGCCGGCTTCGATCATCTTGACGCCCTTGAGCACTTCCACCAGGTCCGGATCGGCCTGCGTGTCCTTCGGCTTCGCTGGCTGCGCGGCGCAACCGGCCAGCGCCAATGCCGCGCACGCGAACGCGGCGCGCACTATCGTCGAGTACTGCATCCTTTTTCCCCTGTTCCCTGCGTGCGGTGGAACCGGCCAGGTCAGGCCCGGTCGATGATCCTGCTTATCTTGCCATCGGCGAAGCTGAAGAGGGTGGTGCCCTGCATCTCGACGATGGTGCCCGCGCCCGGGCCATCCGGGATGTCCTCGGCGATTTCACCGTGGAAGTCGATGGTGGCGATGACGTCCCCGGCGGCTTCCTCCAGCGACACGATGGTCTGTTCGCGCGCGGCGAACAGCTGCGCGCCGACGCGGGCGAGCTTTTCCAGGTCGGCCTTGCCAATGGTGGCGACGCTCAGCTCGCCGCCCTGGTGGTGCTCGAAGCGGACGTCGTCGGTCAGCGCGGCGAGCATCGCCGCGATGTCGAAGTGGTTGTACGCGGCAAGGTAGATCTCGATCAGTTGCCGGCGGGCGGGGTCGATCATGTCAATCTCCGTTGGCGCTTACGTCGCGTGGCGGTCGCGCAGGAAGTCCACGAACACGCGCAACTTGCGCGGCATGTGCACACGGCTCGGATAGTACAAGTGGAACGCGCCATACGTCGGCCAGTAGTCCATTAGTACTGGCACCAGCGTTCCCGAGGCGAAGTCCGCGGCAACCATCTCCTCGATGTGGCAGCCGATGCCCAGGCCGTCACGCGCTGCCGCCAGCAGCAGTTCGCCGTCATTGCTGACCATGCTGGGGCCGGCCTCCACCTCGACGATCCGGCCGTCGACCAGGAACTCCCAGCGCTGCACGCTTCGGTCATGGTCCAGGCGGATGCAGACGCAGCGATGCGCAAGCAGCTCGGCAGGCGTCCGCGGCACGCCATGCCGCGCGACGTACCCGGGCGAGGCGAAGACGACGATACGGTTCGGCCGGCCGATGGGCACGGCGACCACGTCGTTGGCCAGGCTTTCGCCCAGGCGGAAGCCTGCATCGAAGCCATGCGAGACCAGGTCCAGGAAGCGGTTGTCGCAGTGCAGTTCGACGGTGACGTCGGGATACGCCTCGGCGAACGCCGCCAGGTGCGGCATGACCACGATGTCCGCCACCACCCGCGACAGGTTGATGCGGAGGAGCCCAGCGGGGCTTTCCCGCGCGTCATTGACGGTATCCACGGCGCGTTCGATGGCGCCCAGGCCCGCTGCCGCCTCGTCGAGGAAGCGCTGGCCGATCTCGGTGACGCCTACCCGGCGGGTGCTTCGATCGAGCAGGCGCACGCCCAGCCTGGCTTCCAGCCCGCGGACGCTCTGCGACAGGGCCGACGGCGAGACGCCGAGTTCGCGCGCCGCGCGGGTGAAGCTGGCGTGGTGTGCTACGCGGGCAAAGGCCGCGATGGCGGGCAGTAGGTCGTTCGGCATCGTCCGCGTCGTTATGAAGCCCTGCTTCAAAGAGTATGCCGACGAAGCCCGTTTATCCAGCCTAATCCGAAGCCTAAGGTGTGCGCTCCCCTTCCCCACCGTGAGGCACCACCATGGCCATGCATCTCGACGACTACACCACCCTGGGCCGGTCTGGCCTGCGCGTGAGCCCCGTTTCACTCGGCGCGATGACGTTCGGAGAGACCTGGGGCTGGGGCGCCAGCGAAGCCGAGTCGCGCAGCATGCTCGACACCTACATGGAGCGCGGCGGCAACTTCATCGACACGGCCAACTTCTACACCGGCGGCACCTCGGAAACGATGCTCGGCAAGTTCCTTGCCGGCCGCCGCGATCGCGCCGTCATCGCCAGCAAGTACAGCCTCAACGTCGAACCCGGCAACGTCAACGCGGGCGGCAACCACCGCCGCAACATGGTCCGCGCCGTGGAAGACAGCCTGCGCCGGCTCGGCACCGATTACATCGATCTTTACTACCTGCACGTGTGGGACTACACCACGCCCATCGAGGAAATCATGCGTGGCTTCGACGACCTGGTCCGCTCCGGCAAGATCGTCTACGCCGGTATTTCCGATGCACCGGCGTGGGAAGTCTCGCGCATGCAGATGCTGGCGGAACTGCGCGGATGGTCGCCGTTCGTCGCGCTGCAGATCGAATACAGCCTGATCGCGCGCACCGTGGAGCACGAACTGTTGCCGATGGCCGACGCACTCGACCTCGCCGTGCTGGCCTGGTCGCCGCTGGGTAGCGGCGTGCTGTCCGGCAAATACAGCCGGGCCGACGTCGAAGCGCACAAGGGCAAGGACATGTTCACCGGTGGCCGCGCCGCGGTGGCGTCGGGCATGGGTGCGCTCAGCGAGGCCAACCTGGATATCGTCGACGTACTCAAGACCGTTGCCGAGGAGGTCGGGCATTCCCCCGCCCAGACGGCTATCGCGTGGCTATTGGCGAAGCAGGCGCCACGGGTGATCCCCATCCTCGGCGCGCGGACGGCGAAGCAGTTCGAGGAAAACCTCGCCGCGTTGGAAGTGAGCTTCACCGACGCACAGATGCAACGCCTGGATGAGGCCAGCGCCATCGATCCGATCTTCCCGCACCGCTTCCTGCCGCAGGTGCTGGCGCAGGTGCTGGCCGGCGCCAGCGTCACGCGAAGCTGGTGATGCACTGTCCGCCGGGTGTCCGCGGACACCCGGCGGCGCGCTGCAACCCGCGCCGCGCCGTGCTGGCCCGTCACTTGCAGTAGCGTCCCCCGGACCCCACGGAGACGCCACGCATGGCACGTTACCCACGGATGCTCGCCTTTTCCGCGCTGCTCGCCACGATGGCGGCGCAGGCGACCGACACCCCCACGCTGCGATACACGATCAAGCCCGTGCTCGCGAACGATGCGCTCACGGCACTGGACGTCACCCTTGATACGCAGGTCGGCAGCGATGGCACGCTGGCGCTCAAGCTCGGCGGGAAACCCGAGGCCATTCGTTCCGATGCCACCCTGGACACGGGCACGGCGGGCATCGTCACGTTGAAAGCCGCGCCCGGTGCCCGCGTTTCCCTGCACTACCGCAAGGGCGGTGCCGCCGACCTCAACGGTGACATCGCGGTCGAGCCGCTGCTCACTGCTGGCTGGGCCCACGGTCCCTGCGGCGGCATGCTCGCGGTGCCCAACGACGCCACGCCGCGCCTCGTCGAGCTGGGGTGGACACTGCCGAAGGGCTGGCGTGGTGTATCGAGCGTCACGCCAGGCAAGCCGGTGGCGGGCAAGGACCTGGCTTGGGCGACCTGCATGGTCGGCAGCCACCTGGCCGACGTGACCCGCCCAATCGGCACGAAAGGCACCCTGCATGTGTACACCGCCGATCCGGCGGCGGCGACGCCGCTGGTCGACCTCGTCGCCAAAGCGCTGGCGATCATCGCCCGCGAAGCCGGCGGCAGCGGCGTGGACTACCCGATGTTCGTCAGCACCGTGAACGAACCCGGCGAGGGCTTCTCGGAATGGAACGCGGGCGGGTTCATGGCGGTGATGCAAAGGCCGGGCGCGGACGTGAAGCAGATGCTCAGCCCGATCCTGCAGGACTACTCCACGCTGGTGGCACCGCCGACGAAGGATCCATCGATCGCCTGGTACACGAAGGGCTTGCGGTCGTACCTCGCCATCAACGACCTGCTGGCAGCGGGCACGCTCTCGCGTCGCGACGTGGCCAGCTACCTGGACAACGTCAGCGAAACCTACGGCAACTCGGCGTTTCGCCGGGCGAGCAATGCGCAGGTCGCCAGCGACTGGGAGACGTCGCCGGACATCCAGGCACTGCCGGCGCTGCGCGGGGTGCTGTTCGGCTGGTTGCTGGATGCGCAGCTGCGCCAGGCCACGGGCGGCAAGGCCTGCCTTGCCGATGTGCTGCACAAGATCCCACTGGACAGCGCCGATCCCGCCGCGGCGCTGGTGGCCGGCGTCAAGGCGACGGGCGGCGGCGATATCGCCCCACTGGTCGACCGCTACATCGTCCGCGGCGAGTTGTTGCAGCTGCCGCCCGGCGCGCTGGGGCCATGCATGAGCGTGACCACGGCCCAGGACGGCTACGGCTGGCAGGTGCAACGCATCACCGACACCTGCACCGCCTCCACCACCCCGTAGGAGCGCGCCTGCGCGCGATCGGGGATGGCGCGGCGCCTGTCCCCGGCGCCTGACACCTGTGGTCTTTTTCCCGTAGGCGATCCTGCGGGTATGGGAAGACTTTCGCGCGCAGGCGCGCTCCTACGGAGATGGGTGTGGGGTTGGGGGCCGCGGTTTGCCGGGAGCGGCCATGGCGTCTATGGTGCAGGCTTCCGCCATGCATGAGTTGCCGATGAACCAGCCGCAGGAATCGAACCCCGACCACCTCAGGCGCAGCCTGTCCAATCGCCACCTGCAGCTCATCGCCATCGGCGGCGCCATCGGCACGGGCCTGTTCATGGGCTCGGGCAAGACGATCAGCCTGGCCGGACCCTCGATCCTGTTCGTCTACCTGATCATCGGCGTGATGCTGTTCTTCGTCATGCGCGCGATGGGCGAGCTGCTGCTGTCGAACCTCGATTACAAGTCCTTCATCGATTTCTCGACCGACCTGCTCGGACCGTGGGCGGGTTTCTTCTGCGGCTGGACCTACTGGTTCTGCTGGATCATCACCGCCATCGCGGACGTGATCGCCATCGCCAACTACGCGCAGTTCTGGTTCCCGACCCTGGCGCCATGGGTACCCGCGGTGCTTTGCGTACTCCTGCTGCTGACCCTGAACCTGACCACCGTGCGCCTGTTCGGCGAGCTCGAGTTCTGGTTTGCACTGATCAAGATCATCGCCATCTGCGCGCTCGTGGTCACCGGCTTCGGCATGGTGGCCTGGGCGTTCCGTTCGCCGGACGGGCATGTCGCGTCGCTGGCCAACCTGTGGAACGACGGCGGCATGTTCCCGATGGGCATGAACGGCTTCTTCGCCGGGTTCCAGATCGCCGTGTTCGCGTTCGTCGGCATTGAACTGGTCGGCACCACCGCGGCCGAAACCGCCGACCCGGAGCGCAACCTGCCGAAGGCGATCAACTCGATCCCCGTGCGCATCATCATTTTCTACGTGCTCGCCCTGGTGGTGATCATGGCGGTGACGCCGTGGCGCCAGGTGTTGCCCGGCAAGAGTCCGTTCGTGGAACTGTTCGTACTCGCCGGCATTCCGGCGGCGGCCAGCCTGATCAACTTCGTGGTGCTCACCTCGGCGACGTCGTCGGCGAACAGCGGCATCTTCTCGACCAGCCGCATGCTCTACGGCCTGGCCGAGGAAGACCACGCGCCGCGCACGTTCAAGCGCCTGTCGTCGCGTGCGGTGCCCTCGCGCGGCCTGCTGTTCTCGTGCGTGTGCCTGCTTGGCGGCGCCCTGCTGGTGCGCGTGGTGCCGAACCTGGTGACCGCATTCACCCTGGTCACCACGCTGTCCGCGATCCTCTTCATGTTCGTCTGGTCGCTGATTCTCTGCTCGTACATCGCCTATCGGAAGAAGCGCCCCGAGCTGCATGCGGTGTCGTCGTACAAGATGCCCGGCGGCGTGCTGATGTGCTGGGTCTGCCTTGCGTTCTTCGCCTTCGTGCTGGTGTTGCTGACGCTGGAGAGCGATACGAGGCAGGCGCTGATTGCCAGCCCGGTGTGGTTTGCGATTTTGGGGGTGGGGTACTTGTGGAGGCGGAAGCGGGTTTGAGGGGGCTTTGGCGGTGCTGGGGTGAGGGATTGGGGTTTTAGGGGGTAGCTCGGCTGGGGTTGCTTTGGTTTCCAGGTGGTAGCTGGGGTGAGGGGTTGCCTTCGCGCGCGGGCGCGCTCCTACACGGATGTGAAGGGGTTTGGGGGGTCTTCACGGAGGGTGGCATGGGCATTGCTGCCTTCAGGGAGAGGGAGTCGGCACGTCGGTTTCCCGTCGCATCACTACGGGAACCCAGCGCCCATGGCCTTGCACCGCCCTGCCGCATCGCGGCCAAAACTGACCCTCCTCGCCGCCTTCGGCGCGGGCGCCGGCCTCTTGCTGGCGCATCCGGCCCACGCGGCGACGGACGATGGCAGCCTGCTGACCTCGAACCGCAGTGCCCTGCTCGACGATGGCCGGCAGATCCGTGCGTCGATCCTTCGCCATTCGTTGATCCAGGCGGCCGGTGGCGCGCGCGACGATGGCCTGTGGACCTCGACCTGGGGCCACTGGGGCGACCATGACGGCGATGCCCGGACGGACCGCCTGCGCAGCAATGGTGGCGGCGTGGTCGGTGGCGTCGACCGCGAGGTCGGCGATATCCATATCGGCGCCATCGCCGGCGCGGGGAACCTCACCGCACGCGCGCCGGGCGGGAACATCCAGTCACAGTCCTCCGTGGTCGGCGCTTACGTGGCGACCGAACGCGGCCACTGGGAATGGCAGGGCGGCGTCAGCTATAGCTGGAGCCAGATGGACAGCCACCGGCGCACCTCCGCCGGCGTGGCCTCCGCCCGCTACAACGGCGGCATCGCCCAGGCCTGGGTCGACGGCGGTTATCGCTTCAACACCGCGCGCGGGTCCATCACGCCCTTCGCCAACCTCGCCCGCGCCCAGCTCTTCCAGGACGCCGTGGATGAAAGCAACGCCCTGGACGCGCTGCACGCGGACGGCACGCATGGCCATGTCGACATCGGCACGCTCGGTGTACGCGGCGCCATGAGCTTCCAGGACGGCGTTGTCGGCCATGCCGGCATCGGCTACCAGCATGCATGGGGCGACGATGTGCGCCCCACCGACCACCAGCGACTCGTCGTCGGCGGTGACCCGATGCAGGCGATCGGCGTGCCGACTCCGCGCAACGCCGCCGTCGCCGACCTCGGCATCGCATTCGCGACGAGCAAGGGCACCTCGGTCGACGCCAGCTATCGCGGGATGTTCGGCGGCGGCGCGAAGGACCAGGGCTTGCGGGTCAGCGTCACCATCAAGTGGTGACACCGCCCGTTGCGTCGACCGTCAACGTCGGCCGCGGCTGGCGAGGTTCACGTCCAGCGCCTGGTGCACGGCCGGCAGCGCCGTGAGGTCGAACGCATAGGGGAAGAACGACGGTGCACGCATGTGCAGGGTCGGATGCGTGGCGAGCAGGCCCTCGAACGCGCGCCGGGTCGGCGTGCTGCGCGGGACGAAGGTAAATGTGCCGTTGACGCATTCGCGGCGGAAGGCGAGGCGCTGGCCTTCGATATCGAACACGGCACTGCGGCCAATCGATCCCGCCGCGCAATTGGAACGCTGCGGCAGCTCGCGGAACCCGTAGGAGACGCGGTGGGTCGGACGGTCGACGTAGGCGACCAGGCCCAGCTGGGCGCCGTGCTGGTCCGGCAACAGGTAAACACCGCGACCCTGGTCCCACCCATCGAACTCAGTGGCCGTGGCGGCGGTGGCGAAGGTGCACAGCGCGAGGACGCCGGCGACCAGGGTGGACATCCGTGAAGCACGTGACATGGGGGTGGCTCCTGCCAGTGGGGTGATCCGTATATAGCACCGTGCCGCAAGTTCTTGCTACCGCACCGCATTCAGTGCGAGAGCAGCGCACCCTCGCCGATGGCGGCGGCGATGAAGGCCTCGGCATCGTCCGGCGAGACCAGCACCTTGCGCCCGCTCGGCGGCTGGATGACCACCCCATGGTCGCGGTGCCGCGCCGCCACCTTCACCATGCCGAGCCGGCGCGAATAGAACAGGCCATCGAAGGCGAAGAAGCCGCCGTTGCCGAAGACGCGCACGAGGCCCTTGAAGGCGTCGCTGTCCGCATGGATCACCGCGCCGCGCAGCTCCACGGTGGAGCGCCCGACCTGGCGGCGGATCACCAGCCGGCCGTTGGCCATCTCGTAGCGCAAGGGTGACAGCGCATAAGAGAGCGCCAGTGCGAGCGTGAGGATGCCGGCCAGGGGCACCCCGAGCACCGCCGGGGCATCCCGACTCATCACGATGGCGACGGCCCCGATGACGATCATCACGGTGGAAATGCCGATCCAGCGCACGGTGTTGGACATGGTGGTGTTGAAGGTCTTGGCCACGCGTCGCTTCCTTCAGCCAGGGCATCGCCCGGCGCACGCAGCCATTCTAGAGAGGCCGCAACGAGGTGTCTTTACGAACGTGCGCGGCGGCACGGCATGTCGGTATCTGTGTAGGCGTGCACCTACAGCTTTCGATGTAGCAAGTCGGTACATTTCCATACACTGAGGCGACACGTCGCGGGGGCGACGGCGGCCAGGGAAACCGGGGGGAGCCGGATGACACAGGACAGGATTTCTAACAGGCGACACCACGCACGAATCCATCCCGGGCGGCGTGCATCGTGAGCGCCAGCTTCAAACCCGTGCGCCACCGTTACGAAGACGCCCTTGCGCGTCTTCCGTGGCGCGATGTCGTGGAGCGCGTCGCCGCGTACTTCACTGGCCTCGGCTACGTGGTCGAAACCGCCGACAACCAGGTCCAGGGCATCGACCTGGTCCTGCGCCACGGTGACGAGACCACCCTCGTGCTGTGCAAGCACTGGCCGGCGTTCCAGATTCCCGCGGACGACGTCCACCGGCTGATCGGCCAGATGGCGCCCGCCGGCGCGACGGGCGCCATCCTCGTGACCTCCGGTGAGTTCTCGCGCACCGCCGTGGAGGCCGCCTCGCGCTTTCGCCATGTGCGCCTCATCGATGGCCGCGCCCTGCGTGCCCTGCTCGGTCCGCTGGAGATCGCGTCGACGCTGCATCGCGCGCACCCGGCATCGGCCGGATGGGCGCCCGTGCATGGCAGCGCACCGGCCCGCCCCTCGCCGGCCAGCCGTGCCGCCGCCACCGCCGCGGTGGCCGCCGTGCTGGTGATGGCCGCGGCCATGCTCACCCTCTACACCTGGTACATCCGCGAGATCCACGTGGCCCAGGCCGGCGCCGGCCGGGCCCAGGCGGTGTACCAGCAGGCAGGCGGACCACCCGCACCACCCCCGTTCGCGGCCGAGCGGACGCTGCCCGGAAAGGCCAGCGAACCCTGAGCGCAGGGCCATCCGTGCGATCATGTGCGGATGAATGCCTTCAGCCAGCTCGACCTTTCCCCTGCCCTGCTCGCCGCCATCGAGACCATCGGCTACACCGAGATGACCCCCGTGCAGCGCGAGAGCCTGCCGCCCATCCTCGCCGGCCGCGACGTGATGGCCGAGGCCCGCACGGGTAGCGGCAAGACCGCCGCCTTCGGCCTGGGCCTGCTCCAGCGGCTGGATCCCTCGGAAATCCGCCTGCAGGCGCTGGTGCTCTGCCCCACGCGCGAGCTGGCCGACCAGGTGGCGAAATCGATCCGCCGCCTGGCCACCAACATCCCCAACGTGAAGCTGCTGACCCTGTGCGGCGGCATGCCGCTCGGCCCGCAGCTGGCGTCGCTGGAGCACGACCCGCACATCGTCGTCGGCACGCCGGGCCGTGTGCAGGAGCACCTCAAGCGCGGCAGCCTGCACGGCGGCGGCATCAGGACGTTCGTGCTCGACGAAGCCGACCGGATGCTCGACATGGGCTTCGAAGAAGCCATCGACGACATCATCAAGCGCATCTCGAAGCACCACCAGACCCTGCTGTTCTCGGCGACGTATCCGGACGAGATCCGCACCGTCAGCGGCCGCGTGCAGAAGGATCCGGTCATCGTCACCATCGACGAGCCGCACAACGAAACCACGATCGAGCAGCGACTGGTGGAAGTGGAGCCGGCACTGAAGACCGACGTGCTGGCACGGATCCTCAACCACGAAAAGCCCGAATCCGCGCTGGTGTTCTGCAACATGCGCAAGGACACCGACGAGCTCGCCGCGGCGCTGGACAAGCTCGGTTTCAGCGCACTGGCCCTGCATGGCGACCTCGACCAGCGCGACCGCGACGAAGCCCTCGTGCGCTTCGCCAACCGCAGCTGCAACGTGCTGGTCGCGACCGACGTCGCCGCGCGCGGCCTCGACATCGTCGGCCTGCCGATGGTGGTCAGCTACGACGTCGCCCACGACCCCGACACCCACGTGCACCGCAGCGGCCGCACCGGACGCGCGGGTGCCAGCGGCCTGTCGATCACCCTCGCCAGTTCGCGCGAGCTGGCCAAGGTACGCACGATCGAAGAACGCGTCGGCACGACGTTCTCGCGTTACCCGGCCAAGCCGGGCGACGGGCGCAAGGTGCTCAACCTCGCACCGATGAAGACGCTGGTGATCGATGCGGGGCGCAAGGACAAGCTGCGCCCCGGCGACATCCTCGGTGCACTGACCGGCGATGCGGGCCTGAACGCGAACGACATCGGCAAGATCGACGTCTACGCGACCCGGGCTTACGTCGCGATCAAGCGCGACCTCGCCAACAAGGCGCTCAACCGCCTGCGCGAAGGCAAGATCAAGGGCCGCAACTTCCGCGTCCGTTCGATCTGATCCCCCTGCGCAACGCCTCCGGCGTCAGGCGTTGGCCAGGCGCTCGGCGGCTTCCAGGGCGGCCCTGTCGCGATTGACGGTGGCGACGGCCAGTTCGCGGCCGTCCTTCAGGAAGCGCACCTCGGCATCCTTGCCCTCGATGGATCCGAGCACGTCGATGCTGTCCCAGGCCTCCGCGTGGCCGACGTAGCGGATGCTGGTGTCGTAGTGCATGCTCCAGAAGAACGGCGCTTCGTTGTAGATCTCGTCGATGTCGAGCATCGCCGCGGCAGCGACCTGGCCGTGGCGCTGGGCCACGACCCAGTGTTCGACGCGCTGGCGGCTATCGTCCAGGCCGGGGAAACGTGCGATGTCGCCCGCCGCATAGATGGCTTCGTCCGACGTACGCATCGTCGCGTCGACCAGCACGCCACGGTCGATGTCCAGGCCGGCGGCTTCGGCAAGCGCCAGCCGCGGCCGCACGCCGAGGCCGAGCACGACCTTCGTGGCTTTCACCGTGCTGCCGTCATCGAGCGTCACCGCGCCATCGACGTAACCGGTCGCCTTGCGACCAAGGTGGAACACCACGCCATGATCTTCATGGAGCGTACGGATCATCTCGCCGAGCGCCGGACCCAGCACCCGTTGCAGGGGCACCTTGTCCGGGCCGATCACGTGCACCTCCACCTTGCGCTCGCGCAACGCGGCGGCGACTTCCATGCCGATGAAGCTGCTGCCGAGCACGGCGACCGGCCCACCGCCTTCCAGCGAAGCGATGATCGCCTGCGCATCCTGGATGCTGCGCACGGTGAACACCGCCGGGTCGTCGAAGCCCGGGCCATCGGGGCGGATCGGCTCGGCGCCGGTGCACAGCAGCAAGGTGTCGTAAGCCAGCCGTTCGCCCGTCCCCAGGGTGACGGTGCAGTGCTCGGCGTTGACGTGGTCGACGGTGACGTCGAGGCGCAGGTCGATGTCCTGCTCTTCGTAGAAGCCGCGATCCTTCAACGGCATCCACGCCGGCTCCGCCGTGCCTGCGAGGTAATCCTTCGAGACATTGGGCCGGTCGTAAGGCGGATCCACGTCGTCGCTCAAAAGCGTGATGCGACCATCGAAGCCCAGCTCGCGCAGGCGCTGCGCGGCGGCAAAACCCGCGGCCCCGCCACCGATGATCACGATGTCGCGCGAGGGCGTATCGGTCGGCTCGGCCGGGTCGGCGGCCGGCAGCTTCTCGTGGATCGACAGCATGCCGTCACGCTCGTCGACCCTCCAGCGATCGACCGGGGACAGCGCCGGCGCACGCACGGCGCGGCCGCTGCGCAGGTCGAAGCAGGCATGGTGCAGCGGGCAGTGGACCATGTCGCCGCTGCGCAGGCCGTCCGCGAGGTTGCCGCCGTAGTGGCTGCAGCTGCTGCTGATCGCGGCGAAGCCATCGGCGACGCGACCGAGGATGACACCCTCGTCGCCCACGTGGCCGGCAAGCACGCCCTCCGCGGGAACGCTGTCGGCGCGGACGCCCTGGGTGAAGTCAGGGCCGGTGGGCTTCTCGGACGACTCGGACATGGCGGGCTCCTGGTGGGCATCGCGCGGGCGCCCGAAGCAGCGGGTGTCTTAAAAAAACGGCGCCGCCGAGTCTGGTCTGCCCGGGGCGCCGGGGATTGAAGGAATCCGACGCCGATGGTGGCGAATGCCGCGTGTGCGAAGTGTCAGCGTCCGCCGTTACAGGACGACGCAGCAATTGCGGCCGGCACGCTTCGCGGCGTAGAGGGCCCGGTCGGCCCGGTCGAAGGCGAACGCCGCGCGCTCGCCCGGGGCAAACCGGGTGATCCCGCCGGACATGGTCACCGTCACCGGCTTCTGGCTGGCGTGGAAGGCCAGCCCGGCCACCGTGGCACAGACCGCCCGCGCGACCACCAGGGCATCGTCGGCGGTGTAGCCGGCGAACACGACGACGAATTCCTCGCCACCGTAGCGGGCGACGAACGCGCGCCCTTCCAGCTCGCGGGCCAGCGTCGTGCCGACGATACGCAGCACCGCGTCGCCGGCGCCATGGCCGAAGCTGTCGTTGATCACCTTGAAGTGATCGATGTCGAACGCGCCGATGCAGGCGATGGCCTGCCCTTCGCCGACCTGCACTTCCAGTTCCGCCACGCGCTGTTCGTAGGCGAGCCGGTTCGGCAGCCCGGTGAGCGGATCGGTCAGTGCGAGGGCGTGCTCCCGGCGCAGCGAATCCTGCAACGAGGTGGCCTGCGTCTCCAGTTCTTCCACGCGATCGCGCATGCGCTCGGCGCGCTCGCGGTACGACGCGGTGCGCGCATCCTCGCGTTCGCGGTAGTCGCGGAAATGCTGGTCGATCATCCCCAGCCGCCGGGTGACCTCGGCCTGCAGCGCAGCGACATCGGTCGCCTCGCGGGTCTGCTCGCTGAGCAGGCGCATCTCTTCGCGAACCTGATCGCCAAGGTCGCGCCCTGGCTCCGTGTGCGCAGCGGCGTCTTCCAGCTCCGCCGCGAGGTAACGGGTCATGTCGCCGAGGCGTCCGCTGACTTCAGCCAGCAACGACTGCAGCTGGGCCACGTCGGAACGCAGGGCGGCGATGGTTTCGCGTGCGTCGTCGGCCACGGCGGGTGCCGGCGCCGCCTCGACGGTTGTCGCGGGCGACTCCAGCGCCGCGTCGGCGACGGCCACGCGCGGCTCCAGCAGCGCCACGGCTTCGGCCAGGCCATCCAGCAAGGGTTCCAGCGCCTGCGGCGTCGCCGCCTGGCGCAAGGCCTCGACGAGGCGGTCGAGCAGGCGGTCGGCGGCGTCGCTCTGGCCACGGGCCAGCGCGGCCAGGCGCAATACGACGCGGCGCAAGCCCTCTTCCACGGCGCGGAAGTCGCGCTCGTCGAGCTCCATGCGCTCGAGGGCGAGATGGTATTTACGCTCCCAGACGTCCTGCTCCACGCGATGCCCCGTGTTCAACGAAGATGCCGCGGGCCGTGCGGCCCGCGTGGTGACGATATGCCGGCCACGGTCAGTACAACAACCGCGCCAGCAACTGCACCTGGTTGCCGCGCTCGCGCGGGCCCAGGCCAAAATCCTCGCGGCCGGCGCGGCTCGCGTCCACGTGCAGCCATTCGGCCGTCAGCCGCAGCCAGGCCAGCGGACGCCAGTTCAGTGCGCCGGTGAGTGCATGGCCGCGCTCGCCGGCACGCCACGTGCGGAAGGTTTCGTAGCGCAGCGTCGGTCGCCAGGCGCCGCGGTTCCACCCGGCCAGCAGGAATGCCGTCTGGAAGCGGTAACGGAAGCAGCGTATCGGCGGGCAGGCTTCGGTGTCGCCATCCATGCCCTGCGAGATCCATGTCACCGGGCCGGTCTCCAGTTCGGCGCCCAGCGACCAGAAGCGGGTGCGCCAGGCGAAGAGGTGGTCGCCGTCGTTGTACAGCCGCGAGGCGACCGGGTCGCCGCGGTTGTCATAATGCAACGCACGCACCTCGAAGCCGCGCGCGGCCTTCCAGCTGCCATCCGCGTACCAGCCCGTGCGCCCACCGATCGACTGGAACGGCGCGTAGTTCTCGTGCGGGCCCTCGTCGTTCGGTTCGGGCAGGCGGCCGCCGACGCCCATCGTCACGTCGCTGAGCGACCAGCCACGCGCCGCCAGCGACTGGCCGGCGACGTCGTTATGCCGGAACAGGCCGCCGCCGAAGGTCGCCGTGCCGCTTTCACCGCGCCACTCCTCGCGAATGTCGCCGCCGATGCCGCGCAATTCCTCGCCCACCCAGCTGTTCAACGCCGAGGGGGTGATCGTCCAGGGACTGGTCCAGCCGATGCCGTCGTTTTCCAGCGAGATGGGCAGGAAATAGATGCCGCCTTTCAGCGACAGGCGCCATGCCGACAACGACACCGGCCGGTAGCGCACGTAGGCTTCGGGGACCTGGACGTCGTTGCGGTCGGTGCGCTGCAGCTGCACGTCGGCCAGCGCGAACACCGAGGGTGTCACCTGCGCCGTGACGACGAGGCCCGCCGCGCCGAAGCGCAAGCCGTGTGCGTTATCGCCATAGCGGGTGCGGCCTGGGCCGCTGTCGATGAAGCTGGTGCTGTCGGGTGCGTCGACCAGCCGCGCATCGGCGAAGGCATGCACCTTCACGTCCTGGGCAACGGCGGCGGCAGGAATGGCGATGGCGAAGGCGGCGGCGAGGACAAGGCGCCGGATCACGCTCCACCCGGGCCCGGCGCCGCCAGGCGCCCCATGAAGGCAGCGAAATCCACCGGACGGCCCACGTGATAGCCCTGGACATGGTCGCAACCCACCTCGGTGAGGAACGCCATGGTTGGCTCGTCTTCCACGCCTTCGGCCGTCACCCGGTAACCCAGGCGATGGCCGAGTTCCACCAGCGAACGCACGATGGTCCGATCGGTGGTATCGCTGGCGAGGTGCTGGACGAACATCTTGTCGATCTTCAGTTCCCGGACGGGCAGGCGGCGCAGGTAGGCGAACGAGGTCTGGCCGATGCCAAAATCGTCGATCGCCATGTCGATACCCATATCGGCTAGCCGGCGCAGGACTTGAAGCGCGGCTTCCGGCTCGCCGATCACGGCGCTTTCGGTCACTTCCAGGGCGATGGCCGAGGCGGGGACGCCATGCGCGTGGAGCAGCTCGGCGACCCGGTCAGGCAGGCCGGGGTCGCCGATGTCCCGTGCGGACAGGTTCAGCGAGACGCGGACCGCATGCCCGGCATGCGCCAGTTCGGCAGCGCGCGCGATGCCGTGGGCCAGCACCCAGCGGGTCAGCCGGCCGATGTTGCCGGTCTCCTCGGCCACGGTGATGAACAGGTCCGGCGCGACCATGCCGCGGCCGGGCCGGTGCCAGCGGATCAGTGCCTCGACCTCGTCGATCTCGCCGTCGGCCAGGCGCAGCTTGGGCTGGAACCACAGCTCCAGCGCATCGGCATCGATGGCCGCGCGCAGTTCGCTCATCAGCGACAGCCGTTCCGGGCGATGCGGATCCGCCTGCGGGTCGTAGACGTCGACGCCGCGGGTCGATTTCAGCGCGGCGAACTCGGCGACCTCGGCGCGACGCAGCAGCGGCGCGGCGCGCTCGCCATGCGCGGGCGCCAGCGCGATGCCGACCGCCGGGCCCATGTCCATGCTGACATCGGCTTCCTGGTAGGGCTGGCCGAGCGCGTCGACCATGCGGAACGCTGCGGCAATCGCTTCGGCGCGATCCGCGCCGCGCAGCCACACGGCGAACTGGGTATCGGTCGCGCGGCCGACGAAGTGCTGGCCGGAGACCTGGCACAGGCGCTGGCCGGCGTCGCGCATCAACCGGTCGGCGAGCGCGTGACCCACCGTCTTCACGATGTCGGGCAGGCGGGTAATGCCGACGATCAGCAACGCGCCCACCTGGCCCGGCAGCGCGACCAGGTCGGCATCGATCGCGTCTTCGCTCGCCGCGCGATTGGGCAGGCCGGTCACCTCGTCGTGCAGGGCCTGGTGGCGGATGCGCAGTTCGCGCTCGCGCACGGCGTCGCCCATCGTGCGAAAGGCGTTGGCCAGCTCGCCGATCTCGTCGCGCCGACGTACCTCGGGGGCATCGTGGTAGTCACCGCCGGCGATCCGCCGTGCCGATTCGGCGAGCGCCTCGACCGGACGCGAGACGCCGCGCGCCACCAGCCACGCGACCAGCAAGCCGGCGACCAGCGCGAGCAATAGCAGGGCCAGCCACGCGTTCCACACCGGCTGGAACGGCTGCAGGGCATCGTCCAGCGAGTAGCCGAGCACGGCGTAGACCGCGCCGCCGCCACGCGGCTGGCTCAGCGGCTGGGCCAGCACCAGGTATTCGCGGCCGCCCATGCGCGCCAGCGTCGGCTCCGACGGCAGGCCGTGGCCGCGACCGGTGAACTGTGCCGTGAGTTCGGAATGCGAGGTGCCACGCGCGATCACCGCGTAGCCATCATGCGAGGGCGTGGCCAGCTCCACGTCGCGCGGCAACGCCGAGAGCTGCTGCATGTGCGCGATGAGCGCGTCGTCGACCGGGATGCTGGCGACGACAAGCCCGACCGGCTGCGGTGCGTAGATCGGCAGGACCACGACCCACGAAGCCTTGCCGTTGGCCACGGCCACCGCGGCGGTGCGCTCATCGTAGGCACGCGCCAGCAGGTCGGGGAAGGCGAAACGCTTGCCTTCGTCCGTGCCCGCGGTATCCACCTGCACGGTCCCGTCCAGGTGCAGCAGCTGCATGCGCGCGGCGCCCACCCGGCGGCCGTGGTTGCGCAGCACCGAGAGGATGGTGTCGCGGTCGCTTGCGGCGATGGCCGAGCGCAGGCCGTAGTCGAGCGACATGATCTGCACGCCACTGGCGACGCTGGCCGAGAGATCGTTCATCTGCGCCACGAACGCATGCGCGTTGGCGCTGAGCTGGCGGCCGCCTTCCTTGACCAGTTCGCGGCGCGCCACGGTATAGCCCAGCACGGCCGTCACGCCCTGGACGAGGATCAGCGTGGCGACGAAAAACAGCGCCAGGCGCGTGCGGAAGCCGGGTACCCGCATGCGTGGGGGCTCAGTAACCGATGTGCTCGCGATCCATCGGCCCGCGCGGGTTCGGCAACAGCGCGAGCACGAAACGCACGGTGTTCGGCGAGGTCTCCACTACCGTCACGCCCTGGATCGGCAGGGTGATGCCCGGCCGCAGCTGCGGGTGCCACGCGTGCGCCTTGTACTGGCCCGCCGGCACGCCATCGATCGTCGCCCTGCCCTTCGCATCGGTCACTGCCATCTCCTGGTCCTTCGTGACGTACAGGTACGTAAGCATGTGGTCATGGATGTTGCAGCCGACCGCGGCATTGCCCTGGTGCTTCATTTCCAGCGGCGTGGAACTCTCACCGGGCGCGAGCATGTATTCGAACTTTTCCAGTTCCGAAAACGAGTACACGTGGTGGCGGGTGATGTCGCTGTTGCGGAACACGACGCGGTCGCCGACGCGTAACGCCGTGACGTACGGGATGAAGGTTTCATCCTTCTGGTCGACGTAGCGTGTTTCGGCCGGGGCCGTGCGCGCGGGCGTCCCGGGGTTCGGCGCCAGCGTCACGACGGCATCGGCGATCGGCTTGCCGGCGGGGTCCACCACCTCGATGGCGACGCGGCCCGCGAAGGCGGGTGCGGAGGCGAGCATGGAAAGCGTTGCGACGGCGAGCAGGCAGCGCATGGGGTTCCCCCTTGGACGGGGCCCTAGCCTAGCCCAGATGGATGCTTAACCGCGAACGGGGCGCAGCATCCGGCAAATGCCCGCGAGGGGGCGCGATGGGCCGCAGGGATCGCTGTGGAACGGATCCGGCCGGTAGCGCAAGGCCACGCTGTCGAACGAGGGCTGGCCGAGGCCACCCGCACTGCCACAGGCCATGGCGAGCAAGAGGCCCACGAGGAGTGCCTTGATGGTGCTGCGCCTGGCTGGCATATCGGCGGTCCCCCCGCATTCGTTGGCATCGACGTTAGGCCGGCCAGCGTGAAGGAACAATAGTCCGAATGGCTGGGGGCGCCTCGACCAGGGCATGCGTCGAGCCCACGCGCACGTGAACGTCGGCGAGCGCGGCGACCGCCTCGCGGTGCGACACAACCACGATCATCGCCTCGGGCAGGCTCGCGCGCACGGCGGTGAGCACGGCCAGCTCCGACGCCGCATCCAGTGCGCTGGTCGCCTCGTCGAGCACAGCCAGCGCCGGCCGGCGCAGGATCACCTGGGCGAGCAACAGCCTTTGCAGTTCACCACCGGACAAGCGGCTGCCCGCGGCGTGCACGGGCAGGTCGAGCCCCTCCATGGACCCATCGATGCGCCGGTCCATGCCGACGACGCGCAGCACGGCATGCAGGGCCGCGTCGCCAGCGGCCGGATCGGCCCAGGCCAGCACCTCGCGCACCGTGCATTGCCACGGTCGCACGCCTTGCCCGACATACGCACCGCGGGCGACGAGCGCCTGCCATGCGGCGAAATCGAGCGGCACGCCGTCCCGGCGCGCGCGGAACACGTCGGGGGGCGCCATTCCCGCGAGCACGTCGACCAGGGTGGTCTTGCCGATGCCGGAGTCCCCACTGACCAGCACGAGCTCACCCGGGCGCAGCCACAACCCTTCCAGGGTCAACCCGTCGCGCGGGGGACGGACACGGAGCTGTTCGATCAGCACGTCGCCGCTGCGCGTGGTGGCGTCCGTGCCGATCGACGGGTTCGGCGCGGCCGGCAGGCCCATGTAGCGCTGCCACAGGGCCAGTGCCGGTTCGGCCGAGCGCAACTGCTGGAAACCCTGGCGGGTCGAGACCAGGTAAGGCAACAACCGCCCCAGCAACAGGCCGACCGCGACCAGCGCCGCGCCGTCCATGCTGCGCCAGCGATCGGCGAGCAGGAACAGCGCGGGGATACCCAGCGCGGCACCGACCTCGAGCACCAGCCGGCTCGACGCCACCAGTTCCAGCTGGCGGCGGTAACCGTCGCCCAGCCGCTGCGAGACGTCGCCATAGCTCGCCTTCTCCGCGGCCTCGCGACCGAACGAACGCACGTGGCGCAGGCGCCGGGGAAAGTCCTCGCTATGCCAGAACAGGCCGGTCATGTCGGCGACGTAGCGCCGGCTCACCTCGGCCTGCTCGCGACCGGTGACGCGCGAGGTGAGCACGATGACCAGCAAGAGCACGGGGATCGCCAGCATCAGTGGCGGTGAAATCCAGAAGGCGAACAGCAGGCTCACCAGCGAGGTCAGCACGGCCACGGCCAACTGCTGCATCGCGCTGAAACCCTGGACCAGGATCTCGCCGTTGTAGGTGAGCACGTTGGCGATCTCGGCCGAGCTCGCATCGGCCAGGCCAGGCAAGGGCACCTCGAGCAGGTGGCCGTGCACCATGCCGCGCAGGCGCACGGCGAACCGGGCGACCTGGGCCGCACCCAGCCGTGCCGATTGCCAGCGCAACAGCGCGAACACGACGCCGGCCACGGCGAACCCCGCCGCATTTACGCCGATGTTCGCGCTCGCCAGCGGCAACGCATGCCCAGGCTGCACCAGCGGCACCAACAACAACGCCGACACGCTGCCGCTCACCGCCGCGCCCACCGACAACAACGCATAGACCGCCAACGACACACGCTCGGCGCGCGGCAGCAACGCCAGTAGCCCACGCCACGCCGAGCCCGACCCCACGCTCACCCCGCCCCCACCCGTAGGAGCGCGCCCGCGCGCGACAGCTCCTCGCGACCACCCACCCCCTCACCATCATCCGCAGAACCATCCACACCAAAACCACCCACACCAACACCATCAAAAAACCGCCCCACCAACGCATCCAGCGAAGCCCGCGGATCCACCCCCCGCCGCAACACCCACACCCCACGCGACACCGCACAGTCGACAAACCGCCGCCACCCCAGTTGTCCGCTGGCATAAGGCTGATCCTCGCTGAGCCGGGCAATCGCCTGCTCCCGCGGCAACGCCTCGAGCAATTCACCCTCCGCTGCTTCGCTCGAAAGCAAGACCGTCGCCACGATCTCCAAAGGCGCCGATGCCGGCCTGAAACCCTCGCCACGCAGGTCGATCTCGAACTTCTCCACGCCACTGCGTCGCCGGATCCGCGGAGCGGCCCGTACCCGGCGACGCGCCGACGCATCCAGCCAGGCAAGGCTCCCGTCGGCCACGTGCAGGTAGTTCGGCACGCCCGTCGCGCGCAGGCGGATCGGATCGACGAACACGCCGTCTTCCGCCAGCACGTCGTATCCGTCGAGGGCCGCCTGCAAGGTCAAGGTGGATTTACCCGCGCCCGAAGGGCCTAACAGCAACACGCCGCGGCCTTCGCTGCCGATGCACGCGGCGTGCAACGGCACGAGGTCCTGGCCGCGCGCGGCGAGCAGGTAAACCGCGAACTCGATCATCTCGTAGCGCACGTAGTAGGCATCGGCCAGCCGGTCGGCCGACACCGCGACCACCGCGCGACGCTGGCCGGGGATCACCGTGATGAAATTCGTGTCGTCGACGATGCCGACCAGCACGCCGCCACCCGAGGTCATCTTCACCGTCGGCGGCGGACCGGGCGGCGGGTTGCTTCGCGCGGGCAACAGGCGCAGTTCGACATGGAACACCGGCGGCACGGGGCCCAGCCGATGCGCCGGTAGCTTGTCGTAGGCCTCGCCGGCCATCGCCAGCAACGCTTCGCTGTTGCTGGCGAAGACGAACGAGGCACCGAGTGCCGGCCAGCTGCGCGCATACGGCAGGCGCAGGCGTTCCCCGAAGGGATCGATGGCGAAGTCGCGGGTGGTGCTGTCGTCGGTCGTGGCCATCGTCGCGGTCGCCGGGGTGAACCGCCGTAGGTGCCTTCCCGGCCGGGGAAGGTTGTGCCGTGGCCCGGTCGCAACCTCCCCATGGCGGCACGGCACTTACCGGCATACCTGCCGCGGCCATGGCCGCTTCATCCGGGCCTTTGTCACATGCTGAATATCCAGGTCGGCCATGCCTACTTCCTGCGCTACGACCGCAAGCAGTGGGAACGTGGCAAGCCCTACCCGCCCCTGGCGACGATCCAGGTGGCTGCCCTGCTGCGCCGCATGGGCCATGCGGTCAGCCTGTTCGACGCCATGCTGGCCGAAGGCGTCGAGGACTATGCGCCGGCGCTGGACGCCCATGCGCCCGAGCTGGTCGTTTTCTATGAAGACAATTTTAACTACCTGACCAAGATGTGCCTCGGTCGCATGCGCGAAGCCGCCTGCCAGATGATCGGCGAAGCGAAGGCACGCGGTGCACGGGTGTTGGTCGCCGGTTCCGATGCGTCCGACCATCCCGAGGCTTTCCTCGCCGCCGGCGCCGATGCCGTGCTCACGGGCGAAGGCATCGCCGCCCTCGTCGACCTGGTCCGCCGGCTCGAACGCGATCCCGGCCAGGACAACGACGCCTGGACCGATGGCCTTGCCGGCATCGCGACGCGTGCGCCCGCCGCGAGCCGCAAGATACGCCTGGGCGTGGTGCCGCCGGATGCGCGCATCAGCGGCCTGCCCGCGTGGGACCTCGTCGACATGCCGCGCTATCGCACGCTGTGGATGGAGCGCCACGGCTATTTCAGCCTGAACATGGCCGCCTCGCGCGGCTGCCCGTTCCGCTGCAACTGGTGTGCGAAACCGATCTGGGGCAACCACTACAACCAGCGGCCCGCGCAGGAAGTCGCCGCGGAGATGACCTACCTGAAGCAGGCGTTCGCACCCGACCATATCTGGATGGCCGACGACATCTTCGGTTTCCACGTCGACTGGGTCAGCGACTTCGCCGCGGCGTTGCAGGCCAGCGACGGCTCCATTCCCTTCATGATCCAGACCCGCGCCGACCTTTCCAGCGAACGCATGGCGACCGCGCTCGCCGCCGCGGGATGCGTGGAAGCATGGATCGGCGCGGAAAGCGGCAGTCAGCGCGTGCTCGACCGGATGACCAAGGGCACCCGCGTGCCCGACCTCATCGCGGCACGCCATCGCCTCGGCGCGCATGGGATCCGTGTCGGCTTCTTCATCCAGCTGGGCTACCTGGGCGAGGAACTCGACGACCTGCTCGCCACGCGCGCACTCGTTCGCGACGCCACGCCGGACGACATCGGCGTGAGCGTGTCGTATCCGCTGCCGGGCACGAAGTTCTTCGAGGAAGTGCGTGCGCAGCTGGGTCGCAAGACCCACTGGGAACAGAGCGACGACCTGGCGATGATGTTCCGCGGGGCCTACGACACGGCCTTCTATCGCGAGGTGCGCGACCTGTTGCATCGCGAGGTGACCGCGCCCGGCGCCGCGCTCGACGCCAGCTGGGCCGACCTGCTCTCGCGCGAAGCCGAACACCGCCACGCAGAACCCACGGTAGCGGGCTGGGCAATGCAGGCATCGGGAACTTGAGCATGCTGCCGCCGCTGCCGACGCTGAAGCACGGGCTTTCGCGCACTACCGAAGCCCTGGCCGCCGAACTGGCACTGGCCCGCGCTGGCTCGCCCGAGCCGGACTGGACCGCGCTGGAATGGCGCCTGGCCAGCGCCGCCGCCGTCGCGCATGGCGTCTCGCCGCTGCTCGCGGGATTCTCCACATGGGCGCAGCCGGGCTGGCAGGCCTTCCTCGCCGCGCAGCGCGAGCATGTCGAGATCCGCCAGCAACGCATCGCCTCGCTGGTCGCGCGCATCGACGCGCGTGCCCGGCGGATGGGCTTGCCGCTGCTCGCACTGAAGGGCGTGGCGCTGCATGGACTCGGCATCTACGTCGCCGGCGAACGGCCCATGGCCGACATCGACCTGTTGATCCGCCCGCGCGATGCGGGCGTGGTCGACGCCTTGCTGGCCGAGCTCGGTTACCAGGAATCGTTCCGGCAGTGGAAACACCGGGTGTTCAAGCCCGTCGACGGCGTGGCCGTACGCGGCCTCGGCGAACACCGCGACGCGCCGGTCAATATCGAGGTGCACACCCGCATCCACGAACGGCTGCCGATCCACACCGTCGACATCACCGACACGGTTTGGCCCGACGACGCCGCGCCAGGCATCAATCCGTATCCCTCTCGCGGCGCCCTGATGGCGCACCTGCTGCTGCACGCCGCGGGCAATATCTGCGGCCGCAGCCTGCGCCTGCTCCACCTGCACGACATCGCCCAGCTCGCCCGGCGCATGCGCCGCGACGAATGGGACGTGCTGTGGGCCTCGGGCGAGCGACCGTGGTGGGCCTGGCCGCCACTACGCGTCGCCGCGATGTATTTCCCCGGTACGATTCCACGCATGGTGCTCGACCGCCTGCGTCGCACCTGCCCGCCACTGCTGCGGCTCGCCGCGCGCCGGCAGACCCTCACCAGCGTCTCCTGCTCCGCACTGTGGCTCAACCTCCTCCCCGGCGCCGAGTGGTCGCGCACCCCCGCCGACATCACCCGCCTGCTTATCAACCGCGTGCGGCCGACCCAGGAAAGCCGCGACGAACGCGCCGACATGCTGCGCACCCAGGTATGGCTGCAAGGCCAGGACTGGGTCCGCCGCGGCCACGTCACCCGCCTCATCACCGGCCTCACCCGCCCCGTCCCCCGCATGGACACCCTCTACGTCATCCGCGCCGCCTTGGCCGAACACGCCTAGCCCCCGCCGAACACGACGATTCTCATGTAGGAGCGCGCCTGCGCGCGACTTCGTCAGCTGAAGCGTGTTGGATACGCGCTGCTCGTACACGGATGGTCACGACACTCTTTTGACCGATTTTCTTAGCGATCATTCTTGCTACGCATTTATCGCTTCCTAGATCACATGCGGATACAAGCGAATTTATGCCGCGTGAGTCATCGCGATGCAGAAACTTCTCACCATAGAATAATTCCGAAAACGTCATTGCCGTTACGCCGATCACGCTGCACCGAAAGACGAGCCCGCGCGGGATGTCTAGACTTCGCGCCCTTCGTAACGATCGATTCGGAGCACCGTGTGCCAAGGAACCGCTTTTGCCGAACGGCTGTCGCCACCCTTTCAGCTATCGCCTCGTCGCAGGCGCTCGCCGTCGATGTCGACGCCTCCTTCGAGTACCAGATTCTTCAGAACGGCCAGCCGGCACGCTACCTGAGCGATGTGAATCAAGCCGCCACGGAGATTGTCTCCATTGCGTGCGAGAAGTATCAATTCACAGGCTGCGAGCTGACGGGCGTCAGCTTTTTCAATTCCCTTTACACCGCCGCCTATAACTACATAGACCAGAATGGCGCTCATTACCGCTCTACCGTGTGGGGCTACCGCTACTACGCGTGCGACGTATCCCCGACCCTGTACTTTGTCGAGAAGGACGGCCGGGAATCGGGGCCGTATGCCAATCGCACCCGCACTCCGCCCCCACTAGGCGGCAGGCCGGTGTGCCGACTGACCCTTGACCCGGGCTCTGACGTGGAAAAGCAGTCGGAGCTTGGACGCGGCGACTGTCGAACCCGGCCCAACGCTGGCAATCCAATCAATGTAGGACTAGGCAACAAGTACCAAGAGGTTGTCGATATCTTGCCCACGAGCGCATCACCGCTTCAGTGGTCGCGCTTTTACAACAGCGGAATCGTGCGGGATGGCGCGAAAGCAGCGAACGACGGAACACTGGTCGAACCGACGCTGTCGCGGCTTGGCAACCGTTGGCGGGGTACCTATGACAGGTCGATCGTGCAGGTCGACGGAGCCAGGCACGTTCGCTTGATGCGGCACACGGGCGAGCGAATCGACTTCGTCGAGGAGGATGGTCATTACCGGAGCACGGTCGATCCTAGAGGCATGCTCGTTCGCGACGGAAGCTCCTGGCAGTACCACGACGGAAACGTCGATATCGAGCGCTACGATGCCGAAGGTCGTCTGACAGATCTGAACCCTGGCACGTCACAGCATGTTCGCTTCCGGTATTCCGAGGAATTGATGGAGGCGACCGACCTGCAAGGACGATCGCTTGCGTTCAGCTATGACGAGCTCGGTCGTATCGCTAGCATCCGCGATCGATCAGGCGTGTCTGTCAGCTACACCTATGCCGAAGATTCCGAAAGGTCGGCCGACCTCCTATCGGCCACCTATCCGGACGGCACCTCACATCAATACAAGTACAACGAGCGATCCTACGCTGCCATCGATTTGCCTCACGCCCTCACAGGCATCGTTGACGAAACCGGAAAACGGTTCGCCAGCTTCTACTATGACGAGACTGGCCGAGCCATTCGCAGCGAACACGCGAATGGGGTGGCAAGGACGTCGCTCAACCGAGAGGCCGATGGCACGGTAAACGTCACTGGCCCAATGGGCGCCGTCAACACGTTTCGATATGCTGATGTCAAGGGCGTTCGACGTCTCGTGGGCGTCGACCAGCCAGAAGGATCTGGCTGCGGTGCTGCGTTCTCCAAGCTTGACTATCACGCCGACGGCACGCTGAGGAGCACCGTCGACTTCGACGGCCAGGTTACCGATTACACCCACGACAGTAACGGACACGAGGTCAGTCGTACCGAGGCCTCTGGCACTCCCATAGCACGTTCAATCCGCACAGAGTGGAGTGCTGACCTATCGCTCCCGACAAAGATCACCCTGCCCGGCCGGGAGGAACGCCTCACCTACGATGACGCCGGCAACCTCACCCGGCGTGAGCTGTGGGCCGCCATCGATCCGGCGGTAAAAGATGCCCCGCTGTCGCTTTCGCGGTCGTGGAAATTCACGTATGACGTCGATGGACGCCTCCTCATGGAAGAAGGACCGCGCAGCGATACCACGACGCCCGGCCTTCTCCAGCGCTACACCTACCATGCCTCGGCGGCTGCAAACTGCGGCAGCGGTTCGGCCTGCGACTATCGGAAGGGTGATCTATGGACGGTCGAAAACGCCCTCGGTCACAAGCATGAAATCCTTCGATTCGACGCATCCGGTCGCGTCCTCACCGAGCGGCTAGCATCAGGCACCCAGGTCGAAAGCCAGTACACCCCGCGCGGCTGGCTTCTGTCGCGCACGGAAACACACACCGACGGCACCGTTGCCACGACCTCGTTGACCTACAACGAACGTGGCGACGTGACGTCGATCACGGATGCCGATGGCGTCAAGCTCACCTTCGAATACGATGCCGCCGGCCGCCTCATCATGGTGGCTAACCCGTCCAACCATCGCCTGATGTTTGAACTGGACAAGGCTGGCAACCGCATTCGTGAAACGGGCTATGACTCGTTCTTCCTGAAGACCCAGCTCACCCGCACGTTCGACGCCCTCGGCCGCATGGAGACTGAGCAGGGCGAGGGTATCGGACGCTTCACCTTTACCTACGACGAAGTGGGCCGTCCGACGGGCGTGGTCGACGGCGATGGTCGTCGCAGCAGCACCTCATACGATGCGCTCGGTCGCCTGCGAGAGGCTGTCGGCGACCTCGGCGGAAAAGAGGCTAGCGTCAATGCCACTCATGACCCTCTGGATCAGGTGACATCGATCGTTGATCCCGACGCCGTCACCACCCGATACCTCACCACGGGGCTGGGCGACCTTGCCAGCGTCGAAAGCCCGGATGGGGGCGAAGCCTACGATGAGCACGACGCTGCCGGCTTGGTGAGCAAACACGAAGGCGCGGGTGGCGTTGGCAGCTTCACCCTGACTCGTGACGCCCTCGGCCGCCCGCTGAAGATGGCGTATCTCGACCCTTCGACTGATGCGACCTACACGTACGACATGCCCGATAGCGCTTGCCCTGGCGACAAACGCAACGCCATCGGCCATCTGTCGGCAATGTCCACCGCCAGGGGTTCGACGTTGCTGTGCTACGACGCAGCCGGGAACGTGACACGGCGAATCCAGCGCTGGGGTACGACGCTCAAGATAGCGAACTACGCCTACACCAAGGCCGGGCGCCTCGCTTCCATGGGCGTGGACGGTGGCGCGATGGTGTTGTATCGCTATGACATCGACGGCAAGGTCAATGGCGTGAAGGTCGAACAGGCTGGCGTATCCACCGACCTCATTACAAAAGTCGCCTACCGCCCCTTCGACAATATCGAGAGCTGGACGTACGGCAACGGTTACACGTTCTTGAACAGCCGTGACAAGGCCGGACGCGTCACGGCCTGGGGTGGTCTGGACCCCAACGGATCAAACTATTGGCTCGACCCGTCTCCTGGCGGCGACATCCGGGCGGACGTCACCCGAGGGGCCGCCTACGCCTTCAATCACAACGGACTGGGCTATCTGGATGAAGTGAGGGACTACAACACCGGGTCTAACCTGCTGTCGTTCGACTACAACGCCAGCGGCGACCGCCTGGCTCTCAGGAACGGCGGTGTCACGGACACATACGTTTATCAGCCAGGCACCCATCGACTGACCATGGCCGAGGGCAAGGCCCGTCGCTACGACGACGCGGGCAACCTCATCGCACTCGGCGATGCCACCCTGACCTACGATGGCGCGGCGCGCCTGGCCTCCGCCAGCGAACAGGGCCGGACCGTTGTGAGCTACGGCTACGATGGCGAGGGTAACCGCATCGCCCGTACCGTCGCATCGGCCGGGAAGACGACCCTGACCCTGTTCGATGAGGAGGGACGCTGGCTTGCCGACTATGACGAGCTCGGAAGGGTCTCCAAGCAAGCGGTTTGGATGGACGAGCTGCTCGTTGGCCTCGTCGTCGACGGCAAGCTGTACTACGTGGGACCCGATCACCTCGGCTCCCCTCGCGAGATCCTCGACCCCGTTCGAAACACGATTGTGTGGCGGTGGTGGCACAACCGCGATCCGTTCGGGTCGACGCATCCTGAAGAAGACCCGGACGGCGATGGGGCAATGTTTACCTTCGATCTTCGTTTCCCCGGCCAGCGCTATGACAATGTGACGGGCCTGCATGCCAATGGAGCCCGGGACTACGATCCGTCGGTAGGCCGCTACATCCAGGTTGATCCGATTGGTCTGTCCGGCGGACTGAATCCGTATGTGTACGTCACCAATAGGCCGCTGACTGCTATCGACCCATTGGGCTTAGTGAAGTGGGATGGATACGTCGAAACGTTTTCCATCTCCCCCCTTCTCGCCGCAGGCGCTTACAAGTTTGGTCTGATATCGGAGTGTATCGATGGACGACGTGCTGCCGTCATGGTTAATGCGGCGGGACTTGGGATCGGACTAGGATTCAAGATCTCACCAACGGTATCCGGTGCCGGCTCTACCGTCAGCTTCGAAGACCGCATGAGCCACATCGATCCGAACATTCTCAACGGGTGGTTTGTAGCCTACAGTGCTGGCGCGGCCGTACATCGTGGGTATGGTCTATCAACGTTCCAGCTCGGCGGAGTCGGACGTCAGCTCGCCAAACCTGAAAAGTCTGGCGCTTTCGCAAAACCGTCCTTCGGTCCCGAGAGAGGCTTCGAGCTTGGCGCGGGAGTCATAGCCGGCCGCAGCAGTGTCGACAAAGTCGAATGGACGCAGTGCGGTTGCGCAGCCAGATGAGCAAGCTTCTCAGAGTGATTCACGCGGCATTCGCTGGTTCAATCGCTTCACTTATCCTTGTCATCGTGCCCTGGCAATTGGCGACTGAGTGGGAATACTTGAGGGCATGGAATTTGTCAGATATCCATCGATTCCTGCCAGTCGTGTATCTGACGGCTTTCGTTATCAGCTATCGGCGCAAGCGATGAAACGATCAAAGTCACCATCGTCTTGTCTAACAATGGTCGGCTGGCCAGTAGCAGGACACACTAATATCTAATTCGCATTGCGCCTCTAGAGCTGGTGATCTTCTCTCAAGCGGACTGCGATTGTAATGACAACTCGAGCGTGGCCGCAGAGAACATACTCCGCGGCCACCGCCTCGTCACGAAACCCAGATGTCCAGGCACGACTCTCCTCTCGATCCTATGCGACGCATTCTCATCGCAACGCTATCGCAAAGAGGTTTCCGATCGATACCCGTGCGAAAACATATGCCGGGCGCTCGGCTGCAGATGAAGCTCTTTCCATTCGGTCTTCTTGTTCGCCGCCGCGAGGAGAAGATCGATGTCATCGAGATACAGGCGGATAAGTACGATTCGAGACGATTCCAGGTAGTGCTCTACGCACAAGAAGTTCCGAGATTAATCGAGATCGAATCAGCAAAAGATGTGGACTTCTTTGAAATTGCCACGCCAGACTCACAGTACCGATTGTGCGCAACAAGGTGGGGAAGGCATTTCTTCGGCCCAGCCCGATTCAAGAAAATTCTCGACAAGCCGGGCTCAGCCACCCTTACGGCGCGTACTATCGAGTCGCTCATTCCGCAAGTCGATGACGTCCTTATCCGTAACCGCGTCGGACCGAACATCAAAATGATCGGGCCGAAACTCGTATCGAATGAAGACAACGCATATTCGCTCAGAATGAGTAATTTTCTGAAACTAATTCACACGGGATTCGCTGCATCGATCGCTGCGCCCATCCTTGTCATCGTGCCTTCACAGGTCGCGTCTGAGTTGGGTTACCTCAGGTCGCGGCATCTGTCAGTAATCGACTCGCTCCTCCCCGTTTTCTATGTGGTGACGTATGCGATCGCCTTAGAAAGAAGAAGTGAAGCGTGAAAGCCAAAACTTCCAGCTCTTATAGCTTGAACCTGAACTATCAGTGCTCTGCACACCGGTGAAGCACGCCCAGTCGGACTAAGCGGGCAAAGGCGACCCCGTGAGAATAGAATTTTTCTGAAAAATGCGCGCCGTCGCGCGCATTTGCGTTCGGAAACCTCACAATCAGCCCACACGCCACGACCTCGCGGCTCGCTTGATCCAAGCGCGGCACCATCGCCCCGGCACCTAGGAAAAACAAACATGAGATGGAATGAATCAAGTTTCTTCATTCGTCTGCTGAATGGCATCATTGACGCAGTCCTCGACGGCTTGATCCGCTGCGCCACCACTCTCTTCGATTGACCGCGTCCCGCGCGAACCATTGTCGCGCGGCATCGTCATCTTGGTTGATTCTCATCACCCGACGAGTCTTTTAGAAGATCCTCCACCATTGCTTCGGCTGCTCCGCCTCAGGAAAGCTGCCAGGTGGCCAATACCTACCGGACATCAAGTCGTAGGCCGCAAGTCCATGTCGATGGGCGACGTCACGGATGACGGTCCATAGCTCATCGCCCCATTCGACCTTCACGAAAAAGAACACCATTCCCCTGCCCCGCTGCACTTCGTCGACCCATGGCGTAGCGTCGTTGAAGTAATAGCGATCAAAGCCAGGATCAGGATAGACCTGCATGATCTCGTCATAGAAGGCGTCCAGAGCGGGGTGATCGCGGATGCAGAGATCTTCGTCATCACACAGCGCATCGATGCGCACGTCAGCTTGCTTTTGCGTCAACGGGCTATGGGGATACCAAACGGCTGCCTGAAACTCCATGCGCTACCTTCGTCCTCTGAATGGGCGGACGATTCTGACGTAAGGTCGGTGTGATTCGGCGACAGCGCGCCTCTTTTCCGAAATGTTCTATGTGCAGATTTCGAACCGGCGTCAGGGGGATTCGCGGCTGGGTGCGGTCGCGCGCAGGCGCGCTCCTACAGGGGGTGGTGGGTTAACGCTTCGTAGTGGCTGAGGAACGCGGTGGCGGTGGCGTCGGCGTCTTCGCGCATGGCGCGGCGTTGTGCTTCGGTGGCGAGGCGGAGGCGTAGCGCTTCGTCATGCGCGACCGTGGCGATGGCCAGGGCGAGGCCTTCGGCATCACCTGGGGCTGCCGTCAGGGCGGCAGTGCCTTCCCACTCCACGAAATGGCCTACGGCCGTGCCGACCGAAGGCACGCCGAGGACGGCGGCTTCGAGCAACACCAGCGGCCCTGCCTCGTGCCGCGAGGACATGACGAGCAGGTCGGCATCCAGCAGCAGCGGGCGCAACGCTGCTTGCGTGCGAAAGCCGAGGAACGCCACCCGGTCGGCGATGCCGAGTTCGCGCGCGAGGTCGTGCACGCGGCCGCCCAGCGTATCGACGCCGATCATCTGCATGGTGAACGGCACGCCCCGCTGGGCGAGGATCGCCAGTGCATGCAGCAGGGTTGCCTGGTCCTTGACCAGGTTGAGGCTGGCGACGTGGAGCAGGCGCAGCGGTGCAGCGGCGCGCGGCCGCGGTGTCGCAAGCGGCCAACGCGAGACGTCCACGCCAAGGGGAATCCGCCCGGCGCTGACGCCAAGGCCACGCAACGAGGCAAGGATCGGTTCGCTCGCCGCCGTCACCAACGCAGCGCGCCGCAGCACCACCGATTCACTGATCCGGCTACGCAAACGCCGCCGCCCGCCGTAGCCGATGTCGTCGAGCGCCACCAGCTCGCCACCCGCGATATGCACCGCGTAAGGCACGCGAAGCAGCACGGACGACATCGCGGCCACCTGCCCGCAAGCGCCGGAGAACAGGGCCTGCAGCACGTCGAAACGCGCGAGCCGGTGCTCGCGGCGTATCGCCATCACCGAGCGCCACCGCGTCCATCCCTCACCGATGTTATGGACCTGCGCACCACGGAGCTCCCACCGCGCGGGCCGCGGCTCCTGGTGGAACACGAACACATGCACCTCGTGCAGCCGCGCGAGCCGTTCGACCAGCGCAAGGAACGCCGGTATCACCCGCTCCTCGCCGCCACGGTCGACGCCGCCGGGAAGCACGATGCCTATCTTCATGCGCGCAGCCGTCGCGCATCGACCAGCGATGCATACGCCGAGGCCCAACGCCGACCGAGCGCCAGGAACGAGAGGTGGGCGCGGAAGTGCTCGCTGACCAGTTGCCGCGGCACCAGCTGGGTCGCCGCGCCTATCAAGGCCTGTCCGCAACGCACCGCGTCCCCGGGCGGAAACAGCTTCCCGACCGACCCGTTGCCGGTGAGTTCGCGGAACGACGGGATGTCGCTTACCACCGGTGTCGCGCCACACGCCATCGCTTCGAGCAGGGCGAAACCGCAGCTCTCCGCGTGGCTGCCACTGATGTAGATGTCGGCGGCGCGCATCAGTGTTTCCACTTCCGCGTGGGCCAGCCGCCCGAGCAAGGTCACCCGGCTGGCGAGGCGCTCGTCGCCTTCGATCCGCGCACGCACGGCATCGCCCAGCGGCGCATTCCCATACGCCATGTACAGGCGAGCGCCGGGCGACACCGCGGCCAGGCGCGCGAAACCATCGAGCACCGTCAGCGGATCCTTGTTTTCGTTCAGATGCCCGACCCAGGCGATGGCGGGTGCACCAACGACCTTCGCCATCACCCGCGCGGCGTCGCGACTCCCCGGCGTAAAGCGGCTGCTCGATTCGGGAATGGCGAATACGCGCGTGCCCGGCGGCAACAGTCCGCCCGCGCGAAAACGCAGGGCCAGCGGCGCGGCGGTAAACGCGACGGCATCCACGCTGCGCAGCCAGCGCCGCCAGGCCGGACGCCGCCACCACGCGGGAACACGATCGGCATGGTCCTGCAGGAGGATCGGCAACAACGGCAGCTCCTGCGCGATCGCATGGGCCTCCTCCGCGCACGCCATGCTGTGGATATGCAGCACGTCGGGGACCTGCCCGCGCAACAGATGGGCGACATGGCGGCCCCGCGCGCGCGGCGATGCATACGCACGCAGGTCGACGAAGCGGTAGTCGATGCCCTGGCGAACGAAACGGGCATCGTGGTCGGCCGCCTGCAACACGGAGACCCACACCCCACCCGCCGCGACCGCCTCGGGGATATCCGCCAGCGACGGCCAGTGCTCGAACAGGGCCTCCGCTGGCATGCCTGCGGGTGCCGGATGCAGGTTGAGCTGGACGACGCGCATGGGCGGCGGCGCCTAGATGCCGGACACCTGGGGCAGCCGCAGCTTCACCAGTCGGTTGGCCAGGTTCAGCTCCCACGGCTTGTCGTACTGGCGGCGCTGGTAGCGCCACGACGCCATCGCGCTGAGGCCGCGCTTCGCCCACGAGGGCGAACGCAGGTCCTGCACCGTGGGGAACCGGCACCGCAGCACGGTGACGAAATCCTGGATGCGCCGGCGCAGGTCGTCGGTCAGCCACGGCGCATCCGCGTGGCATGCGTAGTCGACCCAGCGCTTCTCGGTCCATTCCTCGGGCGAGGCCGGGAACACCATCGGTTCGCCGTGCAGGTCGAGCAGGGGCATCGACGCGCGCTTGCCGCGATCCTTCTCATGCTTGCTGCTCTCCGGCAGCGGCGTGTAGACGTAGACGATGATCTCCGAGGCCGGGTTGATCCGCTTCAGCTCGCGGATGAACTCGAAGGTGTGCTCGGTCTCTTCCTCGGTGTTTTCCGGGGGCGCGACCATGAAGGACAGTTCGGGGATCACCCCGTGGCGCCGGCACAACTCGGCCACTTCCAGCGTCTGGTCGGGCCGCGTGCCCTTGCGGATCTCCTTCAGCATCGCGCCGCTGGGTGACTCGGCGCCGATATAGGCCATCCGCAGCCGGCTCTTGCGGACCAGCTTCCAGCTGCTCTCCGAAAGCTTCAGCAAGGCGTCGCTGCGGGCGTAGCACCACCAGGGCAGCTCGTGCTTCGCCATCACTTCCAGCAAGGGGATCATGTCCTCTTCGCGATCGAAGAAGTTGTGGTCGAAGTACTGGATGGAGTCCGCGCCCAGCTGGTGCTTGAGGTAGGACAGGTCGCGGTCGAGTCGCGCGGCGGCGGGCAACTGGGTCATCCCGCCGAACATCGCCGCCACCCCGCAGAAGGTGCAACGGAAGCGGCAGCCGATCGCGGCCTGGTGCGCGGCGGTGCGCTGGCCAAGGAAGGTACGCGCGAGGTAACGACGCGGATCGCCGAGCTTCTCGTACGGCAGGACGATGCCCGGGTCACCGAGGGCGAAATGCCGGTTGGGATTGTGCACGGCGTGGCCGTTCGCGTCGCGCCAGGACAGCCCGGCGATCCGCGAGACATCGCGATCGGGGCGCTCGAGTGCCGCGATCAGGTCGGGCAGCGTCTCCTCGCCCTGCCCGCGCACGGCGTAGTCGACGTACGGCGCGGCCAGCGTGGTATCGGTGTAAAGCGTGGGGAAATAGCCGCCCCAGATGATCGGCAGCGAAGGATGGTGCTCGCGGATCGCCTTCGACACGGCGATCGATGGCGCCATCTGCGGGCCACCCATGACGCTGATGCCGACCGCGTCGACCGGCTTCGTGGCGATCGCCCGCAGCGTGGCGTCGACGATGTCGCGATCCATGTTGCCGTCGACGATCGTGCTCTCGCCGCGCCGGTCCAGCGCCGCGGACAGGTTGAGCAGCGCAAGCGGAAAGCGTGCGCTTTGTCGCGAGGTGATCGTCGGGTTGACCAGCAAGGTGTGCGACATGGCGGATTCGTCTGGCTCGTGGCGTCAGGTAGCGTGGCGGGTGAGGCGAAACACCAGCGCCACGGGAACATCGAGGGCAACGCGGTCGAAACGCGCGCCCGACGGGATGTCGGCGGGATCAAGCATCGGCTCGGCGACGTGGTCGATGCGCAGCCCGGCCGCGGCACAGGCGTCGTGCCACGCGCTGTAGTGATGGATGGCGTGGCGCACGGCGTAGCGCTCGTCGCCCACGCGGAAATCGCGTTGCCAGCCGAGTGCCGCGCCGATCGGATGGAAGTCGCTGACCAGTACCGTGGCGCCTGGCCGGGCGATCCGGGCCAGCTCGCGCAGCACGGCGGCAAGGTCGGGGACGTGGCCCACGGCGAGGCCGCAGAGCACGACGTCGGCGCTGGCATCCGGCACGGGCAACGTGCGCAGGTCGCCCTGGGCGAGCGCGATCCGCGCGCTTGCCGGGGTGTCGGCGAAGACGCCGGCGGCGCGGGCCAGCATCGGTGCCGACAGGTCCACGCCGACTAGCGTCGTGGCGCCGCGCGCCAGGGCATGACGCAGGTAGCGGCCACTGCCGCAGCCCGCGTCGACCACGCTGCGTCCGGCGAGCGAGGCGGGAAGCTGGCCGAGCATCGCCCGCTCCTCCGCGTGCATCAGCGGGTTGTGCGCGTGCGCGGGATACGAGGCAGCCCACAAGGCATACGCCGGTGCGGGATCGAGCACGGGTGCGCCGCCCATGTCAGTGCACCCGCTCGAAGCCGGGCTCGAGCGCCATCAGCGCATCGTCGGCGAGACGCGCATCGACCAGCTTCGGCCGACCGTCGAGCATGACCGCCACGGCGTCGACGCCCGCCGCTTCGAACCAGTCGGCGAAGTCCGGATCGGCCACGCACGGCATCCCGCCGCGCACCACCGCGCGCAGGTCGGCACGGCGCAGCCCGTCGAGGGCGCTCGTGGGTTCGCCACCGCGATCGGTCACGACGATGAAGTCGGCTTGCGCACCGACGGCCAGTGCGCCGTGTCCATGCAGCCGAAGGATGCGTGCCGCGTCGCACGTCGCCAGGCCTAGCAGGGTTGCCGCCGGCAGCACATCGCGCACCGCATGCATCTCGTCGAGCAGGTCCCGTGCGCCGGAAAGCCGCGAATCGCTGCCGAGTGCAAGGCACCCCGCCGCGGCCAGTCGCCGTGGATCGAGCGTGACGCCGAGCAGGCTGCGGTTACTCACCGGACACCAGACCACGGCGGCGCCACGCGCCACCACGCGATCCATGTCCGCGCCGCTGAGGCCGACGCCATGCACCAGCACGCTGTTCGAGGCGAGGCAACCGAGGTTGTCGAGGGATTGCAGCTCACCACGGGCCACCTCGTCGCTGCCTTCGGCCAGGTGGATCAGCCACGGGCGATCCGCTGGCGTCGCCGAGAAACTCTCGCGCACCGGCGGACCAAAGGCGGGGCCGGCCAGGGCGTAGCTCCAGCCATGCCCGCGCAGCAGGCCGATGGGGAAGTCGGCGGCGTCCAGCGCGGCGTGCCAGGGATCGTGGTGCGCCACGACGGTCGTGCCGGCGAGCAGGTTCTTCAACGCACCATGACGCAGGCGCAGCGCCTTGGGCAAGGCGATGGCGGCTTTCACGGCAGGCTCGTCGAAGTGCGCCTGGAAGGCGTCGATCCACGCGTAGCTGTTCGGAAAGGGCGCGCCCTCGCGCAATGGCGGCACGCAGTTCACCTGGAGGTGTTCGTGTGCATTGACCAGCCCGGGGAGCACGAAGTGGTCGCGCAGGTCGACATCGAACGCACGTTCCGCCACCCCTGCCGAAAAGCGCGTGCCGGCCACGCCGGGAAGCACGGGCGCATCGCCCGCGGCCGTCACGGCGCGGGCGCCACGCAGACGCACGGCATGGGCGGCGCGGGCGTTCAACGCCGATGCATCACGATCAGGAAGTGGTCGCCCATGTCGCGCAACAGCGGCAGGCCACCGAGGCGGTCGTCGAGCTTGCCCAGCCGCTCGTAGAAGGCCGGGCGCCGACGCACCCGCTCGACCATGTACGGCGGCGGCAGGAACAGGCTGAGCGCGCTATAGCGACTCAGCGCGAAATCCTTCGCGAACGCCGCATAGAACTCGCGCGGCATGTAGTAGTAGGTCCAGATGGTGTGGCGGTTCATGCCCACGGGCGTGACGCCACGCGCGCCGCGCACGGCGGCGCGGCGGAAGCGGCCGCGCACGGCGTAGTGGCCGACTTCCCACGGGCAGATCCGGCCCATCACCGAGAAGACCAGGGTGCCGCCGGGGCGCAGCAATCTCGCGCACTGTCCGGCCACGGCGGCGAGGTCGGGCGCGCAGTTGAGTGGACCGAAGTTCGAATAGATCCCGTCGAACTCGCCCTCGATGCGTTCCAGCTCCTGCACGCCCACGTGGACGGCCTCGAGGCGGTCGGCCACGCCGGCCTCCTGCGCCCGCTGGCGGGCCCGCTCCACCATCCGCGGCGACCAGTCGCTGGCGGTCACCCGGAAGCGGCTGCGGGCGAATTCCACCGCATCGATGCCCGTGCCGCAGCCCAGGTCGAGCAGGCGCGAACCGGCCGGCAATTCCTCGCGCACGGTGGACCACAGGGTCTGGCGCATGCGCTGGATCAGTTCGTTGTTGCCGCGCGGGCCGTCGTAGTCGGCGGCCACGCTGTCGAAGGCTTCCTGCGTCTCGCGCAGGCGGGTATCAAGCGGCGTCGGCGTCGCCAGTTCGTGCCGTAGGTTCATCACGCTCTCCGCCATGCCGGTCTACTACCCAGTGAGTGCCGGAAGCGGGCGCGAGGGTTGAACGCTGGCGTGCATCGATGGCGACGGCCACCAGCGCGCCCATGAACAGGCCGCCCAGCACGCCCAGCCCGGCCACCAGCGGCACCATCGGCGCCACCGGATCGTCGGAGACGTGGATCGGCCAGGGCATCGAGGTCTCGAAGGTGTAGTTGTCGGCCAGCCGCGCGCTGATGTCGCTGCGCGCCTGCTGCAGGTTGCGGATGCCCTCGTCGGTGCTGGCCAGGGACAGGCTGGCGACCGCGGCATCGCCGCGCCCCGCATTCACCGCTTCGCGCAGGCGCGCACGGTCGGCCATGGCCTGGGCAAGCTCGGCGTCGACTTCATCCAGCCGCTGGTGCGCGGCGGACAGCGGCAGCTTGCCCAGCGCGTCGTGGATCGCCTTGAGCCGTGCCAGCGTCGCCAGCGCCAGCTGCCGGGCATCTTCGGCCGAGTAGGCGCGCAGCTGCAGGTGGATCAGGTTGGCATACGGTTCCGGGTCGAGCTTCATGCTGGCGGCATAGAGCCGCGCCGCCCGATCCTTCGGCGGGATGCCGATGGCCGAGACCACGTCGTCGCGGAAGGTATCGGTCTTCATCCGCTCCATCACGCGCAGCAGGGGCTCCACCTTGGGGTCCTGTCCGGCGGGTGCCGCGGCGACCTGGCCGATCTGGATCCAGGCCTCCGCCTCCCACTGCCGCTTCGCCGTGGCCAGGTACGCCGCCGCGAGCGCGACGATCACCAAAAAAGTGCCAACGAACCACCAGCGTTGCCGGCGCACCAGCCGCCACATGTCGATCAGGTAAACCTCGTCCTGTTGCATCGTCGTTGCGCCATCAAGGGGAAGGGAGCAGTTGCCGGCGATGCGGCAACCAGGCAGAGACAAGCTGCAGCAGCAGGCACAGGCCGATGAAACCGAAGTTCATCCAGATAAAGGCCTGCGGCGCGAACGGCGCCATGACACACACATAGGCCATGCGCAGGAAGATCAGCAGCGGGAACAGCGACAGGGGCCGGCTGAGCAGGCGCACGCTCCAGCGCATCAGCGCATACAGGGTCACCAGGGCGGCGAGCGCACCGAGCGGACCGAAGGCCATGAGGAAGGGCAGGAATTCGGTGCCGACGTTGACGTTGTAGGCATCCAGCGGGATGTCGGTACCCGCCGTGGCGATGGAGCCACGCATCGGCACCAGCTGGTTCAGCAGGAAATCCGCGTTGCGGTAATCCTTCGCGAGGATGGCCGCGAAGTTGTACGGCCCGGCGCTGATGTACAGCAGCAGCCACTGGATGCCAGCCGGCATCGCGTTGTAGAAGGCACCGAATGGCAGCGCCACGGTGGCCACCGAGCCAGAACGCAGCATGCCCAGGACCGAGAACGCCGTCGTGCCGACCAGGCCGAGCACGCCTACCGCACGCCACGGCAAGGGCCGCGCCGCGTCGCGCCGGAATATCGTGACCAGTGCCAGCGCGATCACCGCCGCGAAGATGCGGTTGCGGTCGACCACCAGCACGGGGAACAACAAGCCGGCACCGACCAGCAGGTAGCGCAACGGTCGATGATGGGTGCACAGGATGCCGATCACCGGCAGGGTCCAGCACAGGTCGGAAAGCCGGCGGATATGCTCGTGCCCGCCTTCCATCGTCGCGTACGACGACGGATCGTGGATCAGCGCCACCGGGAACAGCAGCAGGTCGAGCGCGCAGAAGACCAGCACGCCCGCGGCGAACGCCAGGCCGACGAAGCCTTCGCGGGTGCCGGCGTAGTCGCGCGCACGCAGCACGTGCCACGGCGGCAGGCGGTCGCGGCTGAACAGGTCGGCGACGATCAGCCCGACCGCGCCGGTGGCGAGCAGGAACAGGCCGCCTGCATACCCTGCCGGCAGCTGGAACACGCAGGCGCTGACCGCGCAGGCCAGTAGCAACGGCCAGGCCAGGTAGGTCGACGGCAGCCGCAGCAGCGCCCTCATGCCTGTTCCGGATGCGGGTGCGCGCCAGCCGGGCGAATCGCCGCCCACCCGCGCAGGAGTACGAAACACGCCATGCGCATCGCCACGCTCGAGGGGCGCCCTTGCAGGAAGGCGATCTTCGCGCCGATGTAATGGATCTGCGCACGCAGCAGCGTGCGGCACGGCTCGTCGAACAAGCCGATCCTGCGGATGGCGACCTGGCGTGACTCTTCCAGGTTCACGATCCGCGTCGCCCGGTGCCGGGTCTTGCTGAGGTTGGCACCGTGCAGCCGGTAGGCACACACCGGCACGTCGATGAAGCCCAGCGCATCGCGCGCGGCCAGGCGCAGGAACAGGTCCCAGTCATCGATGCGCAGGCCTTCGGTCCAGCGCGCGACGGTTTCCAGCGCACTGCGCCGGAGCAGCGCGACCGGGCCGCCGATCGCCCAGCGCGTGATCACGGCGCGGCGGATGCCCGGCTCGCTCGCGTACAGGCGCTTGTCGGCACCGTGCAGGTCTGTCATGCCGCTGGCATGCAGGCGACGGCCTTCGCGATCGACCACCACCGAATCGCCGATCACGGCGCCTTTGCCGGGATGCCGCTGCAGGTAGCGGACCTGGGCTTCGAGGCCACCCGGCAACAGGTAATCGTCGCTCGCGCCAAGCCGGAGGAATTCACCGCGCGCACGCGCAGCCAGCTCGTTGAGGGTCGCGGTGATGCCTTTGTTGGCGTGCTGCGCGAACTCGATGGCCACCTCGTGCCCATGCCGGTCGATCCACGCGAGGATCCGTTCGCTGGTCTTGTCGGTGGAGCCGTCGTCGATGACGACGATCTCCTTGGACGGATAGGGATCCTCCAGCACGCTGTCCAGGCAACGCTCGACGAAATCCTCGTGGTTATAGGCGGGGATCAGCACGGAAACCAGCGGCCACGTGTTCATGCAGGCAAGCCCCCGAGGTAGCGGCGTACGACGACAAGGTTGAAGACCAGGTAAGCGAGGTAGTTGACGGCGAAGGCGAGCATCGCTCCAGGCAGCCCGTAGCGCGCCGTGAACACGTAGACCAGGACCAGGTAACTGGCGGCGAACACGCACTCGGACACGATGAACAGCCGGGTCATCGCCTTGGCCAGCATCAGGTAGGACAGCACGAAGGCCGCGATCTTCACCACGTCGCCGACCAGCTGCGCGGCGTAGAGGTCGTTGGCCGGATCGAAGTCCGCGTTGAACAGCAGCCGGGTGATCCAGCCACGCAGGATGTAAACGAGCGCGGCACTCGCCGCGACGGCGGGCAGCAGCACGCGTGCCGCGCCGCGGAGTTCGCCGAGCAGCGCGGGGCGTTCGTGCAGGGAGGCCAGCCGCGGCAGGTAATAGATGTTGATCGCGGTGGTGAAGAACAGCAGGTAGGCGTCCGACACGCGCGTGACCGCCTGCCAGTAGCCGACCTGCTCCCAGCCGAAGCTGCCGGCCAGGTGGTCGCGCACGGCAATGTTCACCAGCGGCGGCAACAGCGCGGAGGACAGGCTCATCAGCGAGAACGCCGCCAGCCGGCGGGTCATCTCCGGATCGAAGCGCACGCTGAGCATGCCGCGGCGGAAATATGGGCTGCGCCACCACGCCGGCAGCCCGACCAGCAGCCAGAACAACTGGCCCAGCACGATCGCCAGCAACGCGCCGTACAGCCCGAACCAGCGAGCCAGGCACAGCGCCAGCGCCACGCTGAGCAGGGAACCGGCGACCTGGACCAAAGCGAGCCGGCGCACGTCCATGAAGCCGTTGATCACGGCGAGCACGTAGTTCACCAGCGCGATGCCGAGCTGGGCGATGGCCAGCACGCGGATCAGGCTGTCGTACGTGGGATCGCCGAGCAGCCACGTCGCCAGCGGGCGGGCGAACAGCAAGGCGGCGCAGGCCATCACGCAGGCGGCGACCATGGCGTAACCGAGCGCCGACGACAGCAGCCGCGACAGGCGGGCCGGGTCGTCGCGGTATTCGGCGACGTACTTCACCACCCCCGCGCTGATCCCCCCACCGGCGAGCACTGCCAGCAGCGACATCAGGCTCATGAATTGGCCAAGCCGACCCACGCCCACCGGGCCGGCCAGCCAGGCCACCAGTTTCACCAGCACCAGCGCCGTGGCCAGGCGCGCCGCCGTGCCGATCGCCGACCATGCGCCCGCACGAAGGATATTCATGCGGCCTCCTCGGCAAACGCCGCGCAGGCCGCGATCACCTGCTCCACCTGTGCATCGCTGAGCGCCGGGTTCAACGGCAGGCTCAACACCTCGCGGTGGATCCGTTCGGTCAGCGGCAGGCTGAGCTGCGCCAGTTCGGCATACGCCAGCTGGCGATGTGGCGGCACCGGGTAGTGCACCTGGGCCTGGACGCCCAGCGCTGCGAGGTGCCGTTGCAACGCATCGCGCCAGCTGCAGCGAACGACGAACAGGTGCCACGCGTGGGCTTCCTCGCGTACCGCCGCCGGCAACCGGATGCCGGGATGACGGATGCCGTCGCGATACCGCGCGGCGATCGCGCGGCGACGCGACGTATCGGCGTCGAGGTAACGCAGCTTCACCCGCAACATCGCGGCCTGGATCTCGTCCAGGCGCGAATTGATGCCCCGCACGGGGTGGTGATACTTCTGCGCGGATCCATAATTGCGCAGCGCGGCGACGCGCGCGGCCAGCGCATCGTCGTCGGTGGCGACCGCGCCTCCGTCACCCAGTGCGCCGAGGTTCTTGCCCGGGAAGAAGCTGAAGGCTGCCGCGTGGCCGAAGCTGCCGGCGCGTGCACCGTCCCAGCTCGCACCATGTGCCTGCGCCGCATCCTCCAGCACCAGCAGGCCACGCCGGCTGGCGATGTCCCCGAGCGCGGCCATGTCCGCCAGTTGCCCGTAGAGATGCACCGGCATGATGACCCGCGTCCGCGGACCGATCGCGGCTTCGACCCGCGCGGGATCGAGATTGAACGTCGCCGGGTCGGGCTCGACCGGCACCGGGCGCAGCCCGTTCTCGCTGATGGCGAGGAAGCTCGCGATGAAGGTGTTCGCCGGCACGATGACTTCGTCGCCTTCGGCCAGCGCGCCCATCCCGCGCCACGCCCGCAGCACCAGCGACAGCGCATCCAGGCCGTTGCCGGTGCCGACGACGTGGCGGACGCCACACCACGCGGCGAATTCACGTTCGAAGGCGGCCAGTTCATCGCCCAGCAGGTACCAGCCCGAATCGATCACGCGTGCCACCGCGGCCTTCAGCTCGTCGGCATGGCGGGCGTTGACCTCGCGCAGGCTCAGGAAGGGGACGTCCATCACAGCAGCCACTCGTAGCGGTCATGCACGACCGCATGCGCGCCGAACGATTCCTTCTGCGCCACCAGCCCGGGATTGAGCACCCTTCCCTCGTCCTCGGTGGAGATGCCAAAGCTCAGGCGGGCCCGGTCGGCATAGACCTCGCCGATCAGCTCGGCCAGCAACAGGCTCAGCGCGCCGGTCTCGCGCCCAACATCGGAGGCCGCGAGGTATTGCGTATGCACGGTATGGCCGAAATCGAAGATGATCGCCCCGGCGAGCAATTCGCCATCGCGGTGCGCTTCGTGCAGCACGATCTGGCCCGGGAAGCGGTCGTGCAGGAGCGCGAGCTCCGCGGCGCTGTGGGTCGGTTCGACGCCGTGGCGGCGTAGCGTCCCGACCAGCAGGGCGTGGAACGGCGCGATGTCGTCGCCTACGCGCGTTCCCACACAAGCTTTGCGCGCACGGGCCACGGCACGCCGGCGCATGCCGGTCATCTCCGGGCGATCACGCGGCACCAGCATCGACGACAGGTCGCGGCGAACCACCGATGCACCGACCCGGTGCAAGGCGTAAAGATCTTCCTCGGCGGCGGTGGCGTGGAAGACGTGCGGGACCGGTTTGTAGACCAGCCGTCGCACGCCGAGGCCGCGGTAATGCTGGCCCACGGCACGAAAGGCGGCGAGCGTGGCCTCCGCGCGTAGCGCCGGCGTCGCCACCATGCCGCCATAGGTCAGGCCCGCATGGCTGGACACGGTGTCGCCGTCGCGATTGGCCGGGAGCACGGCGAGCAGCTCGCCCTCCTCTTCCACCAGCAGCGAGGCGTCGCTGAAGCGGGCGGCGTGGTAATCCATGTACGCACGCCGGTGCAGGAACGTGCCATTGCGCGAACGCGCCACCAGCGCATCCCAGCGAGCCTCGTCGGCGGGCACATACGGCCTAACCGCCAGCATGCGCCGCCTCCGCGAGGCCGAAGCCATCCACGCCCATGTCGTTGCCGTTGTAGAACATCAGCGTGCGGTCCGCCTGCTGCAACAGCGCGGGATAGCAGATCGTCCGCGAGTCCCAGCCACGCTCGGACAGGGAGAGCCCGAACAGCTCGTCGTGGCGTTCCCAGCGCACCCCGTCGACGCTGGTCGCGCAGCCCGGGAAATAGCCCCCACGGGTGTCGCCACGCGTGAAGTACATGACGTAGCCGCCGTCCTGGCGGTAGACCCGTGGCCGGCCGATCCGGTATTCGTTGCCGCGTGGCAGCAGGCAGGCCTCGTCGCGCAGCGGCTTCGCGGCGAAGTCGTCGGTCTCCAGGTAACGGATGTGATAGCGCGGATACGGCTGCCCCGCGATGCTCTCCCAGCCGTCGCCGGCGGCGTACCAGACGCGCCACAAGCCGTCTTCGCGCACCACCGAGTGGATCGCCGCGATGCTGCTGCGGCCCGGCGCCCGATCGAGCACCGGCGTCTCCTGTGCGCGCACGAAGGATTCGCCACCGTCGTTGGAGATCGCAAGGCCGGTGAACGCGAGGAACTTGGCGCGGGCCACGCGCTGGAAGCCGACGTAGAACAGGTGCAGGCCACCCGGGCCATCGACGAGGTCACCGAGGATCATCCCGTTATCGTCGAAGCATCCCGCCCGGCCCACGTCCAGCACCGGCGTTTCGCTGACACGGACCAGTTGCTCGGGCCGGTCGGCGCGCAGGTCGACGTAGCCGATGCGACCCACGCCCTCGTCGTCGCGGAAACTTGCGTAGACGCGGATGGTCGCGTCGTCCAGGCGCCACGGTGTCGGGGTCAGCGCGGAGTGGCGCATCCAGCCGCCCACGCCCTGGCGCAGGGTATCAAAGACCAGGCCGCGCTTGATCCATGCGGTCATGCGTCCTCCTCAGAGCGCCACGTCGAGGCTGGACTTGCCGGGCAAGGCCTTCGCGGGCGAACCCACGTAAACCAGGCCGGGTTCGGTATCGCGAACGACCAGCGCACCCGCGCCGATGACGTTGTCCGCGGCCACGCGCACGCGATCGTTGAAGGTCGCGTTGACACCGACGAAGCTGTTCGTACCGATCTCGCAGTAGCCCGACACCACGGCATGCGAAGCCATGAACACATTGTCGTGGAGGATCGCGCGGTGGCCGATGTGGTTACCGCTCCACAGGATGCAGTTGTCGCCGATGGTGGTGAACGGCTGGATCACGTTGTTCTCGAAGATGAAGCAGTGTTCGCCCACCTGGGCGTTGCGCCAGACGAACGCACGCGAACTGATGTAACGGGCGAAGCGATAACCGCGCCGCTTCAGGTCGAGGTAAAACCGCGTACGCAGTCGATTCAGGCCGCTCGCGGGGATGGCGACGAAGATGTCCACCTCGTCCTGCGGATAGATCGATTCGATGTCTTCGTAGGCGATGACAGGCAGGCCGTCGACCGTCTCGCCATCCAGCCACGCACGCTCCACCGCGAACGCCACGACCTCGCGGCCGGCGTCGTGGGTGAAGTATTCGCGCGCGATGAGCGCGAATTCGCCCGCACCGACGAGGACTAGCGGCCGGGCCATGCGGCAGCGACCTCGGCAAAGGCAGGCGCGTGCGCCTCGCGCAGGAACTGGTCGTAATCGGCGATGTAGTCGCTGGGGTCGTAGGCCTGGTCGGCCAGCACCATCACCACGCAGTCGTCGCTGAAGTGATGCAGTTCGCGCCACACCATCGGGCCGATCAGCACCCCGCTGGCGGGATCGTCGAGCGTGACCTCGGCGGGACCACTGCCGTCGTCGAGCAGGAAGGTCACCGAACCGCGCACGGCCACGGCGAGCTGGGTCAGCGTGCGGTGGGCGTGCTGGCCACGGCGTACCTCGCCCTGGGTGGAGAAGATGTAATACACGCGGCGGATATCGAAGGGTACGTCGCGCATCCCCTCGAGGGCCACGAGCATGCCCCGGCTATCGCCGTGGATCTGGAATGGGATGCGAGCGATATCCATGGCGTGTCCCGGCTTCTGGTGGCTTCCGCGGTCGTCTGCCATGAGTGCGGGCGGCGCCGGGAAAGGTTGCGCACGCCACGGACCGGCACGCGCCGCAACCTTCCGCGAAGGCGCTGGCACTCATGGCCATGCGTCGCCCGACTGGCGGGCGCCCTGGGGAACGACCTGCGATGGCCTGGAACACCCACGACGAACGCCCGGTGCCCTATCCGCGCCCCTTGCGTGCCGTGCATTGGCTGACCGCGCTCTGCGTCGTTGGCGCCGCCACCGTCGTACTGGTACGCGACGAGGTTTCCAGCAAGCCGCTGCGCATGTGGCTGCTCGAAGGCCATCGTCATTTCGGCCTGCTGGTGCTGGTGCTGTTCGTTATCCGCGTGGTGTTGCGGGCGCGTACCGGCCGGCTGCCGCACGTCGCCATGCCGGCCGCGATGCGTTACGCCGCCATCGCGACGCACGTGGCGCTCTACCTGCTGTTGCTCGGGATGCCGCTGGTCGGCTGGGCGATGAGCAGCGCCGGCGACCACGACGTGCATTTCTTCGGCCTGACCCTGCCGCGCCTGCTGGCACCCGACGACGACCTCGCCGACCGCCTGCAGGCACTCCATGTCGACGCCGCCTGGGTGCTGCTGGTGCTGGTCTGCCTGCACATCGGCGCGGCGCTCTTCCACCATTTCGGCCGCCGCGACGGCCTGCTGCACCGGATGTGGCCGCGCAAGGGCCACTGACCGCCCCCGGCCACGCCATCACAAGGAGTTCGAGACGATGCCAGCCCTACCCTTCCGACGTCGACCGCGCGCCCACGGCCACGCTGGCTGGTGGTCGGCGCTTGCCCTGCTGCTGTCGCTGCTGAGCCACCCTGCCCAGGCGATCCCGGCTTATGCACGGCAGACCGGCTCGGCCTGCGCGGATTGCCACGCCGGCGCCTACGGCCCGGCGCTCACCCCGTATGGCATGCGCTTCAAGCTCAACGGCTACACCGATACGGATGGCCAGGGCACCAAGATCCCGGTCGCCGCCCAGCTGACCGAAACCCATAGCAGCCCGGCGCGCGGTCCCAGCGACACCACGCTGACCGAGGGCGACCTCTACCTGGCCGGCCGGGTCACCGACAACGTCGGCGGCTACGTCAAGGTCGAGGCCGACCACACCGGGCACAACACGTACAACACGAAGCTGAGCACGGTGGACCTGCGCTACGTCGCCAAGGAACTGAAGATCGCCGGCAAGGACACCACGATCGGCGTGAGCGTGAACAACAGCATCGGTTTCGACGATCCCATCGCCGCCCTGCCGAATGCCTCGCTGATCGGCCCGGGCGGCGGCACCGGCACGCTGTTGAATCCCAGCAGCCCCAATTCGCCGGCGAACCGGGTGATCGGCACGACGGTCTACGCGCTGTTCGACAAGGACTGGTATGCCGAGGCGGGCACCTATCGCTCGCTTGCGCAGTCCACCCAGGACCACCTCGGTTACAGCATCGGCGGCGACCCCGGCAAGCTCAGCAACACCGGCTACTTCCGCCTCGCGTACATGAAAGACCTGAAGCGACAGTTCTTCTCGGCCGGCGTGGTCGCGCTGACGACCAAGCGCCAGCTGCCGCGCGCGGGATCGCGCGACGACATCAACGACTACGGCTACGACCTCACGTACCAATACCTGGGTAACCGCGAGCACATCGTCCAGGCCAGCTACGTCAACATCTACGAACACCGCGACTACGGACAGCCGCCGCCGAATCCCGCCGTGCCCGGCACGTTCGATTCAAATAACGGGTCGGCGCGCGACCAGGTGGCGACGCTGGCCTACACGTTCCGGCAAACCTATGGCGTGGTGCTCTCGCACCTGAAGAGCACCGGTAGCCAGAGCGCCGCGCGCTACCCGCCGTTCGGCGACCCGAACACCACCAGCAACCTCTACACCGTGTTCTGGGCACCGTTCGGCAAGGACGACAGCTGGACCACGAAAGCCAACTTCAAGCTTGCCGCCACCTGGTTCCGCTTCACCCGATTCAACGGACGCAGCAGCAACGTGTTCGGCGTACCCGCAGGCGCACGCAATACCAATGCGTCCGACCTCAACGCCTTCTCGATCTCCGCGAGCATCGCCTTCTAAGCACAGGAATACGACGCGTGACTTCCCCAGCCCGACCCACCCTGCCCGCGCGCCTCGCCGCCGCGGGCCTCCTCGCCACCTGCCTGCTGGCCGCGTTGCCAGCGGCCGCCGGCGATGCCAAGGCAGGCCAGGATGTATTCAAGTCCGAATGCTCCGAGTGCCACAGCGTCGCCCAGGGGCGCAACAAGAAAGGACCCAGCCTGTTCGGCATCGTCGGCCGCAAGTCCGGCAGCATCGAGGGCTACGCGTACTCCGACGCCCTGCAACACGTCGGCTGGACCTGGTCGCCGGAACAGTTGCACACGTATCTTTCGCAGCCCGCGAAACAGGCCAACCCAGGCACCAAGATGAAATACGATGGCCTCGACAATGCAAAGGACCTCGACGACCTGCTGGCCTACCTGGCCACCCTCCACTGACGAGGGCAAGGGCGTCGGGGCCACGCAAGGGCGGGCCATGCGCAAGATGACGTGATGTTGGACATCGCTTCCCCAGGCAAGCCAGGCGGGGAGCCGGCACGCTGCCACGCTTCGGCGTCGCGGCGACGTCGGCTCGTGGCCGCGTTCTGCACGGCATCCGCGGCGTTTACGGCGCAGGCCGGCGACTGGACCGGCACGGCGGCGGTGAGTTCGCAGCTGGTCGATCGTGGCGTCGCGGTCACGCCGCCGGGCGCCGTGGCGCAGGGTGCCGTCAGCTGGGTCTCGCGCGACGGCTGGTCGCTGGGCGTGTCGGCGAGCTACCAGACCCACTCGCCGGGCCGCGTCGCCGAGACCCTGGCCCAGGTCGCCCGGGCCTGGTCGCTGACCGACGACTGGCAGATGCAGGCCAGCCTGCTGCACTACCGCTACCCGGGTAACAACGCGGGTGCGCGCACCTACGACCGCACCGAGCTGGGCGTGTCGTGGATCTGGCGCGACGTGCTGACCCTGGGTGCCTCGGCGATCCAGCTCGCCCACCGTGGCGGCGGCCCGCGTGGTGCCGCCGACGTCGGTTTCCGCTGGCCGTTGCTGCCACACCTCTCGGCCACCGCCGGGGCAGGCATCGCGCAATACCTTGCGCCGCTGTATCGCTACTATGGCCAGGGCAGCCGGCCTGACCGCTACCGTTATGGCCACGCCGGCCTGGTCTGGCAGGACGGCCCATGGCGCCTGGAGCTGATCCACGTCTTCACCGACCGCCAGCTCAGCCGGGGCGAACGCGGCATTTCGCCCTGGGTCGGCACCGTGGCATGGTCATTCTGATGCCATGGCAACCATTGGCCCGTCCCGGTGCACTCACGGGCTGAACCCCGAACGCGACCCGATGCCATGAAAGAGGCCGACTCCGACGCCAACGACCGCCTGCTGCTGCAGCGGATGTCCGCGGGCGACCGTGCCGCCCTGGCGGTGATGTACCGCGCCTACCACGGCCGCCTCTGCCGCTTCCTGTCACGCCTGACCAGGCGCCCGGACATCATGGAAGAGGTGATCAACGACTGTTTCTGGATCGTCTGGCAGAAGGCGGCCAGCTTCCAGGGCGAGAGCCGGGTGTCGACCTGGATCATGGGCATCGCCTACCGCTGCGGCCTGAAATCGCTGCGCCAGCACGGCAGCGAGCCGGTCGACGAAGACAGCGTGCCGGAAGACCGGATGCCGTCGCACGACCCTGGCGACGACCGCGAACTGCGCGACTGGCTGGGCCGCGGGATGGAACGCCTCTCGGCCGACCAGCGCGTGGTGGTCGAGCTGGTCTACGGCATCGGCCATTCGCTCGACGACGTCGCCGCGATCATGCAGTGCCCGGTAGGCACGGTGAAAGCACGCCTGTTCCACGCGCGGGTGAAACTGCGCAACGTACTATCGGGCCTGGCCGGCGAAACGGCCCCGTCCAAGGAGAACCTGACATGACCCGCCCGACCCCAGCCGGCAGGGATTGTGCCCGCGCCTGGGAAGCGATGCCCTGGATCCTCCAGGCCAGCGCTAGCCACGAACAGGAAGCCTGGCTCGAAGGCCACCTTGCCACCTGCGACGACTGTCGCATCGAATTCGAACAGCAACGCCGGCTGATGCAGGCCATGCGCCTGCCCGCCGAAACGAAGCTCGACCCGGAGCACGGGCTGCAGCGCCTGTTCGGCCGCCTCGACGTGGACGACCCGCAGGTCGAACCCGCGCCGCGCGCGGCTGGCGGCGGCTGGCTGCTGCGCACGCTCGCCGCGGCCGTGGTCCTGCAGGCCGTTGGCCTGGGTGCACTCGGCCTGCGCCTGTGGTCGGAAGAGCCCGCCGCCGGTGCCTATCGCACGCTGAGCGATGCTGCACCGGCCGTGCCGCACGGCGCCATCCACGTCGTGCCCGACAAGGGCCTGAGCATGTCGGCGTGGAACAGCGTGCTGCAGGCCCAGCACCTGCGCGTGGTCGGCGGCCCGAATGGCGTCGGCGCCTATACGGTGCTGCCCGACGATACGGCGGGTGATGCGAAGCAGGCCGCGGATCGCCTGCGCAGCACGCCCGGCATCCGCTTCGCGGAGCCGGTCGCCGGGACGCCATGACCGTTCGCGCACTCCTGCTGGCCACGGCGCTGGGCGGCCTCGCGGCCTGCGCCGGCACGTCGCCCGGCACCACCGCGACGGGCACGACCACGGCCGTCGCAGCCACGGCCAGCCCGGCGGCGAGCATGGACAGCTCGCGCGACATCGTCCTGGCCGTCGCCAATCCGCTGGAGCCGGCAGCGACCCATGCCGGTTCCAGCCTGCTCGGCTATGCCCCCGCGCCGAACTACAGCGCCGGGCAGCGTGCACGCTCGCTGCTTGCCACGTTGCAGAAACAGTACGGCTGGAACGAAGTGGGTGGCTGGCCGATCCGGGCGCTGGGGGTGTACTGCATCGTGTTGCGTCCGGCACCGGGCGTCGATCGCGATGCGCTGGTCGCCACCCTGTCGCGCGACCAGCGCGTCGAACTGGCCCAGCCGCTGCAGGAATACGCAGTGTATTCGTCGCAGGACGAAACGCATTACAACGATCCGTACACCGACTTGCAGCGTGGTTTCGTCGAAACCCATGCCGCGCTCGCGCACACCATGAGCCAGGGCGAAGGCGTGCACGTCGCCGTCGTGGATACCGGCGTCGATACCGCGCACCCGGACCTGAAAGGCCACCTGGGTGACACCCGCGACGAAGTGGCGAACCGCGATGCCGCGTTCGAGCGTGACCAGCACGGCACCGAGGTCGCCGGCATCATCGCCGCGGTCGGCAACAACCATGAAGGCATGGTCGGGATCGCACCGAAGGCATCGGTCAGTGTGTACAAGGCATGCTGGTATGCCGACGGCAAGAACGGCGCACGCTGCAATTCGTTCACCCTGGCCAAGGCGCTCGCCGCGGTGAACGACACCGATGCACGCATCGTCAACCTGAGCCTGGGTGGCCCCGCCGACCCACTGCTTGGTCGCCTGCTCGCCCAGTTGCTATCCCAGGGCCGGATCGTCATCGCCGCATTGCCCCCCGACGGCAATGCGGGTGGCTTCCCGGACAGCGCGCCCGGGGTGATCGTGGTGCGGACCAGCGCCAGCAGCCCGGCACCGCCCGGCGTGGTCAGCGCACCCGGCAACGACATCCTCACCACCCAGCCCGGTGGCGGCTATGACTTCAGCTCGGGCTCGTCGATGGCCTCCGCGCACGTCAGCGGCATCGTCGCCCTGCTCCTGTCGGTCGCCCCGGGCCTCGACGCCCGCTCTGTCCACGACATCCTGCTGCGTACGAGCGGCACGACAGGCGGATTGGTACAGGTGGATGCGGCGGCCGCCGTGAATGCGGTGCCGAAGAAGGACATCGCCAAGCGTTGAGGCTTGCTGGTCGATAGCAGCATCCTGAAATACCTGGCTACCTGCGCGTCCCGTGGCAGAGCTCTCACGCCGGACGGAAGATCGAATTTTTCAGAATCCTTCCATATACGGGCACCCCGGGCGTAGGGAACGATGGGCTACCTTAGCAACTGACCACGGCCCAATGAAGTATCTCTTGCCTGTCGCCATCTGCCTCATGGCGGTGTCAATGCAGGTCAACGCATCTGAGTCGATCAAGGTATCGCTCCATCATCCAACGGCGCCGGGAGCGCCCGGTACGTTGAAGGTCGAGGTCGAATTTACGAATGTGGGCGACGAGCCAGCCTATATCTACAGGCCCGAATCTCCGTTCGGCAGAAACGACGACACCCCATCCTCGGACTTCCTGCAGGTGTTCGACTCCTCGGGAAACGCCCGAAGGTATATCGGCTCGCGTGATCACTGGGGGCGCCCCGAGCCCTCCCACTTCCTTCCGGTCGCCCCCGGAGAATCGATCCGCAAGGAAGTCGACATTGCCCACGCATATGACTTCGGATCGGGTGGAATGTTCACCGTTCGATACGCAACGATCTACCGCGGCGGGAGGAAAGCGACCGCAGCCCACGCAACCGCATCGCCCCATGAGACGGAGATGCTTAGCTCGGATGACCTGGTCGTCTTTGCATATCCACCGCGTCAGCAAGCGAGGCAGCAACATACAACTGACCTCCAATGCACCGCCGAACAAAGCGAAACGATCGACAAGGCCGTGGCCAAGGCTAAGAGCAGGGCTTTCGCCGCCGGACAAATCCAGAACGCGATGTACATAAGCAAAGGATCGATTGACGACCCGTGGTACGAGTACCGTCCGAATAAGCGCTTTGATCGATGGTTCGGAAAGCCTCAAGCCGCAGACCCCCTACCGCATGAAACGGGCTGGTACGACAGCCTGAACTACCTGGCCATCAGGGGTGTTGATGCAACGTACGGCCGATTGTTTGATATCACCTATTTTGATCCCTTGAAGAAAGCATGCGGCTGCCCTGGTCGGCCGCCTGAAGCCGTGGCAGCAGCTGAGGACCACAACCTATATGCAATGACGTTCTGTCCGCGATTCTTCACGCTGCCCGAGGACGATCCTGTATCGTCACGCACGGGAACTGTCGTCCATGAAATGAGCCATTTTTACGACCACGTTTCCCCTGGTCTTTCCGACTTCGGTTACGGAAAAGCATGCGCCCAGGACCTCGCCTTGCAGGATAGGGCCACTGCCGTCAAAAACGCAGACAACGTCGAATTCTTTGTCATGGACACGACTCCATACGATGAAGTCGACGCAACGATAGATGCGATGGGCTCGCACACGGTCCTGCCACCGAGTTGCCAGTTGCCAGGCCTGCCCTGAAGTTACGGGGCCAGACTTACGGTAAAATGTGGCTCATGCGCATCGGCCCCCACACCATTGCGCCTTCCGTGGTCCTCGCGCCCATGGCCGGCGTCACCGACAAGCCCTTCCGACTCCTCTGCAAGCGCATGGGGGCCGGTCTCGCCGTGTCTGAGATGACAACCGCCGACCCGCGCCTGTGGAACACCCGCAAGTCGCTGCGGCGGATGGACCACGACGGCGAACCCGAGCCGGTCAGCGTGCAGATCGCCGGCTACGACCCGGGCATGCTCGCCGAGGCCGCGCGTTACAACGCGGACAACGGCGCGCAGATCGTCGACATCAACATGGGGTGCCCGGCGAAGAAGGTCTGCAACGTGTGGTCGGGCTCGGCCCTGCTGCAGGACGAACCGCTGGTCGCGCGCATCCTCGATGCCGTGGTCAAGGCGGTGGACATCCCGGTGACGCTGAAGATCCGCACGGGCTGGGACCGCGATAACCGTAACGCGCTCACCATCGCGCGCATCGCCGAGGACGCCGGCATCGCCGCGCTGGCCGTGCACGGGCGCACGCGTGCCGACAAATACGAAGGCGATGCGGAATACGCGACCATCGCCGCAGTGAAGGCTAGCGTGTCGATCCCGGTGTTGGCCAACGGCGACATCACCACGCCCGACAAGGCACGCCAAGTGCTCGCCGCCACCGGTGCCGACGCGGTGATGGTCGGCCGTGGCGCGCAGGGCCGTCCGTGGATCTTCCGCGAGATCGCCCATCACCTGGCAACCGGCGGCTACCTGGCCGAGCCCACGCCCGCCGAAGTGCGCGACATCCTGGTCGGCCATCTCGAGCACCTGTACGCGTTCTATGGCGAGGTCATGGGCGTGCGCATCGCGCGCAAGCACCTGGGCTGGTACGCGAAGGATCGCCCGGAAAACGCGGCGTTTCGCCATGTCGTCAACCGCGCCGAAGATGCTGTTACGCAGCTTCGGCTCACGCGGGATTATTTCGATGCGCTGGCTGCGGGTACGCCGCTGGCCGCCTGATCCTACGTTTATGTAGGAGCGCGCCTGCGCGCGATGGCCTTTTGCGGAACGGTGATCCCAGATAGGGTCACGGGAAGATGTCGCGCGCAGGCGCGCTCCTACAGGGAATCGAGGAAGGTGGCGGAGGGGACGAAGAACAGGCAGCCGGTGACGGCCTTGCTGAAATCGAGCAGGCGGTCGTAGTTCCCGACCGGGTCGCCGATGAACATGTTTTCCAGCATCCGCTCGATCCGCGCCGGCGCTTTCGCGTAACCGATGAAGTAGGTACCGAATTCGCCCTTGCCGACCTCGCCGAATGGCATGTTGTCGCGCACGATCTGCAGTTGCTCGCCGTTCTCTTCGATGTTGGTGAGCACGTTGTGCGAGTACGGCGCTTTCTCGCTGTCGCGCAGTTCCACGTCGGATAGCTTGCGGCGGCCGATGATCTGCTCCTGGCGTTCGACCGGCAGGGCGTTCCACGCCTTCAGGTCATGCAGGTATTTTTGCACCACGACGTAGCTGCCGCCCTTGAACGCAGGGTCCTCGTCGCCGACCAGCGTAGCCGCCTCGGCGACCCGGTCCACGGGATTCTCGGTGCCATCGACGAATCCCAGCAGGTCGCGCTCGTCGAAATACTTGAAGCCATGCACCTCGTCGGCCGTGCTGACGTAGGCACCGATCCGCGACATCACCACGCTGGCCAGTTCGAAGCACAGGTCCATGTGCGTCGCCCGGATGTGGAAGAGGATATCGCCCGGTGTCGACGGCGCATGGTGCGCGCCGGTCAGTTCGCGGAACGGATGGAGCCCCGCAGGTCGCGGCGCGCCGAACAGGCGATCCCACGCCGACGCGCCGAAGCCCATGACGCAGGAGAGTTGCCGCTGCGGATGGCGAAAGCCGATCCCGCGCAGCAGCGAGGACATGTCCGCGCAGAGGTCCTTCACCTCGCCCACCACCCGGTCGTCGTCGCCCAGCGTGACGACCAGGAAGATCGCCGCATGGGTGAGTTTGGCGGTAACAGGCTGCGGCAAGATATCGGTGGCCACGGCAGGATCCTTCAGGCGACGCCGGCGGGGTGCCGGACTTTCCGTCGAGGATACTGCCGGACCGGGGCGGCGTGCTTTCGCGCGCAGGCGCGCTCCTACATGGGCTGGCCGTCAGGCGTTCTTTAGCGTGGCGTCGAGCTTGCTGCGGTCCAGTTCCTTCTCCCACGCGCAGACCACGATGGCGGCCACGCCGTTGCCGACCAGGTTGGTCATGGCGAGGCCGGTGCCGAGGAAGCGGTGGATGCCGAGGATCAGGACCATGCCGGCCACGGGAACCACGGGGACGACGCTGAGGGTGGAGGCGAGCATGACCAGGGCGGCACCGGCGACGCCGGAGGCACCCTTCGAGGTCAGCATGCCGACGATGGCCACGGTGATCTGCTGCTCGATGCTCAGGTCGATGTTCAGCGCCTGGGCGATGAACAGGATCGACATGGTCAGGTAGATGTTGGTGCCGTCGAGGTTGAACGAGTAACCGGTGGGCACGACCAGGCCGACCGTCTCCTTCGGGCAACCCAGTTGCTCCATCTTGCGCATCAGCGGGGCGAGCACGACTTCCGACGAACTGGTGCCGAGCACGATCAACAGCTCGTCCTTGATGTACGCGCAGAAGCGCAGGATGCTGAAGCCGCACAGCCGGCCGACGATGCCGAGTATCAACACCACGAAGATGATGCAGACCAGGTAGAAGCTGCCGATCAGCTCCATCAGCGGCACCAGGGCCACGACGCCATACTTGCCGATGGTGAAGGCGATGGCGCCGAACGCACCGATCGACGACACCGCAGTGATGTAGTGCACGATCTTGAAGAACACCTGCGCACCGGCTTCGACCACGTCATAGACCGGCTTGCCACGCTCGCCGATGGCCGCGAGCGCGCAACCGAACAGCACCGAGATCAGCAGGATCGACAGCACGTCGCCCTTCGCGAACGCGTTGACGAAGGTGGTCGGGATGATCGAGAGCAGGAAGTCGATCGACTCGATGTTGTGGCCCTGGGCCACGAACGAGGCAACTTCGTTGGCCTTCAGCGTCGACGGGTCGACGTTGAAGCCACTGCCCGGATGGAAGATATGCCCGGCGACGAGGCCGAAGAACAGCGCCACGGTCGAGATGACCTCGAAATACAGCAGCGCCTTTCCGCCGACCCGGCCCACCTTGCGCATGTCGCGCATGCCGGCGATGCCGGTGACCACCGTGCAGAAGATGATCGGGCCGATCACCATCCGGATCAGCGCGATGAACGCATCGCCGAACGGCTTCATCGCCACTGCGTAGCGCGGCGACAGGTAGCCCAGGATGACGCCGAGGATCACCGCCACCAGCACCTGCACGTAGAGCTGGCGATAGAAGGGCTTGCGCGGGCGCGCTGGCGGAAGGGTGGCGGTGTTCTCGGGCATGGTCAGGCTCTTCAGGCGAAGTCGTACAGGCGCGCGGGGTTGTCGACGAGCAGGCGGTGGCGCAGGGCCTCGTCCGGGCAGAACCGGAACATCAGGTCCACCAGGCCGCCGTCGTTCGGCATGTCCTTGGAGATATTCGGGTGCGGGAAGTCCGTCCCCCACAGCACCCGGTCGGGCGCTGCTTCGATCAGCGCCTGCGCGAACGGGATCGCATCGTCGAACGGGCGCTTGCCGACCGAGACGCGCTCGGCACCGCAGACTTTCACCCACGCCAGCGGATTGTCGCGCATCAGCGCCAGCAGCAGGCGGAACGGTTCCTGTTCCACGCCCTTGGCGGCCTGGACGCGACCCATGTGGTCGATGACGAAGGGCACGCGGATCTTCGCCAGCGTGTCCTGCAGCTCCACGATGTCTTCAGCGTCCAGGTGCAGCACCACGTGCCAGCCCATCTCGGCGACGCGGTCGAGCACGCGCCAGAACACCTGCATGTCCGGACGGCCGCCCAGGTGCTGGACGAAGTTGAAGCGCACGGCACGCACGCCGCCCTGGTTGAGCTCGTCCAGCCCGGCATCGTCGATGCCGTCGTCCACGATGGCGACACCGCGATAGCGGCCCTTGCCGCGGGCGATGGCGTCGAGCATCGCGGTGTTGTCGGTGCCGTGGCAGCTGGCCTGGACGATGACGCCGCGATCGAAGCCGAGGAAATCATGCAGCGCGACGAGATGCTCGTACGGCGCGTCCGGCGGGGTGTAGCTGCGGTCCGGCGCGTACGGGAACACGCTGGCCGGGCCGAAGACGTGGCAGTGTGCATCGCAGGCGTTGGTCGGCATGGCCTGCAGCGGCTTGGTGGGGTTCGGATCCGGCGGCAGGCAGCTCTTGAGCGGGTTATTCATTCGGCAGGTCGTCCACATAGCGCAGGCCGGCTTCTGCCAGGCGCGGGCGCATATCGTAAATATCCAGGCCAAGCTCGCCCGCGGCGAGGCGTTCGCGCTTGGATTCTTCGTTGAGGGTGCGCTTGCGCGACGCGGCGATGGCGCTGTCCACGCTGGCGTGCGGCACGACGACCACGCCGTCGTCGTCGGCCACGATGGCATCGCCCGGCCTGACCAGCTGGCCGCCGATCACCACCGGGACGTTCACCGAACCCAGGGTCGCCTTGACCGTGCCGCGCGCGTGCACGGCGCGCGACCACACGGGGAAGCCCATGCGGCGCAGCTCCGCGCTGTCGCGCACGCCGGCATCGATGACCAGGCCGACCACGCCACGCGACACCAGCGACGTGGCCAGCAGGTCGCCGAACATGCCGTCGGTGTTCTCGGTGGTGCAGGCGACGACGAGGATGTCGCCCGGCTTGCACTGCTCGACGGCGACGTGGAGCATCCAGTTGTCGCCCGGCTGGGCCAGCACGGTAACCGCCGAACCGGCGATCGACACGTCTTGCTGGATCGCGCGGATCGGCGGCTGGAACAGGCCGACCCTGCCCTGCGCCTCGTGCACGGTCGCCACGCCCATCGACGAGAGCGAATCGGCCTGTTCGGCGCTGATCGAGGGACGGTTGCGAACCACGACGCCGATCATGCCAGCGTTCCCTGGGTCACGTGCGGGAAGACCCGCTGAAAGGCCTCGGCGTACTTGATCTTAAAGTCCGAGTTACGCGATGCCTGCGCGCCACGCTGCAGGCCGACGCGGGTGTAGTACTCCCACAGGTGTTCCTGCGCGGCCATGGTTTCGAACGCGGCCTGCTTTTTCTCCCACACCGAGCTGATGTCGAGGAACAGTTCCGGCTTCCACTCGCACTGTTCCGGCTGGTGCGGTTCGAACAGGAACACCGGTGGCGCGCCGATCACCGGCACCGAGGGCTCATGGCCATGGGCCTGCGCGACCACGCGGGCTTCCTGCGCGACGTGCGTAGCCAGCGGGTGGTCGAAGTTATACGGATCTTTCAGCGAATGGCTGAGCACGAACGACGGACGCAGCTCGCGATAGACCCTGGCGAGGTGGAAGACGACGTCGAGGTCGGCGCGCATCGGGTAGTCGCCGATGTCGAGGAATTCGACGCTAGCACCGAGGATGCCCGCGGCCGCCTCGGCCTCGCGGCGGCGGTCGGTCTTCACCTTGTCCATGGTCATGCCGGGCTGGCGCCACAGCTTGGCCGATTCGCCACGTTCGCCGAACGACAGGCAGACGATGTGGACCTTCCAGCCCTTCTCGGCGTGCAGGGCGATGGCACCGCCGGCGCGCCAGACGAAGTCGGCGGAGTGGGCGCTGACGATCAGCGCGGTCTTGTTCTCGGTCATCGGGAAATCTCCGTGGGTAGGGATCAGGCGGCGGGGCCGGCCCAGATAGAAGGGGACACCGGCACGCTGCCGCGCATCAGCAGGCGGGCGGTCCGCAGCAACGCGGCGCGGACGACGCGGCCCTCGACAAGGCCGAGCTCCACGCTGAATTCGCCGCTGGGGTGTTCGATCGACAGCGTGCGGGTGTCGCCCTCGCCCGGGTCGGCAAGGTCGTGGGCGACGGTGCCGGGCATCACGGCCGCCGTGGCGACGGTGACGGCACCGAGCACGCCGATCGACGTGTGGCAGTCGTGCGGAATGAAGGTACGCGTGCCGAGGGCGCCGCCCTGGCGTGGGCGAGAGACCAGGGTGATCTTCGGCACCGGCTTGCCGGAAACGTCGCCGAGGTTCATCAGCGGACCGGCCTTGAGTCGCAGCGCCTCGATGCGCGCCTTGAGCGCCGAGTCGGCGTCCAGCGCCTCGGGGCGCTCGTCGCCCGATACGCCGAGGTCGGCGGCGGCGATCAGCATCACCGGCATGCCGTTGTCGATCAGCGTCACGGCGACGCCATCGATGGTGTCGCGCAGGTTGCCCGTGGGCAGCAGCGCGCCGCACAGCGCGCCCTCCGTGTCGAGGAAGCCGCAGGGCACCGGCGCGGCGGGGCGCGGCACGCCGTCGATGCGCGCGTCGCCGTCGTACAGCGGCTTGCGTCCCGGCGTCTGCACGGTGATCTCGGCGACGACGCCGGTGTTGACCGTGCGCACGCGGCGGGTGGTGGTGCCTTCGTCGGCCTCGATCAGCCCCGCTTCGATGGCGGCGGGCAGCGCGGCGGCGAGCATGTTGCCGCAGTTCGGCGTCGTGTCGACCTTCGCTTCGGCGATGCCGACCTGGCCGAACAGGAAGTCGAGGTCGGCGGCACCGTCGCTGGGCACGGAAAGCACGCCGGCCTTGCTGGTCAACGGCTTCGCCCCGCCGAGGCCGTCGATCTGGCGCTCATCCGGCGAGCCCATGGCGGCCAGGATCACGGCATCGCGGGTCGCCACGTCGTCGGGCAGGTCGCGGGCCAGGAAAAACGGGCCCTTCGAGGTGCCGCCACGCATGTACCAGCAGGGGATTTCGTACGACATTGGTGTTTGGCATCACGGCAGGAGCGTCCACCACGATGGTCCTCACCCCTGCCCGCCCGAACAACGCCCTGTGCCGCTTATCTGCTATGCACGAATTGCATGCCACGGCTTACGGCATGCAGATGTTGCATCGCACAACTCACCGGTTGGGATTGAGCCGCCCTTCGCCGATCAGCTCCTCGACCAGCTCCAGCGCCTTTTCCGTGATGGCGCTGGTCGGCCGCTGGGTGGGCGTGGCCACGACGAGCCGGGTGGTGATGTTCGGCATGACAATCGGCGACGCCTGCAGTTTCGACTCGCCGCGGCGCGAATGCAGGGCGTTGCGCGAGAGCACGCCATAACCGACACCGCGTTCGACCAGGTCAAGCAACGAGCGCACCGAATCGATCTCCAGGCGGATATCCAGCGCCACGCCGTAGCGCGCGGCATCGGCCTCGATCAGCTGGCGCACGGAGTGCAACGGCGACGGGATGATCAGCGGGTATTGCCCCAGCGTGCCGAGCGGCACCGTTTCGGGCAGCACGCGCCCATCGCGGGTATCGCCGATGAGGTAGAGCTCTTCCGAATGCACGTGGCGGAAACGCATGTTGGCGTTCACCGCGGGGTTGTACAGCAAGGCGCAGTCGAGCCGGCCCAGTTGCAGCCATTCGAGCAGGCTGGCGCTGAGCGCTTCGACCACGCTGATTTGCGCGTTGGGATAACGCTCGCGGAAACGCATCACCAGTTCGACGGTGAGCGCCGAACCGACGCTAGGCGGCAGGCCGATGGCGAGCTTGCCGCCGTACATGCCGCGCGCCTGGCCCAGCGACAGCCTGGCAACTTCGACCTGGCGCAGGATGCCGCGGCCGTGTTCGACCAGCTCGCGCCCGGCATCGGTGGGGACGACGCCGCGCCCGTTGCGTTCCAGCAGGTGCGTGCCCAGTTCGATCTCGAGCTGGCGTACCTGTCGGCTGAGCAGGGATTGGGAGACGTCGAGCGTCGCCGCGGCGCGGGTGAGGCTGCCGAATTCGACGATGCGGATGAAGCTTTGCAGGTGTTTCAGGTCCAAGGTCACGGCGCGCGGTTGCCTGGGGTCGCTGGAGTATGGGGCTTTTGGGTGGGGATGGGCGTTGGAACCGTTGGAAGCGTTGGGGGGCGTTGACGGGATGGGAGAGCGGTCGCGCGCGGGCGCGCTCCTACTGGGGGTGGGGCATCGTTATTGGCTGCCGGGGCCGCCCATGTTCACCATCACGCGCAGGCCGATGACGATGGCGTTGGCGGGTACGCGGCGCACGCCGACGGTGTTGCCGAGTACGTCGGGATGGACGATGTACTGCAGGTTGGGCACGAGGCTGACCACCGGGAACAGCTTGTAGCTGTAGTTAAGCTCGGTCATCAGTTCGTCGCGCTTGAAGTGGCCGTCGCCCTTGTTCTTCGTGATCAGGTCGTCTTCGTAGCCGACCGCCTTCCTGCTGAAGCGGAACCACGTGGCCTGCAGGCCAAGCGAGTCGGTGGGACGGGCGCGCGACAGGCCGGTCCAGAGGAAGCCGGAGGTCGCCTGCAGCGTGTAGTTTTCCGCGTTATCCATCGGACCCGTCGCCGAGGCGAACACCGCGAGGTTGCGGGTGTTGCTGTTCGGATCGGGCTTCCACACCACCTTGTCGGCAAGCACGTAGAGGCCGTAGCGACCACCGTCGTAGCTGCGCGCCGTGCCGCCGGAGAGGCCGCGATGCAGGCCCTTCGTGTTGAGCTCCGGATCGGTGAAGGGCGCGGAGTTGTACCAGCCGCCGATCTTCAGGTGCTTCGGATACGGGTCGGTGGCGAAGCTGGTTTCATAGCCGACTTCCACGGGGATCATCACGCCGGTGGAGTCGTTGAGGCCGAAATTCAGGCCGTTGTTGTTGCGACGCTCCGGGTTGATCTCGAAGGCGCCGATCGACACGTAGCGCGCATCCGGCTGGTATTTCACGCGCGCGCCCCAGTTCACGTACGGGAAGCCGCTGAAACCACCGGAGGTGTTGGTGAGCTGGTAAGGACAGTCCGGTGCGCTGACGAAGCGGCAACCGTAGGTCGAGCGGGCGAACTGCCACGTGGCGTTGAGCCGTCCGGCCAGCACGTTGATGTGGCTGTCGTTGAACTGCTGCTCCCAGGTGAGCTGGGCCAGTTCCCACTGCCGCTTCGGATACCAGTAGCCCTGGATCTTCTGCAGCACGCCGATGTCGTCGGCCGCGACGCTGTGGCCGTAATAGCGCGAGAAGGTGATGTGGATCTTGCCGCCTTCGATGCCGGCGAGCTTGCCCATGTCCAGGTCGGCGCCACCGACGGCACCGCCGCCGTTGGTCGCGCCGAGGCGCTCGCCGCCGCGCACGCTGGCCGCCCAGTCATTGGCCCACACGAAGCGCAGCGAAATGCCGTCATCGCGCAACTTGTCCACCGGGCCACCATCGTCCTTCGGCTTCGCCGGCGTGGTCTGGCGCGGCTCCTGTGCATCGGGCGTGGTCTGCGCAAAGACTGCGCTCGTGGCGAAGGCGGCAAGGAGGCCGATAAGACAGGTGCAGCGTAGCGTCATGAACAGGGTCCCCGGGGCCGATGTCATATCGGCGAAAGCGGGGGCGATGCTGGCCGCCACCGGGGTATCGAACAATGGGATGGGGCGCTTTTCAGGTATGCGGTTTATGCATGTCTTGGGTTACGCCATGCGTTTTGTGCATTGCAGCATGCAGCGGACGGCGGCCATACTTAGACGATCTGGGGGACCGTGGATCGGGGCTATCGCGCGCGGGCGCGCTCCTACAGGGCGGTGGCGAGGTCGGGGGGCGGGGTGTCGAAGGCCTGGCGGATGTCGTCGGGGAGGCCTTGCGTGCCGTAGCGCAGCACGTAGCTTTCCAGGGTCTTCACGAAGCGTTCGTCAAACGACCAGCGGCCGTGCGAGCCCTGCAGGCCGTGCTGGTAGACCTGCGCCAGCAACAAGGCGGACTCGCCGCGATAGCCGAGGGAGAGGAAGGCCGCCGAGGCGCGCGCGGCCTCGACCATCGGCGCACGGGCGAACCCGGCGCCGGGTGCTTCGACCAGCAGGCCGCCATCGCCGCAGCCGAGCTTGAGGGTCAGCGCTTCGCGCAGGCGCGCATCGAAATCGTCGCCCTTGTAGCGGCAGCGATCGCTCCACCAGGTCCAGTAGTGGATCGTGTCGCCAAGTGCATGCAGGGCTTCGGCGACCAGGCCGGGGCCGCCCTGCACCGGCGCGTCGGACAGGACGAACGCGACGCTCTCGCCCGCGGCGAGGCGTACATGGGTCGCGGCCACCTCGGCGCCGGTGCCCAGCGGGCGCGAGCAGGCGAGGTGCCAGCCGTCTTCCGCACGGGCCTCGGTCTTGCCGGCCTGCGACAGGTTGGCCGCGCAAGCCACGCGGAACGACGCTTCGCCTTCCGTGCAGCTGATGATCCGGATGAACCGGCCAGCAGCGACCGCCTCGGGCTGGCCCGGGCGGCCTTCGGCCACGGCCATGAAGTCCGCCACGCGCAACTCGGCGCCGTCGGCCTGGCCGACCGTCTCCAGCACATTGGTGCCGGGCACGTAGGCCGCGGTCCACGCCACGTCACCGTCCATGTGCAGGCTCAGCAAGGGGCGCTCGGGATGCGACGGGCGCAGCATGCCCACGTCGCGATCCAGGGCGAGCACATCGAGCGCCGCGTCGGCACCGACCCGGCCAAAACCGCGCATGTCGCCGATCGGAAGGCCGCGCGAAGGCTGGCCATCGCCGTCGACGGCCGCAAGCTGGTGCTGGTGCATAAGGTCTTCCTGGCGCCTGGGGAGGGACGCCGAGCGGCGCGGAGGTTGGGGCAGCGGACGGCAAATCGACGTGAATCTTTTGTTCCGCGAGCGTAGGGCTGTTCATTCCGTTTACGTTGCGAGGGCTAGAATGCGAACCACTCTCCGAAAGGTCTTGCGAAGCACGCCATGAGCGACGAGAAAGTCCCCGGCATCGACGAGTACGACAGCCCGGCAGGCGGCTGGGGCGCCCTGGGCGCCGTGGCCCGCGCGCTCAGCGGCCAGATGGCGATCGCGCGCGAATCCATCGCGCTGCACCGGGTGAACCAACCCAAGGGTTTCGACTGCCCCGGCTGCGCCTGGCCGGATCCCAAGGAAACCTCGTCGTTCGAGTTCTGCGAGAACGGCGCCAAGGCGGTGTCGTGGGAAGCAACCGCGAAGCGGGTACGCCCCGAGTTCTTCGCAAAAAATACGGTCGCCGACCTGTGGAAGCTGAGCGACTATGCGCTCGAGGGCCTGGGCCGCATCACCCATCCGATGGCCTACGACGCCGCGAGCGACACGTTCCAGCCCGTGTCCTGGGAGGATGCGTTCACGCGGATCGGCGCCGCCTTGCGCGCCCTGCCCGACCCGGACATGGCCGAGTTCTACACCTCGGGGAGGGCCTCGAACGAAGCGGCCTTCCTATACCAGCTGTTCGTCCGCGAATACGGCACCAACAACTTCCCCGACTGCTCCAACATGTGCCACGAAGCCACCAGCGTGGGCCTGCCCAAGTCGCTGGGCTCGGGAAAGGGCACCGTGCTGCTGGAAGATTTCGATCATTGCGATGCGATCTTCTGCATCGGCCACAACCCTGGCACCAACCATCCGCGCATGCTCTCCACCCTGCGCGAAGCGTCGCTGCGCGGCGTGCCCATCGTGGTGATGAACCCGATGCCCGAACGCGGCCTGGAGCGCTTCACCTCGCCCCAGCACCCCACCGAAATGCTCACGGGCAAGTCGGTGCGGATCGCTTCCACCTATTACAAGGTGAAGATCGGTGGCGACGTCGCCGTGCTCAAGGGGATGATGAAGTACCTCGTGGCACAGGACGTGCTGGCGCGCGACGCCGGCCAGCCCGCAGTGATCGACCATGACTTCATCGCGGCGAACACGCTCGGCTTCGACGCGCTCGTGGACGATGTCGTGAACACATCGTGGGACGACATCGAGCGCAAAAGCGGGCTCAGCCGCGAAGAAGTCGAGCACGCGGCTTCGATCTACGCGAAGGCGAAGGCGGTCATCGTCTGCTACGGCATGGGCATCACCCAGCACCAGCACGGCACCGAGAACGTCCAGCAGATCGCCAACCTGCTGCTCATGCGCGGCAATATCGGCCGCCAGGGTGCGGGCATCTGCCCGCTGCGCGGCCATAGCAACGTCCAGGGCGATCGCACGGTAGGCATCACCGAAAAGCCCAACGACGAGCTCAACGAAGGCATCCGCCGCACCTACGGTTTCGAGCCGCCCGTGGCGCATGGACATGACGCCGTGGCCGCCCTGCTCGCCATCCGCGACGGACGTTCCAAAGCGATGGTCGCGCTCGGCGGCAACCTCGCCGTCGCGATGCCCGATACGGAGGAGACGTTCGCCGCGATGCGCAAGCTTGACCTTGCCGTGCACGTCGCGACCAAGCTCAACCGCTCGCACCTGCTGCTGGCGAAGGAGTCGTTCATCCTGCCCTGCCTCGGCCGCACCGAACTCGACGAGCAGGCCACCGGCGTGCAGTCGGTGACGGTGGAAGATTCGATGTCGATGGTGCATGCCTCCACCGGCACGCTGAAGCCGGCGTCGGAGCACCTGCGCTCCGAGCCGTGGATCGTGGCGGGCATCGCCCGCGCGACGTTGCCTGCGTCGAAGGTGGATTGGGAGCGGCTGGTCGGCGATTACGACCTGATCCGCAACGACATCGAGAGCGTGTTCCCGATTTTCTTCGACTTCAACGAGCGCCTCGCCGTGCCGGGTGGTTTTCGCCTTCGCGTGGCGGCCAGCGAGCGCGACTGGGCGACACCGGAAAAGCGGGCGCACTTCCTCCTCGCACGTGGCCTCGACGAAGACGACGCGGTCGAGCACGACGGACTGATGCTCACCACGATCCGGTCGCACGACCAGTACAACACCACCATCTATGGCCTCAATGATCGCTACCGTGGCGTCACCGGCCGTCGCGATGTCGTCTTCATGCATGCCAGAGACCTGGCGGCGCGCGGCCTGAAGCACGGCGACCGGATCGACATCCTCGCCACCGGGCGCAACATCGCCGATGGTCGCCATCGCGCCGTGCGTGGCTTCACCGCGATCGCCTACGACATCGCCGAAGGCTCGGTGGCGATGTACTACCCGGAAGGCAACGCGCTCATCTCGCTGGAAAACCACGACAGCAAGTCGGGGACGCCGACCTACAAGTCCGTGCCCGTGCGCATCGTCGCCAGCACGCAGCCGGGCACCAAACCGAAACGGAAGGCGGTCCATGCAGCCTGAACGCACGACGCCGACGGGCACCGCGACACGCCCGGTCACCCGCTACGAGCGGGGCCAGGCGACACAGGACGACGATCGCCTCGCCGAAGAGGTGCCGGTCGCCATCCACTTCGATGGCGCGCCGTTCGCGGTGATGATGGCCTCGCCGGTCGACCTGGAGGATTTCGCCCGCGGCTTCGCGCTGACCGAAGGCAAGGTCGGCGATGTGCGCGACATCGCCGGGATCGAGGTCAACGAGGTGCTCGAAGGCATCACGGTGGATGTCGCCATCGCCCCCGGTGCCGCCCTGCCCGCCCGCGTCGACACCGGGCCGCCCGCCACGCGCGAGCTTCCCGGACGCAGCGGCTGTGGCATCTGCGGCACGCGCGAACTGGAAGACGTGATCCGGCGGCCGCGGCCCGTGGCCGCCGGGCCGACCGTCGCGCCGGACGCGATCGAACGCGCGCTGGAGGCCTTGCGCGCCGAGCAGCCGATCAATGCGTTCACCGGCTCGGTGCATGCGGCGGCATGGGCGCGCGCCGACGGTTCGCTCATGGTCGTACGCGAGGACGTCGGTCGGCACAACGCCCTGGACAAGCTCATCGGCGCGATGACCCGGCGCGGGATCGATCCACGCGAAGGCTTCGCGGTGATTACCAGCCGGGCGAGCTACGAGATGGTGACCAAGGCCGCCGTGGCCGGCATCACCATCGTGGTCGCCATCTCGGCACCGACCGCACTGGCCGTGCACCTTGCGGCGGATTGCGGCGTCACCCTCGCCGGCTTCGCCCGGCCCGGCCGGTTCAACCTCTACAGCCGGCCCGAACGCATCCAGGCCCTCTAGGCCGGCGGCTCAACGGCGCCGGCGCAGGCTGTCCTTGACGTCGACGTCGAACAGCACCGTGGTCGCCACGGCGTCGTGGCCGGGGATGTCGAAGACCAGGCCGTCCTTGCTGGGCAGGCGGGCCTTCAGCGCGACCAGGTCCGCACGTGGGACGGCGAGGCGCCATTCGTGGGCGTTGCCTTCGAGCGAGCCGCCGGCCGCATCGGTCGCGTCGATTGCGTAGCGCATGATGAAGGCGCGACCGAAGGCGGTGGAGCCGAGCAGGGCCACGTTGTCGAGCAGCTCGGCCAGCTCGTCTTCGTCGATCCGGACCCGCACCGTGTCGTTTTCCAGTTGCACCCTCATGGGTTCGCCTCGCGCCATTCGTCGGGAGTGTTGCAGTTCGCCAGCGTACGCGTATCGGCGCCGTCGAGCGAGAGCGTGGCGACGCCGACGCGGCCTTGCAGCGCCGACACGGAACAGGCCCGCCCACCCTGCTCGACCAGGTCGGCCAGCGCGGCGCGGGTCGCGGTGTCGAGGGTGAGGCGCATCGGCAACGGATGGCCGGCCCAGCGCGTGGCGTGCATCCGTCGTTCGGCGCACAACGGGGCCAGCAGCACGCTGTCCAGGCGCGGCATGTCGACGGGGACGATCAGCAGTTCGCCATCGTCCAGGCCGGCTGCCACGCTCGCGATGCCGCCCACCGGCCCCTTCCCGGGCCAGCGGTCGGCCACGCCGCCGTGGCGTTCCCCGCTGACGACGATGTCGCTGGCACCCGCCGCGATGAGCACCGCGCGCGTACGTTCCAGCAGGGTACGCCCGTCGATGCGGAGCAGTGCCTTGTCTTCGCCCATCCGCGAAGACAATCCGCCGGCGAGGATCACGCCGATCATGCGGCCGCGGCCGGATCGAGCGGCCACGCATCGACGACATCGCCGAAGGTGCCGTCCGCCGTCAGCCATGCGTTGGCTTCGGCGAAGGGAAGGATCTTGTAGGCCGCCTGGTTCGGATGCGCACGCGCGACCTGGTAACCCGATGCATCGATCTCGAGCGTGCCGAGCGCGAAATGCTGGAGCCCCGGCCGAACGTCGTGGCCTGTTGCCATCCGCACGCGGGTGGGCGTTTCCGGCCCGAGGCCGGCCATCGCACGCAGCACCGGCGCGACGAAAAAGCGCTGGCCGACGGCGACGGCGATGGGATTGCCGGGAAGAGCGAGGACGAGGGGGCCCGGGTCGAAGCGTGCAGCGAGGATCGGCTTGCCGGGACGTATGGCGACCTTGTGGAAGAGTTCGCGCGCCTTGCGCGACGCGAGAGCGCTGGGGACGAAATCGAAGCGCCCCGCGGAGACGGCGCCGGTGGTGACGATGAGGTCCGCGCCGCCCGCGCACGCGCGGTCCAGCGCGTCGAGGAAGCCGTTGCCGACATCGGGGACGCGTTCGCGCAGCACGAGTTCGATGCCCCACGCGGCGAGGCTTGCCTCGAGGAAGGGCCCATTGGAGTCATGGATGCCCGCTTCGGGGAGCGTGCCGCTGCCATGCAATTCGCTACCGGTGTTGATGATGGCGACGCGTGGCCGGCGGATGACGGCGACCTCGTCGATGCCGAGCGCGGCGAGCAACATGACCGCCGCGGCGTCGATGCGCCGCCCGGCCTTCAGTACCGCGCCGCCCGCTGCAACGTCGCTGCCGGCGCGACGGATGTTCTGTCCGCGCCGTTCGTCGTGGAGCAGCGTGACGATGTCGCCATCGCGCTGGCAGCGTTCGACCGCGACGACGGTGTCGAAGCCATCCGGCACCAGGGCGCCGGTGGCGATTTCGCAGGCGTGCGTTGCGGGATAGTCCTTCGTGCCGTCGCCTGCGGCTTGCATGCCGGTGACGGTGAACGTGGTTCCCCTGGCGATGTCGCCCGTGCCGTTGCGGAGGGCGAAGCCGTCCATCGCGGCGTTGTCGAAGGTCGGCAGGGCAAGCGGGCTGGCGATATCGGTGGCGAGGATGCGCTGGCGTGCCTCGGCGAGGGCCACCCGCTCGGTGTCGAGCGGATGGGTTTCCTCCAGGAGTAGGGACAGGGCTTCGGGGTAGGTGAGCATGGGGGGAGCGTACCTTGTGGGGGCGTCGCCTGCGTGGGGCGCGTGCAGGCGGCGCCGTCACAGGGGGTATGTGCGCCTGCGCGGGTGGGGACATCGCGCGCAGGCGCGCTCCTACAAGGGCGGGACGGGGTTACGCGGTTTTGCGGGCTTCCTGGACGCTGGCGGGGCGGTAGGCCTGGAACGCGACCGTGGCAGACGCGCGGCCCTGGCTGAGGCTGCGCAGTGCCGTGCTGTACCCGTCGAGCTGGGCGAGCGGCACGTCGGCTTCGATCTCGGTGCGTTCCTGCGCATCCGTCAGGTTCACGATCTGGCCGCCACGGCGCTGCAGGTCGCCCAGCAGGTCGCCCACCGCCGAACCCGGCGCGGTGACCGAGACCCGCATCACCGGCTCGAGCAACACGGTACCCGTTGCTTCCAGCGCCGCCCGTACCGCCATCTGCGCGGCACGATGGAACGCGGCTTCGTTGGAATCCACGGCGTGCGCCTGGCCGTCGAGCACGAGCACTTCCGTACCCACCACCGGGTAGCCGCGCGGGCCTTCCAGCAAGGCCTGCTCGGCACCCTTCTGCACCGCAGCCTGGAACTGCTTCGGGATCACGCCACCGGTCGTGCGGTCCGCGTAGCGATTCGCATCGCCCTCGACCGGCGACACCGACAACACCACGCGTGCGTACTGGCCGCTACCACCGGTCTGCTTGGCCACCTTGCCTTCGATCGGGCCCGACGGCTTCGCCGGCGTTTCCTGGTAGGCCACGCGCGGCGAACCGGTGCGTACCTGCACGCCCCACTCGCGACGCAGCCGCTCCACCATCACGTCCAGGTGCAGCTCGCCCATGCCCCAGACCAGTGTCTCGCCGGTTTCCGGGTCGGTGCTGACGCGGAAGGACGGATCCTCCTGCGCCAGGCGCGCCAGCCCGTTGCCGAGCTTGAGCAGGTCGGCCGAACGCTCGGGCGAAAGCCGCCACGACAACACCGCGGGCTGGGCCTGGATGGCTTCCAGGCGCAACTCATGGTGGGGCGCGGCCAGCGTTTCGCCGGTGGCGACGTCCTTCCAGCCCGCGATTGCGACGATGTCGCCCGCCTCCGCCGATTCGACGGCTTCCGTATCGTCGGCACGCACGACCGCGAGGCGGCCGACGCGCTGGGTGCGATCGGTGCCGCTACGCCACACCGCGTCGCCCACGTGCAGGCGGCCCGAGTAGACGCGCAGGAACGCGAGCGGACCATGCGACTGGTTCACCACCTTGAAGACGAGCGCGGCCAGCGGCGCATCCGCATCCGGCGCCACCTGCACGTCGCCGTGCTCGGTGTGCGCGACGACGGACGGACGATCGAGCGGCGACGGCAGGTACGCCACGAACGCGTCGAGCAGCGGCTCGATGCCGACGTTGCGGAACGCCGAGCCCGGCAACACCGGCTGGCCAAGGCCGGCCAGCGTGCCACGGCGCAGCGCCGCGGTGAGCGCGGCGGCGTCCACGGGCTGTTCCGCCAGCCACAGTTCGGCCAGCGCCTCATCCTTGTCGGCGACGGCGGCGACCAGTTCGGCACGGGCATTCGCGTATTGCGCCTGCTCGTCGGCCGTCCACGGCGTGATCGCCGGCGTCCCGCTGTCGTCGAAGCGCCAGGTGCGCTCGGCCACGAGGTCGACCAGGCCCACGATGTGTTCGTCTTCCACGACGGGCAACGCCACGACCCACGGGTTCGCGCCGAGCTTCTCGCGCATCTGCACGAGCGTCGCGTCGAAGTCCGCGCCGGGACGATCCATCTTGTTGACGAAGGCCATCAGCGGCACGCCATGCCAGCGCGCCTGGCGCCAGACGGTTTCCGATTGCGGCTGCACGCCGGCGACGCCGGAGAACACCACGACCGCACCATCGAGCACGCGCAGCGAGCGCTCTACTTCGATCGCAAAGTCGATGTGTCCGGGCGTATCGATCAGGGTCAGCCGATGCGGCAGGCCACCTTCGGGCGTCCAGCTCGCGCGCACGGCGGCGGCGCCGATCGTGATGCCACGCTCGCGCTCCAGTTCCATGTGGTCGGTCGTCGTCGCACCGTCGTGCACCTCACCGGTGCGATGGATCGTGCCGGTCTTGTACAGCAGGCGCTCGGTCAGCGTGGTCTTGCCAGCGTCGACGTGCGCGATGATGCCGAGGTTGCGCCAACGGCCGACGGGGATGGTGGTTTCGCGGGTACTCATGGTTGAACAGTTCCATTCAGGGCGCCAGGGGCTCGATGCGTCTTCGAGCGAGGCATTCCCCGAGGCTTTCCCGTCGCCCCTGGCGTGGAAGGGACGGGTCAGGATCGGGGATCGCGGCAGTTCTTCATGGCACGGTGCTCCGGCTAAGGGCTTGGTAAAAAGGGGAGTCAGGAAAATCGAGGCAAAAAAAAGCACCCTTGCGGGTGCTTTTGGTATTGCTGCGAGGCCCGGCGCCTTACGGCGTATGGCCTGCCATGGCGCGCGCGCACCCGCGACGCGCCCATGGGGCGATCGTTTGCAGGTGGATCAATGCGTGCTTGCAGGCAGACATGGCGGGTTGCTCTCTGGATTGGGGGCGGATCCTACGCCTGGCCCCGACAGCGGACAAGTGCGTGGCACCCAACGTAAGGCCACCCCGCCCCCTTTCAACCCCCACCCCCGCCATGCCAACTACATCCCCCCTCCACGACGTTTCAGCGATGATGGTGATTTCCCCCACGGAGTTCCCCATGCACTACGTGAAGCTCGGCAAGACCGGCCTCGAGATCTCCCCGGTCATCCTCGGCTGCATGACCTACGGCGTCCCCGAACGTGGCAACCATGCGTGGACGCTGGACGAAGCGCAGAGCCGCCCATTCATTCGCAAGGCGCTGGACCTGGGCATCAACACCTTCGACACGGCGAACGCGTATTCCGACGGCACGTCGGAGGAAATCGTCGGCCGCGCGCTGAAGGATTTCGCGCGGCGCGACGAGGTCGTCATCGCCACCAAGACCTTCTTCCGCTGGCACAAGGGTCCGAACGGTGGCGGCCTGTCGCGCAAGGCCATCTTCCACTCCGTCGACGATTCGCTGGCCCGCCTCGGCACCGACTACATCGACCTGCTGCAGATCCATCGTTTCGACGAGACCACTTTGATCGAGGAAACGCTGGAAGCGCTGCACGACGTGGTCAAGTCAGGCAAGGCACGCTACATCGGCGCGTCGTCAATGCACGCATGGCAGTTCGCCAAGATGATCTACACGTCGCGCGCCCACGGCTGGACGGAGTTCGCCAGCATGCAAGACCACTACAACCTCATCCAGCGCGAGGAAGAGCGCGAGATGATCCCGTTCTGCCAGGACCAGGGCATCGCCGTGATTCCGTGGAGCCCACTGGCCCGCGGCCGCCTCACGCGTGACTGGGAAGAAAGCAGCGCCCGGCAGGAGAAGGACGTCTTCGGCGGCACGCTGTACAACGCGACGGAAGACGCCGATCGTGCGGTGGTGGCCGCGGTGAAGACGATCGCCGAAGCGCGTGGCGTGCCACGCGCCCAGGTCGCCCTGGCGTGGGTCGCGCAGCGACCGGGCATCACGGCACCCATCGTCGGCGCCTCCAAGCCCCACCACCTCGACGACGCCGTGGCCGCGCTCGCACTGAAGCTCTCCGACGAGGAAATGAAGGCGCTGGAACAGGCCTACACGCCGCGAGCGGCGGCTGGCTTCGACTGAGCCGCGCGGGCTGGATCGCCGGGAACGGACGATCCACGCCTTGACAGTGTGCATATGCACGTCCATAGTCGCTCCATGGCTACCCGAAACGACCTCTGTAACTGCGCCGCGGCCCGACGGGCCGCGCGCGCACTGACGCGGTCCTACGAACGCCACCTGGCCCCGGCCGGGCTGACCAGCTCTCAATTCTCGATCCTCGTCGTCATCGAGGACCTGCCCGGGCTGGGCATGCGCGAACTCGCCGACGAGCTGGTGATGGATCGCACGAGCCTTGTGCGCGCGCTGCAGCCGTTGCAGCGCGATGGCCTCGTCGCGGTGGCGGTGTCGCCGCACGATGCCCGGCAGAAGGTCTACGTACTCACCCCCGCCGGCCACGCGAAAGCCGCCGAGGCCAGCCCGCTCTGGCAAGAGGCACAGCGCGAATTCACCCGCCGCTTCGGCGGGGAGGCCGCCGCCACCGAGGCACGCGAGGCCTTCGAGAAAATGAGCCGTTTCGAGTAAGCGTTTTTTGACTGCGTATGTGCATACGCACACCACTAAAGGAACCGAAGCCATGAACCACAAGCATCCCGGCACTGCCCTCGTCACCGGTGCCTCCAGCGGCATCGGCGCCGTCTACGCCGATCGCCTCGCCCGGCGTGGCTTCGACCTGGTGCTGGTCGCGCGCAGCCACGACAAACTCGATGCACTCGCCAGGCACCTGTCCGCCACGACGGGGCGCACGGTACGCGTGGTGACGGCCGACCTCACGGTCGATGCGGATCTCGCCCGGGTCGAGCAGGTGATTGCCGAGACACCGAACCTCACCCTGCTCGTCAACAACGCAGGTGTCGGTTCGACCGCGCCGATGCTCGACGCTGACCTCGGCAAGATGACCGACATGATCACGCTCAATGTCACGGCCCCCACCCGCCTCGCTTACACCGCCGTGCCGGGGTTCGTCGCGCGCGGCGGTGGCGCCGTGATCAACATCGCGTCGATCGTTGCCATCGCGCCCGAGCTGCTCAACGGTGTCTATGGCGGCAGCAAGGCCTTCGTGCTCGCGCTCACCCAGTCGATGCACCACGAGCTGGCCGACAAGGGCATCAAGGTCCAGGCCGTGCTTCCCGGGGCGACCGAGACCGACTTCTGGCCCGTCGCCGGCATCTCATCGTCGCAGCTCCCGGCCGAGTGGCTGATGAGCGCCGAAGACATGGTCGATGCATCGCTCGCCGGTTTCGACGCGGGTGAACTGGTGACGTTGCCCGCCGTCGAAGACAAAACGCTGGTCGACAACCTTGAGCAGGCGCGACGCGCGTTGTTCGGCGAAATGTCGAAGTCCGCGCCGGCATCCCGCTACGGTGTCAAAGCGGTCGCCTGACCCAGGCGTTGGTCGCAGCGATGGCGCGGCGACTCAGGCTCGCCGCGCCATCGCCTGTTCGATCAGGTCGGCCGCTCGCGGCGCACCGTCTTCAGCGACAATGGCAGCCGCCGCATCCCGTGCGCGCTCCCTGCATGCCACGTTGGGAAGTAGCGCGCGCAAATGCTCCGCGGCGCGTGCGGTGGTGTAGTGGCTCGCGCCAAGCACATCGCCGACGCCGAGGCGCACGATGCGCGCCGCGTTATCCGGCTGGTCGAATCCGTGCGGTACGACCAGCTGCGGATGCCCCGCACGCAATGCTTCCTGGGTCGTGCCGATGCCGCCGTGGTGGATGACCGCCGCCGCACGCGCGAACAGCGCACCGTGCGGGGCGTAGTCGGCGAGGAACACATCGTCGCCGGCCAGTGCAAGCTGATCACGCAATACCGCCGAGCCGGTCAGCAGCACGGCGCGCTGGCCAAGCTGGCGCGCTGCCTCGGCGCTGGCTCGCAGAAAACCCGCCCCGGCATGCACCGCCGCCGAGCCCAGCGTGAAGACCAGCGGCGCGGGGCCGGCATCCAGCCACGCACTGAGTGTGTCGTCGAGCGCGTCGTCGAACGGAAGGTAGCGGCAGGGACCGGTCAGCGTGGCCTGGGCAGGTGCGTCGGGCGGGAGCGGGCCGAACAGGCGTGTGTACATCGCCAGCGCCCCATCGCGGCCATGCTGCCCGCGATGGAACGGGTCGCCGGCCGCGGCGACGGGTGGCAGGCCAAGCTCCTGCCGGAACGCGCGCACGCGTGCCGTCCACGGCCGGGTGACGGCTTCCACCAGGCGAACCAGCCAACGCGCGCGTGCCGGCGACCGGCGCAACGCGGCGTCGACGAAAGCCACGCCCGTCGCCGGGGGATCGAACGGCGAGAGGAACACCGAGGGCGAGAAGATGGCCGACAGCCATGCCAGCGGCAGCGTCTCGCCCAGCACCTGGCCGGCGAACGCGAGCGTCGTGGTCACGATCGCATCCGCGTCTTCGCACACGGGGCGCAGCGCCGCGTAGCTCGCCGCGATATCCGCCGCAGCCAGGTCGCGCACCACGAAGCGCGGCCCCCGCCACGGGTGGAAGGCGCGCGCGGCGAAGGCCGCCTTGTCCTCGGGCTCGGCGATGCCACTGGCCAGCACGAAGGCGAGGCCGGCGTCGCGTACCGCGTCGCGGTGGATCGCATGCGCGCCCACGGTCACCCGGTGGCCACGGGCGGCCAGTTCGCGACCCACCGCCAGCAAGGGGAACAGGTCACCCTGCGAACCCACGGTCGCGAACACGATGTGCCGTCCAGCCATGCGTAGCCTCCAATCCCGGGACGCCCATGGTGGCGCATTTGACTTCGGACGTCCGGACGGCTAATTTCGCCGACGCCAACGGTCTTTATCTCTTTATTCGAATATAGAGATAAAGCTAAGAGGGAAGCCGGTGCGAATCCGGCGCTGCCCCGCAGCGGTATGTGGAGACGACGTCCGTCAGACGCACTGGGCCAGGCCGGCCCGGGAAGCGACGGCGAAGGCGGCATGCGCAGGCGTGCCACATCCACGAGCCCGAAGACCTGCCGCCAGCCTGGGCGCATGCATCGTCATGGATGCGCGTGCCCTGCCGACCTGGCCTGCCGCCTTTCCGGTGGCGTGCCGGTTCGCCCGCGGGGGCGAAGGTCGACGGCCAGCCCGCATGACACGCCCTCGCGCCGCCCCTTCGCGGCGTGGCCGGCGTGCCCGCGTGCGCCGCCCTTCCCTCCTCTTTTTTCCTAAAGAGGAATCGATCCATGCCACACGTTACCTACCTCGGTTTTCCCCGCATCGGCCGCCGCCGCGAACTCAAGCGCCTGCTCGAGGCGCACTGGAAAGGCGAAGCTACCGCCGCCGACCTGCAGGCGACCGCAGCCACCCTGCGCCAGCGCCATTGGCGACTGGCCCGCGACGCGGGCGCCGACAGCGTCCCCGTGAATGACTTCTCGCTCTACGACCACGTGCTCGACGCCGCGGTAGCCGTGGACGCGCTGCCCGACCGCTATCGCGCGCTGCAAGGGCGCGATCCACTGGCCGCCTATTTCGCGATGGCGCGTGGACACCAGGACAAGGACTTCGACCTGCGTGCGCTGGAGATGACCAAGTGGTTCGACACGAACTACCACTACATCGTCCCCGAGCTCCACGCCGGCCAGGCCTTCCATCCGAGGCCCGATAAAGCCGTCGGCGAATATCGCGAAGCGGTGGCCGCCGGGCACGATGCGCGCCCTGTCCTGCTCGGGCCGGTGACGTTCCTCCTGCTGTCGAAAACCGTCGATGGCAGCGACCCGCTCGCTCTGCTCGAAGCGCTGTTGCCGGCATGGCTCGGCGTGGTCGACGCCCTCGTCGCCGCGGGTGCCACCTGGATCCAGGTCGACGAGCCGGCGCTGGTGCTCGACCTGTCCGACGCGGCGCGCGACGCCTTCCGCCGCGCGTACGCCGTGCTTGCGCAACGCTCGGCGGCAAAGGTCATCCTCGCGACCTATTTCGGCGCGCTCGGCGCCAACCTCGACCTCGCAGCCGCGCTGCCGGTGGCCGGCCTGCACGTCGACCTCGCCCGCGCGCCGGAGCAGCTGGACGCCGTCGCCGCCGCGCTGCCCGTGGATCGCGTGTTGTCGGCCGGCCTGCTCGACGGTCGCAACGTGTGGCTCAGCGATCCGTCGGTGATGGCCCCGCGTCTCGAGCGCCTGCGCGAACGAATCGCCGACGGCCGCCTGTGGCTGGCACCCTCCTGCTCCCTGCTGCACGTGCCGATCGACGCCACCGAGGAGAAACAGCTGCCTGGCGACACCGGCCACTGGCTGTCGTTCGCGAAGCAGAAGATCGAAGAGCTGCGCCGCTATGCCGACGCGGCGCTCGGCTCGACGGCCGCCGCGGATGCGCTGGCGCGACAGCGCGACATCGTCGCGGCGCGCCACACGGCACCCACCGTGGTTCGTGCCGACGTGCGCGCCCGCGTCCGTGCGCTCACCCCGCAGTCCAGCCAGCGGCGTTCCGGCTTCGCCCACCGCGCCGCCGTCCAGCAGGAACGCTTCGGCCTGCCGCCGCTTCCTACAACCACGATCGGCTCGTTCCCGCAGACCAGCGACCTGCGCCTCGCTCGGGCGGCGTTCAAGTCGGGCAAGCTCGACGCCGGGGCGTACCACGGCCTGCTCGAGGATGAAGTGCGTCGCGCGGTGCGCTTCCAGGAGGATGCCGGCCTGGACGTGCTCGTCCACGGCGAGCCCGAGCGCAACGACATGGTCGAATACTTCGGCGAGCAACTGGACGGCTACGCGTTCACGAAGAACGGCTGGGTGCAAAGCTACGGATCGCGCTGCGTCAAGCCGCCGATCATCTACGGCGACGTCGCCCGCCCGGCACCGATGACCGTCGGCTGGTCGTCGTTCGCCCAGTCGCTCACGTCGCGCCCGATGAAGGGGATGCTGACCGGTCCGGTGACGATGCTGCAGTGGTCCTTCGTACGCGACGACCTGCCGCGCGCCGACGTCTGCCGACAGCTGGCGCTTGCCCTGCGCGACGAAGTGCATGACCTGGAGCGCGCCGGCATCGGCATCGTCCAGATCGACGAACCCGCGCTTCGCGAAGGCTTGCCGCTGCGTCGCGCCGACTGGAAGGCCTACCTCGCGTGGGCGGTCGAGGCCTTCCGGATCACCGCCGGCGGCACCAGCGATGCCACCCAGGTGCACACCCACATGTGCTATTCGGAGTTCAACGACATCATCGAGGCGGTCGCCGCCATGGACGCCGACGTCATCTCCATCGAAACCAGCCGCTCGCGGATGGAACTGCTGGATGCCTTCACCCGCTTCCGCTATCCCAACGGGATCGGCCCGGGCGTCTACGACATCCACTCCCCCCGGGTGCCGGCGGAGGCCGAAATGGCCGACCTGCTCGCCCGGGCCCTGCAGGTCCTCGCCCCCGGGCAGCTGTGGGTCAACCCCGATTGCGGGCTGAAGACCCGCGGCTGGAAGGAGGTAGGCGAAGCCCTGCGCGGCATGGTGGCCGTGGCCCGCCAGGCCCGCGAACGCCTGTAGGAGCGCGCTCGCGCGCGATTGGGGTGCCCAGGTGGCCCCAATCGCGCGCAGGCGCGGCCCAACAAGGGGACGGCCGGATAATCCCGGGCTGAACATCCATGCAATCGTCACCCCCGGGGGGTACCCTTGGCGCTGCAATCCGTCGCAGGGCCGTGTATCATGGCGCGCCCTTTTATCTCTTTATCCGTAAAGAAGGATATATCCCCTCGATGAGCAGCTATCTCTTCACCTCCGAGTCGGTCTCCGAAGGCCATCCGGACAAAATCGCCGACCAGATCTCCGACGCCGTCCTCGATGCCATCCTGGCTCAGGATCCCCGTGCGCGCGTGGCCTGCGAAACGCTGGTGAAGACCGGCGTGGCCATCGTCGCGGGTGAAATCACCACCAGCGCCTGGATCGACCTCGAGGCGCTCACCCGCAAGGTCATCCTCGACATCGGCTACGACTCCTCGGAAGTCGGCTTCGACGGCGAGACCTGCGGCGTCCTGAACCTGATCGGCAAGCAGTCGCCGGACATCAACCAGGGCGTGGACCGCAAGAAGCCCGAAGAACAGGGCGCCGGCGACCAGGGCCTGATGTTCGGTTACGCCACCAACGAAACCACCGAGTTCATGCCGGCGGCGATCCACTACGCCCATCGCCTGGTCGAGCAGCAGACCAAGGTCCGCAAGAAGAAGAACTCGCCGCTGCCGTGGCTGCGTCCGGACGCGAAGAGCCAGGTCACCCTGCGCTACAACGAAGCCGGCGAAGCCATCGCGATCGACGCCGTGGTGCTCTCCACCCAGCACGATCCGGGCGTGAAGCAGAAGGACCTGGTCGAAGGCGTGCGCGAGCTGATCCTCAAGCCCGTGCTGCCGGCCAAGCTCCTGCACAAGGACACCAAGTTCCACATCAACCCGACCGGCAAGTTCGTCATCGGTGGCCCGGTGGGCGACTGCGGCCTCACCGGCCGCAAGATCATCGTCGACACCTACGGCGGCTGGGCTCGCCACGGTGGTGGTGCGTTCTCGGGCAAGGATCCGTCCAAGGTCGACCGTTCGGCTGCCTACGCCGCACGCTACGTCGCCAAGAACATCGTCGCGGCCGGCCTCGCCGACCGTTGCGAAATCCAGGTCAGCTACGCCATCGGCGTGGCCGAGCCGACCTCGATCTCGGTCACCACCTTCGGCACCGGCAAGATCCCCGACGAGAAGATCGAGAAGCTGATCCGCAAGCATTTCGACCTGCGCCCGTACGGCATCATCCAGATGCTCGACCTGGTGCACCCGATGTACCAGCCGACCGCGTCGAACGGCCACTTCGGCCGCAAGCCGTACGAGATCACCGACAAGAACGGCAACACGTTCACGGCGTTCTCGTGGGAAAAGACCGACAAGGCCGAGATCCTGCGCGACGCCGCCGGTCTGGGCGCCAAGGTTTCCCGCAAGTAAGCGGAACGCTTCAGGTCATACCGGAACGGGCGCCCCAGGGCGCCCGTTTTTTTTGCCTCGCGATGGCCGGCCGCTGGCGACGGGTCATGCGAACGGCAACGCCACCAGCGTGGTACCTGCTTACCCGCGAGGGTCACGGCGACTTCATGGCCGGGGTGAGACACCTTGGCATCGTTAAAGGAGAAGCCCCATGTCGAACGCCCTGCCCCGCATCCTCGCCACTGCCTTCCTGGCCGCCGCCATGCCCATGGCCGCCTTCGCCCAGCACACGGACTCGAAGGGCGGCACGCCCACCGACGCGGGCTTCGTGTCGAACGCCAGTGGCGCCGGGCTCGCCGAGATCGAAGCGTCGAAGCTCGCCGCGACCAACGCCGGCTCGGACAAGGTGAAGACCTTCGCGCAGAAGATCATCGCCGACCACACCAAGGCAGGCGATGAACTGAAGACGCTCGCCGCAGGCGATCGCGGTTATGCAACCGCCGACTCCCCGCCGCCGGCGGACCAGAAGGACATCGACGCGCTGAAGACGCTCACCGGCGCGGCCTTCGACAAGGAATACGCGAAGGTGATGGTCGCCGACCACGAGAAGGCCGTCGCGATTTTCGAGGTGGAAGTCGAGAAGGGTTCGAACAAGGACCTGCAGGCCTTCGCGAAGAAGACCCTACCGACCCTGAAGGATCACCTGAAGATGGCCCGCGCGCTCCCCACCAAATAACCAACCCTGTAGGAGCGCGCCTGCGCGCGATGTAGGAGCGGCAATGTAGTGGTCAAGTCCTCGTGGACCACGCCGTAGGCGTTTTATGCCGCCAGCCACTCGAAGGTGGCTGGCGGCACGTCGTTTAGCCGCGAGTGCGGCCGCTGCTGGTCGTAATAGATCAGGAAGCTGGAGAAGTCCTTCGTGGCCTCGTCGAACGTCGCGTAGCCACTGGTCGGCATCCATTCGTGTTTCAGGGTGTGGAAGAAGCGTTCGACGACAGCGTTATCCCAGCAGTTTCCGCGGCGACTCATGCTCTGCCGGATGGATCGCCGGGCGAGGAAGTCGACGAATCGTTGCGCGCTGTACTGGCAGCCCTGGTCGGAGTGGAACAGCAGTGGCCCCTGCGGTTGCCGGTGCGCCAGTGCCAGCTCCAGAGCCTGCTCGGCCAGGTAGGCATCGGCCATCGAGCCGGTTGCCCAGCCCACGATGCGCCGGGAAAACAGGTCCATCACGATGGCGATATACAGCCATCGCCGCCCCACCCGAACCTGCGTGATGTCACCGGCCCAGGCCACATCCGGCGCGGCAGGATCAAACTCGCGATTGAGGTCGTTGTCGGCCACGATGGCTGGCTTGGTCGCTCGTCGATAGTGGGCGTACGGGCGGCGCCGACGCTTCAGGCCCAGCTGTTTGATCAGGGTCCGGGCCCTGTAGCGACCAACGTCATGGCCCTGATTACGCAAGCTCGCCGACAGCCGGCGCGACCCCAGGCTGCATCGCCCCTGCTCGTGTAACGTCCGCGCAGCCTTGGCTAGCACCGGCCCGATCGTCCGCTCGCGTCGCTCGCGCCGCCCGGCGTAGTAGCTGCTGCGGGACACGCCCGCCACCGCGCAAGCCCGCCTTACCGGGATCGTGCCCCTCGCCGCATCTACCGCTTGCGTGACCAGCCAGGCGGCGGATTTTGGAGAAGGGCATCGAATTTTTTTAGGAATTCGACCTCGCCCTCCAACTGGGCAACGCGTTTGCGAAGCGCGGCCATTTCCTTGTCCTGCTCGGCCTTGCCAGGCGGATGGCTCCGACGCTCGCGCTCGGCAGCCACCCAGCGCCTAAGCGCAGTGGGACCCAGCCCAAACATCTTGCACACAGCCAACACCGGCTGCCCCTGGTCCACCACCAGGCGTACGGCTTCCTTCTGCACAGAAGGGTCTACAACTCGATATCCCATGGATCACCTCGGTAGAAAGTTTGCTCCTACCTCGTGGTCCATGGGAATTAGGCCACTACACAACTATCCTCCCGAACCGCGATCCTCAGCCGTTGCGGTTCGAGCCCGAGAGCACGTCGACCCACACGGCTAGCACGAGGATGACGCCCTTGATGATCATCTGCCAGGAGTTGTCGACGTCCATCAGCTGCATGCCGCTGTCGAGGCTGGCCATCACGAGGGCACCGATGAGGGCGCCGTAGACCGTGCCCGAGCCGCCGCGCATGGAGGTCCCGCCGATGAAGCAGGCCGAGATGGCGTCCAGCTCGCCGCCGGTGCCGGCCGAGGGCGAACCCGAGCCGGTGCGCGCGACGGTGATGATGCCGGCGAACGCGCACATCAGGCCCATCAGGGCAAACACCACCAGCTTGACCCGGGCCACGTTCACGCCGGAGAGGCGCGTGGCTTCCATGTTGCCGCCCACCGCGTAGATGTGGCGGCCGAACACCGTCTGCGTCGAGACGTAGGTGAACACCGCCAGCAGGCCGAGCAGGATCATCACCGGGATGGGGATGCCGTTGGCGTCGTTGAGCATGCGCACGAAGCCGAAGATGAAGGCGCCGATGGCGACCAGCTTCGCGACGTCGATCCACAGTGCACCCTGCTGCAGGCCCAGCTTGCCGCGCCGCACGCGACGGCGCGCGGTGAGCGCGACCATGGCGAGGAAGATCACGCCGCCGATCCACACCGACACGCTCGGCGGCACGAAGCCCTGGCCCAGCGCGATGAGGTTGTCCGGCGCCGGCGCGATCGTGGAACTGCCGGTGATGTAAAGCACGATGCCGCGGAAGGCGAGCATGCCGCCCAGGCCGACGATGAACGACGGCACGCGCATCTTGGTGACGACGTAGCCGTTGAACGCGCCGATGGCCAGGCCGAGCAGGAGCACGGCGCCGATGGCCGGCCACGTACCCCAGCCCTGGTTCACCGTGAGGATGGCGACGACGCCACCGAGCAGGCCGAGCTGTGAGCCGATCGACAGGTCGATCTCGCCCGCGATGATGATGAACACCATGCCGCAGGCCAGCATGCCGGTGATCGCCATCTGGCGGAACAGGTTCGAGAGGTTGCCCGGCGTGATGAAGGCCTGGTCGGTCTTCACGTGGAAGAACACCCAGATCAGCGCGACCGCGATGAGCAGCGCAAGGATCTTGTAGCGGACGAACAGTTGCTGGATTTGCTGGGCCTGCATGGAGAAGCCTTCCTATGACGCGTCAATGGTTCGGGTGGATCAGGCCGCGTGGGCGGGCCCTTCGGCGGCATGTGAGATCGCCGCGGCGAGCACCTGCTCCTGGGTCAGGCCAACGTTCTTGAAGTCGCCGCGCAACTTGCCTTCGCCGACGACGAGGACGCGGTCGCTGACGCCCAGCACTTCAGGCATCTCGGACGAGACCATGATGATGGCCACGCCCTTCGCCGCCAGTTCGAACATCAGCTTGTAGATGTCGTACTTGGAGCCGACGTCGACGCCACGGGTGGGCTCGTCGAGGATCAGCACCTTGGGACCCGGCAGCAGCATCTTGGTCAGCACGGCCTTTTGCTGGTTGCCGCCGGAAAGACCGACGATGGCCAGCTCCGGGCTTGCCGTCTTCACGCGCAGGCGCTTGATCTCGGCATCGACGACCTGGAGTTCGGCCTGGCGGTCGATCTGGCCGGCGTGGGCGTAGTGCGAGAGCGTGGCGAGCGTGATGTTGTCGCCGACGCCGAGCAACGGGACGATGCCCTGGCGCTTGCGATCCTCCGGCACGAGCGACAGCCCGGCCTTGATCGCCTGCTCGGGCGACTTGATCCTGATCGGCTTGCCTTCGAGCACCAGCTCGGCTTCCGAACGGCCTGGGTAGGCGCCAAAGATCGCCGAGACCAGCTCGGTACGGCCCGCGCCCACCAGGCCGGCGATGCCGAGGATCTCGCCGCGACGCACCGCGAACGAAATGTCGTCGACGCGCTTGCGGTTCGGGTTCGCGAGGTCCCAGCAGGTGACATGGTTCGCCTCGAAGATCACCTCGCCGATCTCGTGCTCGACCTTCGGGAACAGGTTCTCGATGTCGCGACCGACCATGGCGGTGATGATCGAATGCGTCGTCATCTCGCTCATCGGCTTGGTGACGATGTGCTTGCCGTCGCGGATCACGGTGACCGTGTCGCAGACGCGCGCGACTTCCTCGAGCTTGTGCGAGATGTAGACGCAGGCGACCCCGTCGCGCTTCAGGTCTTCGATGATCGACAGCAGGGTATCGGTCTCGGACGAGGTCAGCGAGGACGACGGTTCGTCGAGGATCAGCAGGCGGGCATTCTTCACCAGCGCCTTGGCGATCTCGAACAGCTGCTGGTAGCCACCGCCGTAGTTCATCACCGGCGCCGCGACGTTGACGTCCTTCAGCTTGAGCCGCGCCAGCAGGGCCTCGGCTTTCGCATACATGGCGTCGTAATCCATCACGCCGCCGAACTTGCGGATCTCGTTACCGAGGAAGATGTTCTCCGCGACGGAGAGCTGCGGCACCAGCATCAGTTCCTGGTGGATGATGACGATGCCCGCGTTTTCACTGTCACGCACGGAGTAAGCCTTGAGCGGCTTGTCGTCGAACAGGATCTCGCCTTCCCAGGTTCCATACGGGTAGACGCCGGACAGCACCTTCATCAGCGTGGACTTGCCCGCACCGTTTTCGCCGCACAGGCCGACGCACTCGCCCGGCCGTACGGCCAGGTTGATGCCATTGAGCGCGCGCACGCCGGAGAATTCCTTGACGATGTCGCGCATCTCGAACAGGTATTCGCTCACCTTCAAACCTTCCTCGACCTGGATACCGGCCATCAACGTGTAGGAGCGCGCCTGCGCGCGATGGGTGCTGCGCGGGGTATCCACCCATCCATCCGTCCATCCACCCATCCATCCATCAAGTGACTTTCGGATATCGAGCGATGGATGGATATCGAGCGATGGGTGGATATCCCACCATCGTTGGATATCCCACGCAGCCCCCATCGCGCGCAGGCGCGCTCCTACAACATCAGTTGCTTAGTTGCCGACCTGGGCCTGCGTGTAGAAGCCGTCCTTCACCACCAGGTCCACGTTCTGCCTGGTCAGCAGCGTCGGGGTCAGCAGGATGGTGTCGACCTTCTTCGAACCGTTGTCCATCTGCGAGGTGAACTTCGGCGTCTCGCCCTTGGCGAACTGCACGGCCAGGTCGGCGGCGTCGGTGGCGATGGTCTTGATCGGCTTGTACACCGTCATCGCCTGCGTGCCGGCCTTGATCCGCTTCACCGCGGCCAGGTCGGCGTCCTGGCCGGACACGGCGACCTTGCCGGCCAGCTTCTGGCCGTTCAGCGCGGCGATGGCGCCACCCGCGGTGCCATCGTTGGAAGCGACGATACCCTGGATGTTGTTCTTGTTCGCGGTCAGCGCGTTCTCGATGATCGACTGCGCCTTGGCGGCCAGCCACTCGTCGGTCCACTGCTGGCCAACGATCTTGATCGCGCCGCTCTTCACCAGCGGATCGAGCACGACCATCTGGCCCTGGCGCAGGATCTTGGCGTTGTTATCGGTCGGCGCGCCGCCGAGCAGGAAGAAGTTGCCCTTGCCGCCGGTGGCATCCACCACGCCCTTGGCCTGCATCTCGCCGACCTTCTCGTTATCGAACGAGATGTAGGCATCGACGTCGGCATTGAGGATCAGGCGATCGTAGGAAATCACCTTGATGCCGGCCTTCTTCGCTTCGGCCACAACGGTGGTCAGCGTCTTCGCGTTGAACGGCACGATGACGATGACGTCGACCTTGCGCGCGATGAGGTTTTCGATCTGCTGGATCTGCTTCTGCTCGTTCGCATCGGCGGACTGCACCGACACGGTGCCGCCCTTCGCTTCCACGGCGGCCTTGAAGTAGTCGCGGTCGCGGGTCCAGCGCTCGACGCGCAGATCGTCGATGGAGAAGCCGATGACCGGCTTGTCCTTGCTTGCGTGGGCCTGCGGGGCAAAGACGCCCGCGGCCACCATCGATACGGCCAGCAACGTGTGTAGGGCCTTCTGCTTCATGCTGTTCTCCATCGTTATGGACTCGCCCCTTCAGGACGGGCGGTAATCGTCGCCGCGTGCGGCGTCGGCATAGAGCGGTTTGAGTTGCTCGTAGGAGCGGCGGAACAAAGGGTGGCGCGTTTGCAGGAAATAAGCATGACGCGCTGCATCGGGCTCGCGGACCGCGGTCACCGCGGGCATCGGGCAGACCTCGTCGAGCGAGGCACCGGGCTGCACGGCAAGGCGGCCGAGCCGGGCCGCGCCCAGCGCCGGACCCACCTCCCCGCCAGCGCGCAGGATCAGCCGCTTGCCGAGGATGTCGGCGAGCATCTGCGTCCAGTAGGCACTGCGCGAGCCGCCGCCGATCACCGTGATCTCATCGGCGACCACGCCCGTGCCCTCGACTGCGAGCAAGCCATCCAGCAGGCCCAGGCCCACGCCTTCCAGCGTGGCATTGGCGAGGGCCGCGCGATCGGTGTCGGGGCCCAGCTGCGTGAACGAGCCGCGGGCGTGGGCATCGTTGTGTGGCGTGCGCTCGCCGGTGAGGTAAGGCAGGAACAGCGGACCGTGCTTCTTCAGCCCCGCCTGCTCCGCGTCGGCCAGCAAGGCGGCCACGTCGGCATAGCCGGTGAGGCGCGCCGTGAAATCCAGGCAGCTTGCCGCATTGAGCATCACCGACATGAGGTGCCAGGTATCCGGCAACGCATGGCAGAAGCTATGGACGGCGGTTTCCGGGCTGGCCTTGAAGCCATCGGACACCGCGAAGTAAACCCCCGAGGTACCCAGGGACAGCATGGCCTGGCCGTTGTGGACGATGCCGACGCCGACGGCGCCCGCGGCGTTGTCGCCACCACCGGCGGCCACCGGCACGCTGTCCATGCCCCAGCGCTCGGCGAGCTCCTTGCGCAGCCGACCCGCCGACTGGCTGCCTTCGCGGACCTCGGGCATGTGCGAACGATCCAGCCCCGTGGCGGCAAGCATGGCGTCGCTCCACTGGCGCTTGCGCACGTCCAGCCAGAGCGTGCCCGCCGCATCGGAGGCGTCCGTCAGGTACTCGCCGGTGAGTTTCAGGCGCAGGTAATCCTTCGGCAGCAACACCCGCGCCACCTTCGCGAAGACCTCGGGCTCGTGCCGGCGGACCCACGCCAGCTTGGGCGCGGTGAAGCCCGGCATGGCAAGGTTGCCGGTGATCTCGCGGAAACCCGGGACCTTTTCCAGTTCCGCGCACTCGACGTCCGAACGACCGTCGTTCCAGAGGATGGCCGGGCGAAGGACCGTGTCGGATGCATCCAGCAGGGTGGCGCCGTGCATCTGGCCGGAAAGCCCGATCGCCGCCACGCGGCGGGCATCCACGCCCTTGAGCACGTCGCCCACCGCCGCTTCGGTCGCGGCCCACCATGCCGCGGGATCCTGCTCGGACCAGCGCGGGTGCGGATGCGACACCTGCAGCGGGCTCGACGCGCTGGCGCGTACGTCGCCCGCATCGTCGATGAGCACGGCCTTGACCGAGGACGTGCCCAGGTCGATGCCGAGGTAAAGATGCGCCGGTGCGTCCATGTCGGGTCTCATATCACCCATAGATATAGCGGTTGACGATGTTCTCCAGCAACTCCTGGTGGCCAGAAGCATGCTTCGGGTGCAGGTCGCGGGCGAGCGCTTCGTCGGATAGCGAAGCGAGCGTGAAGCCACCGTTGAGGATCTTCGCACCCAGCTCGGCATCCCAGCCCGCGTAGCGCTTTGCTTTCAGCTCGGCCAGGGTGTCTTTCTCGATCATCTTCACAGCCCGCTCAAGGCCAAGCGCCAGGGTGTCGATGGCACCGATGTGGCCATGGAACAGGTCTTCGGCGGCGTGGCTCTGGCGACGCACCTTGGTGTCGAAGTTGAAGCCGCCCGTGGTGAAACCACCAGCCTTGAGGACCTCGTAGGTGACCAGGGTCATTTCCTCGACACTGTTCGGGAACTGGTCGGTGTCCCAGCCGTTCTGCGGATCGCCGCGGTTGGCATCGATCGAGCCGAACAGGCCCAGGGCGATCGACGTCGCCACTTCGTGCTGGAACGAGTGACCTGCCAGCGTCGCGTGGTTGGCTTCGAGGTTGGTCTTCACTTCGTGCTCGAGGCCGAAGTCCTTGAGGAAGCCGTAGACCGTAGCGCTGTCGTAGTCGTACTGGTGCTTGGTCGGCTCCTGCGGCTTCGGCTCGATCAGGATCGTGCCCTTGAAGCCCAGCTTGTGCTTGTGCTCCACCACCATCTGGAAGAAGCGGCCGAGCTGCGCGCGCTCACGCTTGAGGTCCGTATTGAGCAGGGTTTCGTAGCCTTCGCGACCGCCCCAGAGCACGTAGTTCTCGCCGCCGAGGCGATGCGTGGCTTCCATCGCATGGCGCACCTGGGTAGCCGCATACGCAAACACTTCCGGCTGCGGATTCGTCGCGGCACCGGCGGCGTAGCGCGGATTGCTGAAGACGTTGGCGGTACCCCAGAGCAGCTTCACGCCGGTCTCGGCCTGCTTCTTCTCGAGCACGTCGACCATCGCCGCGAAGTTTTCGCGGTACTCGGCGAGGCTGTTGCCCTCGGGCGCCACGTCGGTGTCGTGGAAGGTGTAGAACGGCGTGCCAAGGCGGGTGAAGAAATCGAACGCCGCATCGGCTTTTTCGCGGGCCTTGCCCATCGGATCGCCGGCGCTTTGCCACGGACGGTCGAAGGTGCCGGCGCCGAACACGTCCGAACCCGGCCAGACAAACGTATGCCAGTAGCAGACGGCCAGGCGCAGATGCTCGGCCATGGTCTTGCCCAGCAGCTTGCGCCCGGCGTCGTAATGGTGGAACGCGAGCGGGTTGTCCGAGCCGGGGCCTTCGAAGACGACCCTGGGGATGGCCGAAAAGTACGACATAACGATTCCTTGACGATCGAGGGGACGAATCCCATCGATGCTCGTGATGCGCGGCCACAAGCGCAATTGCGATTTCCCGCGCGGCTTCCTGCGTTTTTCCTGCCGCGACGCGTCATGGCCTGTAAGCGCGTTCCCTGCTAGTTTTGTCGACCATGGCACCGCATCGCATCGCACTGCTGTTCAACGCCAACAAGGTCTATGACCGCCAGGTCATCGCAGGCATTGGGCATTACCTCAACAGCACCCGCGTCGAGTGGGATCTCTTCCTTGAAGAAGATTTCCGCAGCCGGATGCGCGATATCCATCAATTCAAGGGTGATGGCGTCATCGCGGACTTCGACGACCCGGAAGCCGCGTCCGCGCTGCACGAGCTGCATATCCCGGTGGTCGCCGTCGGCAGCTCCTACCACGACCCAAAGGCCTACCCCAGCGGCGTGCCATACATCGCCACCGATAACGATCGACTGGTCCGCCTTGCCTACGACCACCTGATCGAACAGGGCCTGTCGCGCTTCGCCTTCTACAGCATCCCACCGGCGCCAGGCAGCCGCTGGGCGCAGGAGCGCGAGCACGCGTTCCGCCAGATCGTCACGGCGGAGAACGTCGAGGGCCTCGTTTACGAGGGCTCGCCGACCAGCGCAGGCGGCTGGGGCGAGGCCGTCGAACACCTGGTGGAATGGCTGGGCGGTCTGCCCAAGCCGATCGGTGTCATCGCCGTGACCGACGCACGGGCGCGCCAGCTGCTGCAGGCCTGCGTGATCGGCGGGATCGCGGTGCCCGAACAGGTCGCGATCGTCGGCATCGACAACGATCCCATGGCGCAGTTGCTCAACCGCATTCCGTTGACCTCGGTGATCCAGGGTGCCGAAGAAATGGGTCGCACCGCGGCGCACGTGCTGCACCAGATGCTGCGCGGCATGGACTGCTCGACCACCCGCGTCGTGGTGCCCCCGGTGGGCATCAACGTGCAGGTATCCAGTCGCTTCCAGCCCATGCGCAGCCCGCACGTGATGCGCGCCAGCCACTACATCCGGCAATACGGCCTGCTCGGGATCAAGACCGAACAGGTCGCCGACTATGTCGGGGTTTCGCGCACGGTGCTGGAAGAACACTTCAAGCGCGAGCTGAAGCAGACCGTCCACCAGGCGATCCTGAAATACAAGCTCGACACGGCCTGCGACCTGATCGTCAACGGCGACACCACGCTGGCCGACATTGCCATCCGCTGCGGCTTCACCTCGCTGCAGTACATGTATGCGGTGTTCCGTCGCGAATACGACTGCACGCCGCGCCAATACCTTGAAACCCATCGAAAGGCCGCCGCGACCTGATCGCTGCCGGCACGGACCGCTTGCCCCCATGCCCATTTCCGAACCCACCGCCTGGGGCGCCCTGCCCGACGGACGCCCCCTGCATCGCTGGACCCTGCGCAACGCGCGTGGCGCGCAGGTCGACATCAGTGACCTGGGCGGCACCCTGCTCGCCTGGCAGGCCCCGGATCGCCAGGGCCGGCTCGGCGAGGTGCTGCTCGGCCACGCCGAGGCCAGCCAATATCTCGCCTCGGACGCCTTCATGGGTGGGATCGTCGGCCGCTGGGCGAACCGCATCCGCGACGGTCGCTTCCAGCTCGACGGAATCGACTACAAAGTCGACCGTAACGACGGCCCGAACCACCTGCATGGTGGCCATGACGGGTTCCATCGCCAGCGATGGGACGTCGAGGCGGAGGGGGAAACGCTGGTGCTCCGGCTGGTGTCCCCAGAGGGCGACGGCGGCTTCCCCGGCGAGGTGAGCGTCGAGCTTCGTGCGAGCCTCGGCGACGACGGCACGCTGGACCTGCAGTACGAGGCCGGCACGGATGCGCCGACCCCGCTCAATCTCACCGCCCACCCGTATTTCAACCTGAACGACCGCCGCGCGGATATCCGCGACCACCTGATCCGGATCGACGCGGACGCGTTCCTCGCCACCGACGCCGGGGCGATTCCGCAGGGCCGCCAGCCGGTCGCGGGCACGGCGTTCGATTTCCGCGAACCGGCCCCGATCGGCTCCCGCCTGCACTGGCCCGACCCGCAATTGCAGATGGCGGGGGGATTCGACCACTGCTACATCCCGCGCGCCGCGCCGGGCCAGGACCTGCGCGCGGTAGCGGTGGTGACGGAGCCCTCCAGCGGCCGCCGTCTCACGGTGGAGACGGACCGGCCAGGCCTCCAGTTCTACAGCGGCCAGAAACTGGCCGGCCAGCCGAACCGGTGCGGCGGCGTCTACGCGGCGTTCGCGGGCTTCGCCCTGGAGGCCCAGGCCTTCCCCGACCAGGTCAATGGCCCGGCCGCCAGCGAGGTGATCCTGCGGCCCGGCGAGGTCTATCGGCAGCGAACCCGCTACCGCATCGACGTCGCCTGACCCGCCCCGGGCGGGTTAAACTGGGCGGATGTCCCTAATCCAGATCCTCGGCCTCGACTTCAGTGTCGGCGGCCCCCTGTTGCTTGAACAGGTCGACCTCTCCCTCGACCTGGGTGAGCGCGTGTGCATTGTCGGCCGCAACGGCGCCGGCAAGTCCACCCTGATGAAGCTGATCGCCGGGGAGCTCAAGCCCGACGACGGCGAGATCCGCCTGCAGGGTGGTACCCGCGTGGCGCGGCTCACCCAGGAGGTGCCGCAAGACACCTCGGGCAGCGTATTCGACGTGGTCGCCGATGGCCTCGGCGAGCTCGGCCACCTGCTGGCCCGCTACCACCACCTGCTCGAAGAAGGCGACATGGACGCGCTCGGCGACGTCCAGTCCGAGATCGAAGCACACAACGCGTGGGACCTCGACACCCGCGTGCAGAACGTGATCGAGCGCCTCGAGCTGCCCGAGCATGCGGATTTCGCCGACCTCTCCGGCGGCATGAAGCGTCGCGTGCTGCTCGGCCAGGCGCTGGTCCGCGATCCGAACCTGCTGCTGCTCGACGAGCCGACCAACCACCTCGACATCGAAGCGATCGCCTGGCTCGAAGGCTTCCTGAAGAATTTCAGCGGCGCCATCGTGTTCATCACGCATGACCGTAGCTTCCTGCGCTCGCTTGCCACGCGCATCGTCGAGATCGATCGCGGTTCGGTCAGCAGCTGGCCGGGCGACTACGACAATTACCTGCGCCGCCGCGAAGAACGCCTGCACGCCGAAGCGCAGGCCAATGCGCACTTCGATCGCCGGCTGGCCCAGGAAGAAGTCTGGATCCGCCAGGGCATCAAGGCGCGCCGCACCCGCAACGAAGGCCGCGTACGCGCGCTGAAGGCGATGCGCAACGAGCGCCAGGAGCGTCGCGAGAAGTCCGGCAACGCGAAGATGACCATGGCCAACGCGCAGGCGTCCGGCCGCAAGGTGATCGACGCGAAGAACGTCACCCAGGCCTACGACGGCCGCACGCTGATCCGCGACTTCTCCGGCACCATCATGCGCGGCGACCGCGTCGGCATCATGGGTCCGAACGGCGCGGGCAAGTCCACGCTGCTGAAGATCCTGCTCGGCCAGCTGGCGCCGCAGGAAGGCACCGTGGTGCTCGGCACCGGGCTGGAAGTGGCTTACTTCGACCAGCATCGCATCGCGCTCGACGACCGCATGAACGCGCTGGACAACGTTGCCGAAGGCCGCGAGTACATCGAGCTCAACGGCCAGCGCAAGCACATCATCGGCTACCTGCAGGACTTCCTGTTCTCGCCGGAACGCGCACGCGCGCCGATCACCCGGCTGTCGGGCGGCGAGCGCAACCGCCTGCTGCTGGCAAAGCTGTTCGCGCAGCCGTCCAACCTGCTGGTGATGGACGAACCGACCAATGACCTCGACGTGGAAACGCTCGAGTTGCTCGAAGAGCTGCTTGGCGACTACACCGGCACGTTGCTGCTGGTCTCGCATGACCGTGACTTCATCGACAACGTGGTGACCAGCACCCTGGTGCTCGAAGGCGATGGCGAGATCGGCGAATACATCGGCGGCTACAGCGACTGGCTGCGCCAGAAGCCGATCGTGGCCGCGGCGAAGGCGGCGGCGAAGGCCGTCGCTGCACCGGCGCCTGCGCCCGCCCCGGCACCGGCCGTTGCGAAGAAGAAACTCTCGTTCAAGGAACAGCGCGAGCTCGACCTCCTGCCCGCGAAGCTCGAGCAGCTGGAAGCCGACATCGCCCGGCGCACCGAAGCGATGAACGACCCGAAGTACTTCCAGCAGGACGCGGCGACCATCTCGCGGGCCAACGACGAGCTGGCCCGGGTGCAGGCCGAGCTGGAAGCCGCGTTTGCCCGCTGGGAAGAGCTGGAAGGGTAAGCGCCACCGTTAGCCGGTGTTCTGCAGGCCCTGGGAGACGCCGTTCACGCAGGCAACCAGGGCATTGAGCAGGGCGTCGTCCTTGCCACCGGTGGCGCGCCAGCGCTTCAACAGGTCGACCTGGAGCAGGCTCATCGGGTCGACGTAGGGGTTGCGCAGGCGGATGGAGTTGGCGAGGCGCGGTTCGCGCTGGAGCAGCTCGCTCGCGCCCTTCAGCTTGAGCACCCAGCCCACCGTGCGCTCGAACTCTTCGCGCACCTTGGGGAAGAAGCGCTCGTGCAGCGGCCCGGCGAGCTCCGAGAAGGCCTCGGCGATGTCGATGTCGGCCTTGGCCAGCACCATTTCCACGTCGTCGAGCATGGTCGCGAAGAACGCCCATTCCTGGGCCATCCGGGCGAGGGTTTCCTCGCCGTGCTCGCGAGCGACCACGTCCAGCGCGCTGCCCAATCCATACCAGCCGGTGAGCACGGCGCGGCACTGCGTCCAGGAGAACACCCACGGGATCGCGCGCAGGTCTTCGACGCCCTTCATGCTGCGCCGGCGTGCCGGGCGCGAGCCGAGGGTCATGCGCTCGATGACGTCGATCGGCGTGGCGCCACGGAAATAATCCACGAAGCCATCCATGTCGACGAAGGCGCGGTAGGCCTTGCGGCTTTCGTCGGACAGCCGGGCCATGACGTCCTTCCAGCCCGACTCGCGCACTTCAGCGACGCGCGGCCGCAGCGATGCGCGCATGACCGCGCCGAGGGTCTGTTCGAGGTTGCGCACCGCGAGCGCGCGGATGCCGTACTTGCGGTGGATCACCTCACCCTGCTCGGTCACGCGCAATACGCCGGCGACCGAACCACGCGGCGACGCCATCAGCGCGGGCGTGATCCGCGAACCGCCACGGCTTGCCGAGCCACCGCGGCCATGGAAGAAGGCGATGCGGATGCCGGCTTTCGCCGCGACCTCCAGCAGTTCGACCTGGGCGCGCTGCAGGCTCCACTTCGAGGCCACCGTGCCGCCATCCTTGCCACTGTCGGAATAGCCGAGCATCACCCACTGGCGATCGCCACGCGCCTTCAGGTGCGCGCGGTAGACGGGGTCATCGATCAGGGCCTGCAGGGTTGCCGGGCCGCCCTTCAGGTCGTCGATGGTCTCGAACAGCGGCGCTACGTCGAGCGGCACGCGCCCCTCTTCCAGCAAGCCACCGCGGCGCGCGAGCGCCAGCACGGCAAGCACGTCGGCGGCGGTCTCGGCCATGCTGATGATGTAGAGCCCGGTTGCCTGGTGGCCGTAACGCTTGCGTGCGTCGGCCAGCGTCGCGAACACCTCGCGCAACGAGGTCGCTGCCTCGTTCGCGTCGCCGGCGACGAAGCTGCGTTCGCCCGCGGCGTAGGGACGCAGCGTCTTCGCACGCGCGTCGGCTTCGCGATCGGCCCAGCCACTGTCGTCCAGCAGGGCACCCAGTGCTTCGTCGTGCACGCGGGCATCCTGGCGCACGTCCAGCCGCGCGAGGTGGAAGCCGAACGTGCGGGCGCGCCAGAGCAGGCGACCCACGGCATACGCACCAGCGTGCTGCCCGCCGTTTTCCAGCAGGCTCTTCTCGACCAGCGCGATGTCGTCGACGAACTCGTCGGCCGACGCGTAGCCGTCGCCATCTTCCGCGAGCGTCGCCTCGAGGCGGGCCGCGACGAAGGCGAGGAACGAGCGGTATGGCATGTCGGCATGGCGCGGGCGGATCCGCGCCGCCGCTTCCGGCAGGCGGTCGCGATAGTGTTCGAGCCGGCGTTCGAGCTTGTCGTTGAGCTCGACCCGGTCGATGGTCTGGCTAAGCAGCCGACCGAGTTCGCCCAGCCCCTCGATGTAACGCTCGAGCACCAGCGACCGCTGTGCGGAAAGCGTGGCCGCGATGGTCTGCGCATTGACGTTGGGATTGCCGTCCATGTCGCCGCCGACCCAGGTAGCGAAGCGCAGCAGGCGTGGAATCGCCACGCCTTCGCCGTAATGCTCGACGATGGCCTGTTCCAGCGCTTCGTAAAGTGCCGGCAACACGCGGTAGATCGGCCGGGACACGTAGAAGCCGACGTGGTCGAACTCGTCCGACACGCTGGGCCGCACGGGCGAGGCTTCGGCGGTCTGCCAGCCAGCGGACAACGCCATCAGGATGCGCGCATCGTCGTCGCGCAATTCCTGCGGCGTCCGCGTCGGATCGAACTCGTCGACGAGGGCACGGACGATTTCCTGTTCCTTCTCGAGCAGCGAGCGGCGTACGGCCTCCGTCGGATGCGCGGTAAAGACCGGCTCGACATCCAGCTTGCCGAGCAACGCGCCCAGCTCCTCGCGCGTCACGCCTTCCGCCTTCAACTGGCCCAGCACCGCGGCCAGCGACTCCGGCTGCGCGCCCTTGCCCTCGCGCTGGTAATCGCGGCGACGACGGATCCGATGCACCCGCTCGGCGGTGTTCACCGCCTGGAAGTACGTCGCGAACGCGCGGGCCAGCGCCTCCGCGTCGGCCGCATCCAGCCCCGTGAGGCTCTCGGCGAGCGCATCCACCGCGGCCCCGCTACGGCGCCGATGGATCGCCGTGGTGCGCACCTGCTCCACCCGCTCGAAAAAGGCCTGTCCGCCCTGCTCGGCCAGCATCTGGCCCACCAGGGCACCAAGCCGCCGGACGTCCTCGCGCAGGGGGCCGTCGTGGGGAAGGAATTCGGGATCGCGCGTGGGTTGCATGAGGTCGCTCGCGTGCAGTGAGACTTCGAAGATAGCGAAAAAGGGTGAAGGAGCGGAGATGGGGGATGGGAAACGGGGGCGCGAGGGCCGACGATCGCCTGAGGTACGACCGCCGCTGTACTGGCGTTAACGCATCCGTGGGCTACCGGCGCCGTCAGTCGCTCGCCGGATAATCGCCCCCACTTCCCGCCTCCCGCCCCCATTCATCGCCCCATCGCAATTCCGCGATATAATCCCCGACTGTTCCGCCCGCCGAGGGGCGCTGCGACCGTAGGGGCTCCCCCGATGGCCAGGCTCGGCGCGGCTTCCCGCACAACGGCGCCCCCGTAACCATCCGGAGCTACGCCACCATGAACGCCGTCACCAAAGACACCGCGACGCAGGACTTCAAGGTCCGCGACATCTCCCTCGCCGCCCTCGGCCGCCGCCGCATCCGCATGGCGGAAGAAGAAATGCCGGGCCTGATGCAGATCCGCGCCCGTTATTCGAAGGAAAAGCCGCTCAAGGGCGTGCGCCTTTCCGGCTCGCTGCATGTCACCAAGGAAACCGCCGTGCTCGCCGAGACCCTGCGCGAGCTGGGTGCCTCGGTGCGTTGGGCGTCCTGCAACATCTTCTCCACCCAGGACGACGTGGCCGCGGCGCTTGCCGCTGGCGACCTGCCGGTGTTCGCCTGGAAGGGCGAGTCGCTGGAAGAGTACTGGGACTGCACGCTCGACATGCTGACCCATCCGGGTGAACTCGGCCCGCAGCTGATCGTGGACGACGGTGGCGACGCCACCCTGTTCATCCACAAGGGCGTGGAGCTCGAAGACGGCAGCGACTGGGTTAATACCCCGAGCGGCAACCACGAAGAGCAGGTCATCAAGGACCTGGTCAAGAAGACCGCCGCCGCGCGCCCGGGCTGGTTCAAGAAGATCGCCGCCGAATGGAGGGGCGTGTCGGAAGAGACCACCACCGGCGTCCATCGCCTGTACCAGCTCGCCGAAGCCGGCAAGCTGCTGGTCCCGGCCATCAACGTCAACGACTCGGTCACCAAGTCGAAGTTCGACAACCTCTACGGCTGCCGCGAATCGCTCGCCGACGGCATCAAGCGCGCGACCGACCTGATGGTCGCGGGCAAGGTCGCCGTCGTCTGCGGTTATGGCGACGTGGGCAAGGGCTGCGCGCATTCGCTGAAGGGCTTCGGTGCCCGCGTGATCGTCACGGAAATCGATCCGATCAACGCCCTGCAGGCGGCGATGGAAGGCTTCCAGGTCACCACGATCGAAGACACACTCGGCCTCGGCGACATCTATGTGACCACCACGGGCAACAAGGACATCATCACGCTGGAACACATGGCGAAGATGAAGAACAACGCCCTGGTCTGCAACATCGGCCACTTCGACAACGAGATCCAGATGGACCGCCTGAACGGCGCGAAGGATGTCACCCGCGAGAACATCAAGCCGCAGGTCGATCGCTACACCTTCGCCACCGGCAACAGCATCTACATGCTGGCCGAAGGCCGCCTGGTCAATCTCGGCTGCGCCCATGGCCATCCGAGCTTCGTCATGTCGAACAGCTTCTCGAACCAGACCCTCGCCCAGCTCGACCTGTGGGCGAACAAGGACAAGTACGAGAACACGGTGTACCGCCTGCCGAAGAAGCTCGACGAAGAAGTCGCCCGCCTGCACCTCGAGCAGATCGGCGTGAAGCTGACCGTGCTCACCAAGGACCAGGCCGACTACATCGGCGTGCCGGTGGAAGGCCCGTACAAGCCGGATCATTACCGCTACTAAGCAGCGGCTTCGCTGACTGTGTAGGTCGCGCGCAGGCGCGCTCCTACAGGGAACCAAGGCGCCACCCTCACGGGTGGCGCTTTTTTTATGGCGCCTTGTTAGCCTGGGATGCACCAGGCTCGCGACGACTCAGGGTCATCGTGTCGACGCCCTGCACTTCGGTGGAGTTGATGTTGAATTGCGAGAGGACGTTGACGCCCAGCAGCAGTGCGCAATCCCGGCATGCGAGTGCCTTCACGTTCTCAAGATCGAAAGCACCGACGTGCAGATGCTCGATGACCACTTCGCGGGCGACGGTGCTGTGTCCATCGGCCAGGCGGATGGTTACCTGGCCGCGGGTCACGCGGTAAGGCACCTTGGAATCGGCGAGGAAAATGTCGTCCACGGCCGTGGTCGTTGCGCCGGTGTCGACGACGAAGGCTTCGGTCGGACCTTTCCCGGCCTGCACCGGTGCGTAGTACGTGTTGTCCAGCTTCACGAGGCGGAGCTGTACAAGCTCGCCCTGCGTCGCCGCGCCGTCGTCGGGTAGCGATTCGATGGCGACGCGCTGGCCGGTGAAGTACGCATCGTGCCCGAGCGCATCCAGGTGCTGGTCGAATTCGGTGAGCAGGGCCAGCGCTTCGTGGCGACGATGCTGCCGAACCAGGAGCTTGGCGAGATTGCCGCGCACGTCGACCAGCGATGGCACGAGCTTCAGCGTCTTGTACGACCAGTCGATCGCTTCGTCGGTGCGGCCGACCTTTGCCAGGCTGTCCGCGTAGCCAGCGAACACATCGTAGGTGCCCACGCCATCGGCGAGCACCTGTTGGTACACCGCGATGGCCTCCTTGTCCTTGCCTTCCTGGTTGAGCACGAACGCCAGCGTTCCAAGCCCCTTGTCGTCGGTCGGGCGCAGTTTCACGTAGGCCTGCACCGCAGCTTCGGCGCACGGAAGGTCGGCTTTCCGCGCACAGTCGATGTACCGCTGCATGAGTTCGGGCGCCGTGGTCGGCAACGGCGCGCTCGTGGCGACCGTCGTCTCGCCGCCTTCCTTCGAACACGCGCACGCCAGCGCGACCGCGAGGCACAGTGCCCCGGCACGGATCTTCGTCAACACCACATTGCCCCCTGTCCCTTGTATGCCGGCCGCCGCGTGGCGCCTGGCGGGCCCTGTCTGGCCCGCGCACAGGATGCTACGGGGCGGGGCTTACTTCAACGTCAGCGCACGCTGGTAAGCGTCGACTGTTCGAAGTCGATCGGCTTGCCGTCTTCGCCACACAGGTGGCCGGCGAGGTCGGCGCGCAGCACCTGGTCGCCGAAGCGGACTTCAACGCGCGCGGGGTCGACGCAGCGGCTCTTGTCGAAGACCTCCCCCGACACCCAGCGCAGGGAAGCCTGCGCGCTGGCACCGGGTTCCAGCCGCACCGGCACGACGGCCGGGCCAGGATGCATGCCGACCGGCGCCTTGCGTGCCGCCGGCAGCACCGCGCCCTGGGCGTCCTTCAACGACACCATCGGCAGGCCGGGCACGGTGCACGCTTTGCCGGCCTTGTTCGTCACGACCAGATAGCTGCCGCCGTGGGACATGCCGTCTAGGTCGCCATCGCGCCCGTCCGTGGCCAGCGACAACATCCCGGCGGTACAGGGCGCGACGACAGGGGTGAATACGGGCATCGGAAGCTCCAGGGGAAACGGTCGGTGACGACTCATTTTGCAGGGTGATGCTGAACGAGACGGCGTGGCGCCGACGGCCTCTCGCACCATGAATAGCCATCTTTCCATCTGGATGGAAAGATATATACTCGGCACATCGCTCTACGGTGTCGACCCATGCCCGCCATCAGCTTCGAATTCTTCCCGCCCAAGACCGACGAACAGCGCGACCAGCTGGACAAGGCGGTCGACCGGCTGAAAAACCATGCGCCCGACTACGTCTCGGTGACCTTCGGTGCCGGCGGTTCGACCCTGAGCTACACCGGCGACACGGTGAAGCGGCTGCGCAGCCAGCACGGCCTGTCGGTGGCGCCCCACCTGTCCTGCATGGGCGGCACCCGGGCCGAGATCCGCGCCCTGCTCGACGAGTACAAGGAGCGCGGCTGCCGCCGCATCGTCGCGCTGCGCGGCGACCTGCCCTCGGGCATGGCCACGCCGGGCGACTTTCGCTACGCCGCGGAACTGGTCGGCTTCATCCGCGAGCACAGCGGCGACCATTTCCACATCGAGGTGGCGGCCTATCCGGAAACGCATCCCCAGGCCGACAACGCCCTGGTCGACCTGCGCCACTTCAAGGCGAAGTGCGACGCCGGCGCGAACGGCGCCATCACCCAGTACTTCTTCAACTCGGACGCGTATTTCCGCTTCGTGGACGACGTCAGCCGGCTCGGCGTGAACATCCCGATCGTTCCGGGAATCATGCCCATCGCCAACTTCAGCCAGTTGCGCCGGTTTTCAGAGCAATGCGGTGCCGAAATACCGCGCTGGATCGTCAAGCGGATGCAGGCGCATGGCGACGACGCCGCGGCCGTCCGCGACCTCGGGGCCGACGTGGTGGCCGAGCTTTGCCGGCGCCTGCTCGACGGCGGCGCGCCTGGCCTGCATTTCTATACGATCAACAGGGCCCGGGCGACCACGGCCGTGCTCGAACGGCTTGGGTGACGGCAAACGTGCTCGCCGTCATGGCGTAATCCCCGGCGGTCGCGGATGATGGCGCCTTATGCCCCCAGCCGCCCTTCCCGTGATCCGTGCCGTCTTCCTGCTCATCCTGTTGCTCGCGACCCTTCCGGTCGCCGCGCAGACGACGATCCACCGCTGCATCGGCAAGGACGGCCGGCCGGTCTTTTCCGACCAGCCGTGCAATCTCGTCGGGGCCACGTCGGTGATGCCGCCCGCCCCGGCCAGCTCCAGCGCGGCCGCGCCGGGCGCCTCGCCCAGCACGGGCCTGCTCTGCGCCAAGGACATGGCGACCCTGCGCATCGCGGTGGCCACCGCCTTCACCACCCGCGACGCGAACCGCATCGGCGGGCTCACCCTCTGGACCGGCTACGGCAGCGGGGGTGCGGTGGAGAACATTCGCACGCTCGAGGGCGTGGTCAGGCAAACCCTGCTCTCCCTGGAAGGCGACGAAACGGACGGGATCGACGCGGTCACCCGACCGACCGGAGATGGCTCGACCCGGCACGTGCACTTCGGCGTGGTGAAGGACTCGGGCTGCCTGTGGTTGCGGCCGCCGACGTAAGGCGCATGGCCGCGGGCCTGGGATGGCGCGGCGCGCCATGTGGCGGGCAGGCTTAGCCGTTATGATGAGCGGTCCCCTCCGGAGCGCTCCCATGTCGCAGAACTACCCCGAATGGATCTGGCAGAACGGCCAGGTGAAGGCCTGGCGCGATGCCACGGCACATGTCATGTCGCATGCCCTGCATTACGGCTCGTCCGTTTTCGAAGGCATCCGCAGCTATGAGACGCCGGATGGCGCCGCGATCTTCCGCCTGACCGATCATCTCAAGCGCCTGTACCTGTCCGCAAAGATTTACGACATGGTGCTGCCGTACACGATCGACGAGCTGGCCGACGCCTGCCGCACCGTGATCAGTAAAAACGAGCAGAGCGCCGCTTACCTGCGCCCGGTCGCCTATCGTGGCCTCGGCGGCTTCGGTCTCTCGGCCGAGACACCGATCGACGTGGCCGTGGCCAGCTGGCCGATGGGTCCGTACCTCGGGCCCGAGGCGCTGGAAAACGGCATCGACGCCTGCGTGTCGAGCTGGCAGCGGTTCGCCCCGAATACGATCCCGGCCGGTGCGAAGGCCGGCGGTAACTACCTTTCCGGCCAGCTGATCGCGCGTGAAGCGCGCCGTCTCGGCTTCGGCGAGGGCATTGCGCTGGCCTCCACCGGCCTGCTCAGCGAAGGCGCGGGCGAGAACCTGTTCCTCGTTTTCGATGGCGCCCTGCATACCACCCCGGCGAGCGCGTCCATCCTCACCGGCATCACCCGCCATACCCTGATCACGCTGGCGCGCGAGGAAGGCATCGAGGTCATCGAACGCGACCTGCCGCGCGAGTACCTATACCTCGCCGACGAGATCCTGATGTGCGGCACTGCCGCCGAGGTCACCCCGATCCGCTCGGTCGACAGCAAGCAGGTCGGCACCGGCAAGGCCGGCCCGATCACCCGTCGCCTGCAGGACCTGTACTTCGGCCTGTTCAGCGGCAAGACGCAGGATCGCTGGGGCTGGCTCGAGCCGGTCTAAGCCATACGCATAAGCGGTAAGGCCAGCCCGGGCCCTGTTGCACGCCCGGGCTGGCGCGCTACGATGCGTCCGCGCAGGCGAATGGATCGCCCGCGCATTCCTACAGGGGGAAGCAACCAATGATTCGCAAGCACTTCGCCGCCACCGCGGCGTTGGCGATCGCGTTCACGCTCGCCGGCTGCGCGCCGGTCCATCGCGTCGATCGCGCCACCAGCGACAAGGCCAAGGTCTTCGTACCGCTCACCGACAAGGCGGTCGTCTACATCTACCGCAACACCATCCTCGGCGCTGCCATTAGCCTCGGCATCGACGTGGACCAGACCACCGTCGGCTCCACCGGCCCGGACAGCTTCTTCAAACTGGCCCTCGCGCCGGGCAAGCACACCATCACCTCGCGCGGCGAGAACACCGCCACGCTCGACATCGACGTGAAGGCCGGCCAGCGCTATTACGTGTGGCAGGACGTGAAGATCGGTTTCTTCATCGCGCGCACCGGGCTGCACCAGGTGAGCGACGCCGAAGGCGAGAAGGAAGTTCGTTCGCTCAAACTGCTGCGCACGGACGTTGCTGCGTTCCGCATGCCGGAAGACAACGCGGGTGATGCGCACACGCCCGTGCCGGCGCCTGCCGCTGATTCGATCGCGGCCGTGCCGGCGGCACCGACCGCTGCCGTGGCTGCCGCTGCCACGCCTGCGCCCGCGGACGACGCGACAGCCGCGCCTGCCGCCACTGCCGTGCCGGCGACGTCTGCTGCGACGGCAGCGGAGCCGACGCTTGCACCTGCACCGGGCGGGATCGCCGCGCTGGACGATCGCGTCAGCAAGCCAATGTTCGTCGCGGCGCAGGACATCGCCTCGAAGCACCAGTGCGAGCGGCTGCTGCATGTGCGTAGCGTCGGCGGCACGGATGCACGCTTCTACAGCGCCTGCCCGGGTACCAGCACGCCGATCGAGATTGCGTGCCATGGTGCGGCGTGTAGCGAGGCTGCGCCGAAGGGGTGATGGGGAGGAGTGTAGGAGCGACCCTGGTCGCGACCGCCAAGAGCCGTCGCGACCAGGGTCGCTCCTACAAAACGGGTTCTGGTGGGTTACTGGCAGAAGCCGTTGGGGTAGGCGGGGGACTTGTAGGCGTAGAGCCAGCTGGTCTTGCCGCCGTCGTTGGCAACGTTCCAGCCGTTGCCGATCGAACCGATGGCCTGGTTGAGCAGCTGAGAGCGCTGTAGCACCGGCGTGGTGAAGTATTTATCGGCATCCGCTTCAACGCGGAACGACAGTTCCGCCAGCGTGGGCGTGGCCGCACCGTCCACGTACCACAGGGTCAGCGCGAACTCCGCCTGCGACTGGCCGAGGTCGGACACCGGGCCGTCGTATTCCTGCTGGGTGACCGTCACGCCGGCAACCTTCGACAGCGAGGAGCTGTTGATGGCCGACAACGCGGACGCACCCGGGAACTGTTTGGCCAGGTCGGCGACCGTGGCCGGCGTCGTCATCGCGTCCTGCTTGGTCGAGTGCGCGAGCACCAGTCCGCCCGGCGTCACGTCGGTTTCCAGCTTCGTATCCTTGTTCTTCCCGGCGCCCGAGACATCGGTCCAGTAAGACAGCTCTTCGTCCGGATGGCGGAACTTGAACTGGATGTCGTTATGGTCGCCCGTGCGCGTGCGCACCGAATAGCCACGGCTCATCAGCTGGCAGGTATGTGGCGTATCGATGTAGGTGAGCGTGTCGCGATCGCCCGCGCTGAAGCTGCCGGTGACGGTCTTGTCGAAGCCGAGCACGGAAAGGCGTGCCGAAAGGTTCTGCAGCAAGGTCGCGGCGGCGCTCGACGGATTCGACGCGAAGCGCGACGGATCGATCAAA